>DBTP01000098.1:17159-18101 GCA_002307115.1 Fibrobacter sp. UBA1313 | reverse complement strand
ACCCCATTTCTGGAACTCCGCGATCAACCCCTGCGAGCTACACAGGAGTATTGGAACCGATTCGTCAACTATTTGCTCGAATGGAAATTTCGAAGGTCAAGGGTTTTGATGCCGGGCGCTTTAGTTACAATTCGGCTCGGGGTCGCTGTGCCGCGTGTGAAGGCCGGGGCTCTGTCGCGATTCAAATGCATTTTCTTTCTGACGTATGGGAAGAGTGCGAAGAATGTAAGGGCAAACGGTATAACCAAGAAACGCTTACGGTTGAGTTTAAAGGGAAGAACATTGCGGATGTCCTCGATATGCGTATTGATGACGCTTGTGAATTTTTTAAAGATCAAATGAAAATTTTGAAACCCCTTCAGATACTTTGCGAAGTCGGATTAGGATATTTACGCCTAGGGCAATCGGCGACGACGTTAAGCGGTGGAGAAGCGCAACGAATGAAACTTGCTGCGGAACTTTCTAAAAGCAAAAAAGAAGGCCTATTGTACTTATTGGATGAACCAACGACGGGCCTTCATCTTAAGGATATCCAAATTCTTTGGAATCTTTTGCGCCGATTGACTGATCTTGGCAATACCGTCATCATTGTTGAACACCACCCTGATATTATTCGACTTTCCGATTGGATTGTTGAATTAGGCCCCACAGGAGGGGATGCGGGTGGATTTTTATCCTATCAGGGAATCCCTCGCGATAATAATTCCTAAAGATGGTGTTATCTTTTGTTGGAGGTACTGGTGTAGAGTTCCCTTGGAGGTGGTAATATGTCTTATTTTTTTCGACTCCTTATTTTGACACTTACATTTTCTGTGGTGGCTTTTGGAGCAAAAGGGGATCGTAGCTATAAGGTGCTCGCGGATCAGTATAAGCAGAATGAATCGCTAAAGGTTGATGAGAAAACATACATCGGGGCGATTGGGCAAACATTGACATCCACTC
>DBTP01000098.1:0-16841 GCA_002307115.1 Fibrobacter sp. UBA1313 | reverse complement strand
CCTATGGATGGTATGTTGGCGATATTGCTTCTGATCGGTTTGGAAACCTCCATGCCTTTGATCTCTCTGCAAATAGACTTTCTGCTTATGAAGTTTCCCAACTTCGTTTTTATGCGACAAGACGCAAAAAACCATTTCAAGATGAAACGGATATTTATCTTGATAAACGGTTCCTTTATACCTCCCGCGTTTCAGAACTTTTCTTTATGCGAAATGGAGAGTGGCAACGTTTAACGTCTGTTCCTTTGTCTGGCATTGTAAAAGTCGAGGCTCCAGCGGGCGCCGCTGTAATTATCGGTTCATCGGTGTTGGGTAAAGCGCCTGTCACACTTTATCCTGTCCGTACCGGAATCTTTTATGCGACTTTTGTTGTCCCTCAGAGTCTTCCTGTGACAATCGGTGCTGCGGTACATCCTGGAAAATTAACCAAGGTGACTTCCAATAGTATTCCTTTGGATTCCACTCATTATACAGTACAAACGAATGTGACTTCTGAAGCCGTCGTGGGGACTCGTTCTTTAGAAGAAACGGAAGCTCTTTATGACCAGTTTATTGCGGATATTGCAAAATCATCCATTGGAGCGGGCGTTGTACCCTTTGATTCGATTTATCCTGTGATGAAGAAACCTCCACTGGGTATTTCAAAAGAGGACTCCAGTTATCAAGACTATGTAATGGAGTTTGAAAACACAAGAGCACGAGCAAAAACACAATGGCAAGATTCGAAATCGAGAGAGTTGGTGGCTTTTAATCGGTTGCTGATGAGCCGGTTGGATTTTTTTGAAAAAGATACCGTACGAGATATTCTCGTTCCCACTTCTGTAACGGTTCTTCCGATGGAGAAGGTAATTTCATTGAGATATGCCACCGCTTCCAAACGTCATGATATGGTGTGGATGGGGGCGCCCAAGAATTTGGTGTACTTTGACTCCATTGTAAATGCAATGAAAGATCCGAAGAAACTCCAAATTTATATCACGTTACAAAATAAGCCTGTTTGGATTGAGGAAAAAGATGTGGTGGTAAGTCGTCATCACTATCGCTATTTAAAATTGGAATTTGTGTATAATGGAGTGACAATAGAAGGGATTGGAAAATTTATTTTGTCAGACTATATCCTCGCGCAACCGGAAGTGCAGTTGTGGCTAAATCCACCCCCCAAAGCCGTGATCCTCCCACCGAAAGATACGGTAAAAAAAGTGGTAGATCAACCGAAGCCAGTCGTGGATCCACTGATTGATTTTTATCGTGGGAGAGTGGTGGAAATAGATTCGGGCTCATTTCGTTATCGGGGGAAGATTATTTCTCTTTCGCCTTATGCGATTCATAAAACAGAAGTCACGCAAGATCATTATCGTCGCATCATCGGTAATGACTCCGTTACATTTAAGGGCGAAAATATTCCTGTCCATAATGTGACGTGGAATCAAGCCAATGCCTTCTGTAAAGCGGTGGGTGGGTTCCTCCCCACGGAAGCTCAGTGGGAATATGCCGGTCGCGCTGCGAACAACGAGGGTTCTCTCTGGAATTTGGACGACAATCCAGATCCAACGGCTTATGCGGTCTTTGAAAAAAATTCCTATGATCTTAATGATAAAGATTCCCTTTATGGTCCACGGAATGTGGGTTCAAAGAAGCCGAACGAATGGGGCCTTTATGATATGTCTGGGAACTTAGCGGAATGGACTCGTGATCTGTATTCTGCTTTTTCTTTTTATGTAGAGGGATCTAATCCCACGGGTTCTCTTTTAGGGTATGAGAATGTGATTAAGGGTGGCTCTTGGAAAAGTGACGAGGATGCCATTGATTTAACTTCAAGAGAGGCCGAAGATCCTCGCTTTTGGAGTGATGATTTAGGTTTCCGTTGCGCATTTCCCTCTCACCAAAAAGTAGATTTGGAAAAGGCAAAGAAAATTTTAAAGGATCGAGGTGTTACCCTTCCCACGGTGGCACCGGAAGTTCAGGAGAAGTAGACGTTTGGATAAATTGAAAGTTTTTCAGAGAATGGTATCTATTCCCTTCGGGTTGGCGTTGATTGGTTTTTTATTCCCTCTTTTCACCTTTTCCTGCGCAGAAAGAACGGTGGCGGAGCCCAATGCGTATGAGCTTGCGATGGGTTTGGATGTGACATCTGTATTGAGTGATGAAGAAAATAAAATATTGAAAGATCTTTCTCAAGAGAATGGTGGAGCCTTAGCGAATGTCCCCATGCGACTGGAAAAAATTCCGGTTTTATTTGGTATTTTTGTTGCCATATTGGTTGCGGGACTGTTTGCTTTTGTGACTCCTGTAGGTTCTTGTGTTATGGGAGTGATGTCTCTAATTTCACTATGGATTTTTATACAAAATATGCCAACGTATATTTTACAAAGCGGTTTTGGAATGATGATAGAAGTAAAACCAGGTATTGGGGCTTACTGTGTGAGTATGCTTCTTATCATAGGAATCGCGATGAGCCTTGCTGCAATAGTGAAGTATCATCAAGCGTTAAAGAGTCAAGAAAAGACTTCCTGAATATTTTTAAGGATTAGTATATTTGCTCTCAATATCTGTTGATGGGCGTTTTGTTTTGTTGATCCCGCTCTGGATTTCATCTTAAAAGGAATTTGTTATGGCCGAAAAGAATGCAGAAAAGTTTGTTTTCTACATGCACCGTATGACCAAGATTTATCCCCCTAATAGGGAAGTCCTTAAGGATATTTCGTTGAGCTTTTATTATGGGGCAAAAATTGGTATTATCGGCCCGAATGGTTCTGGAAAATCGACACTTTTGCGTATCATGGCGGGCATGGATAAAGAATTCCAAGGTGAAGCTTGGATTGAGCCAGGGCGTACCGCAGGCTACTTGCCACAGGAACCGCAACTGGAGCCGACGCTGACCGTGAAAGAAAATGTGATGCGCGCCGTTGCTAAGAAGCAAGCGGTGATGAATCGCTACAATGAAATTTCCATGAAATTTGCCGAGGAGATGAGTGAAGATTTGATGAATAAGCTCCTAGAAGAACAAGGCAAATTACAGGATATTATTGATGCCGAAGACTTGTGGAGCTTGGAGCGCAACATTGAAATTGCGATGGACGCTCTCCGTTGCCCTCCGGGCGACTCCTCAGTCGCTAATTTGTCGGGTGGCGAAAAACGTCGAGTGGCTCTTTGCCGCTTGCTTTTAGAAGAACCGGATTTGTTGCTTTTGGATGAACCAACCAACCATTTGGATGCAGAGTCTGTGGCTTGGTTAGAACACCATTTACGCGATTATAAAGGTTCCGTGATTTTGGTGACTCATGATCGTTATTTTCTTGATAATGTGACCAACTGGATCTTGGAAATTGATCGAGGTCATGGAATTCCATGGCAGGGTAATTATGGTCAGTGGATTGATCAAAAGTTAGATCGTTTGAAGAACGAAGAAAAAGGGGAGTCTGATCGTCAGAAAAGACTCTCTCGTGAACAGGAGTGGGTGAAGCAGAGCCCTAAGGCTCGTCAGGCGAAAAGTAAGGCTCGTTTGAAGGCGTACGAAGAATTGCTTGCTGAAGATCGTAGGGAACAGGTCAAAGTGGCTCAGATCTATATTCCGAATGGAAATCGTTTGGGTGATGTGGTCATTCAAGCAGAAGCACTTCGCAAGGCTTATGGTGAAAAGCTTTTGTTTGACAATCTATCGTTTACGCTACCTCGCTCTGGAATTGTTGGCATCATCGGCCCGAATGGTGCTGGTAAAACGACGCTCTTTAAGCTGGTGAATGGTTTAGAAAAGCCGGATGCGGGTACGCTAAAAATAGGGGACACTGTAGAAATTATTTCTATGGAACAAGGCCGTGAAAGTTTGGATGAAAACAAAACGGTTTGGGAAACCATTTCCAACGGTGCGGATGAAATTGTCCTTGGGGATCACAAGATGAATAGCCGCGCCTATTGCGGATTGTTTAATTTGAATGGTACCGATCAACAAAAGAAAGTGGCTCTGTTGAGCGGTGGTGAACGCAACCGCGTTTTGATGGCAAAGAATTTGCAACATCCTGGGAACTTGTTATTCTTGGATGAGCCAACGAATGACTTGGATGTGGAAACGCTCCAGGCATTGGAACAAGCGGTGCTTCGCTTTGCCGGTTGTGCTGTGATTATTTCTCATGACCGTTGGTTTTTAGACCGCATCGCCACTCATATTCTCGCCTTCGAAGGCGATTCTAATGTGGTGTGGTTCGAGGGTAATTGGACGGAATACGAGGCCGATCGTCGCCGCCGTTTGGGTGAAGATGCAGAAAATCCAAAGCCAATTCATTATAAAACATTGACTCGTTAAATAAAATTTTGGCTAGAAAGCCTGCGATAAGTCAAAGCTCATCCGACTGAATTGATAGGCCTCTGGCCCCCAATCTCCGAATTCTTTCTTGAATGCGTAATCTAAGCGTAGTGTCAAAAATTGCCATTTATATCGAATGCCAAGGCCAAGGCTTGCTTTTTTTGCACCTTTGTAGGTGTTGTTTTCTGCATCAGTGACAAACGCCCAATCCCAAAATTGAACCAACTGCCAATTTTTCAGCGAATTCATTGGAATATTGAAACGAAGTTCTTGGTTGACTCGGAAATAGCGAGGGGTAAGACCCGTGTAGATTACGGTATCTCCGTTTTCAACTGTAGAGTAACTAGGATAGATGCTACGGAAACGATACCCACGCACAGAGCGGGATCCCCCTTGGTAGAAAATTCGCGCATCGTCTTCGATACTAGCGGCAAAGAACTGGCCATAGCTACCACTCAGGGCTCCTAATAGGGGACCGTAAATAGGCAAATAACCACTGAGAACCACTTCCCCATAGCTATAGGGATGTCCAGAAAGTTCTGGATCTCGAATGTTTCCACCAAAATTGGCGCCTACACCTGCAGTGGGGGCAAGACGAATTCCCTGGGTGGGGTTAAAATAATCGTCCGTGTAATCGAACGTTAATGCCGTTTCCAACTTGAGTTTTAAAAGACGATCCTCATTCTTTTGAACAAATCGGCTATCAATGGTACCACGGAAGCGAATGTTTTTGGAAAAACCAAATGTTAAATCACCACGATTGATCACTTCAAAGCGTTCTTCTAAACTATCCGGGTAGGCAGGGGGCGAAATTTTTTCATGGTTGAATATGATTCGGTCATCAAAGCGAATCGCTGTTGGAATGAAGGTAAGTCCTGTTCCGAAGAGTAATGGATTCGCATAACCGAGAGTGAGTTCCTGCTTATTTTGTGCAACAAGGAGACTAAGAGATCCTTCATTAAAATGGCCAAAGAAATTTTTATGCTTACTTGAAGCAAAAGCACCGAATCCGTATTGTTCTTCATAGAATGTCGAATAATGGGCCTCTCCGGGGATTCTTTCCACCGCTTGGAAATGAATGTCGGACAATCCATCCGTGCGGAGCGAATCTTCTAATTTCACTTGGGTAAATAATTGTGTCGAGAATAATTTGGAACGGAAAGAGGTATATTTTTTTCCGTCAATCACATCGCCTTTTTTAACGCGCCAAAGACTATTGAGCCACACGGTATCTGAAAGCCCACTTTGTATTTGCCCTAGGCTGTCCTTAAATTGGGGAGGTCTTTGCACTGAACTCGTAAAGTCACCCATTTTTACTTGCGTTCCCGAAGCCACAAAAATTTCAACATTGACAAGATGCCGGGTAGTATCCAAGCGCTCAACATAATCAACGCGAACATGCAAATAACCGTGGTTTCTGTAGAGCGTTCTTATTTCTTGTATATCATCTGAAACGATGACGGGATCGTAGTTCTGGCCTTGAGTGATATGAAGATTATCGGCAATGATTAAATTTGTGTCTTGTGGATTCTCTTTTTCTACACTAAATTCATTGAATGTGTAACGATCCCCCTCTTCAATGGTAAAATGATAAATGGTGTATACGGAATCAGTGGTGACATGCTTTTTTTGAATCTTCAACAGAATTTTTGAACTAAAATATCCTTTTGAATAATAAAGAAGTTCAATATTTCCCTTGGCAAGTTTCATCAGAAAATCTTGGCGAGAGGTATCGATCACACCGAATTCCTCGGGAAGTTCTAATTGCTGTTCTAATTGGGATGCCGTAAAAAGATCGTTCCCTTTAAATTCCAAGGTCCAGGGATTCTTAACGGCAATTTCGGCCATGCCAAAAGAGACTAGGAGAAGTAAGGCTATGAGGAGACGGTGAATCATGGTTTTGCCTCCGTTTCTTTTTTCTTTTCGGGGGGCTTTTTTTCACCAGGCGTGGGGCAATTGCCGAGACCCAAAAGACAGGGTGCCCAGAAGTGATAGCTGTAATTAAAACCAATATTTTTTTCAATGCGATTTTCATTGGCATCTGTTTCCAGTGCTGTGACATAGCGCCGCGAAACAAGGTTTCCGCTGAATTCTAGTTTGGGATCATAATGGTTCGGTTGTTTCTTATCGGATTCGTTGAAAACTGGAATTGTATAATTGAGACCCGCTTCTAAAGCTTGATCATAGGTCGGATTTTCACTTTGATCTTGCTTGTACCCAAAAACCAAACTTAAGTCTTTTACCCAGCGATCCAAAGAGATCGGAATACGCAAGTAACTGGAATCCTTTTCTTGGGTGGAGTTATCGTTAAAGAAGTGTAGTTTCAGATCAATGTCGCCCACGTATTCGCCGCCGAGAGTTTTGTTCGCCGTAGAAGTCAGTACTCCGCCAATAATTTTGCCTGCAACTTTATTTCGGTCAATAGATGTAGAATTTTGGTTGTCAGCAATACAACCGAGAAGAATGTTATAATAGATTGCGGCTGGCGAGGATTCGGTGCCACAATTGGAACTAGGCATGGGTTGCGGATTGGTAACGGACCCCATAAAGTTTAATTGAATAGGACAGGTTTCCTCATTGTCTGTATTATCACAATAAGGAAGTTCTTGGGAACTGGAAACATCGACGGCCCCTCTTCTCCACGGGACATCTTGCCAGGAAATTGCAAAGGATTCAAGATTAAATTCAAATAGACCTTCCAAGCCAATAAAGCCGCTTCCAGAGTTATTGATATCTCCGCGAAGAATCGGATGATTCAAAGTTCCTAAAATCCAAAGGTCTAAAGTCAAGGGAAAGGTGGCAAAGTTCGAAACTATCGCTACAGAATCTTGTTGTGAATCGCTGACATGAATGGATATGTTGGTGGGCCTACTTGTGGTCGATGTATTTTCAGTTTGCATTGGTTTTTCACGACGAATTTTTGTGAAAAAACTGGAGAGTGTACTTACCAGTTGATTAAGACTATTGAGACCAATATCCACTTCTAGTTGTTTTTTGAATACGGCGCGATCGACATAAAAGTTGCCATCAATGGATTTATTCACGAAACTGCCAGCTTCAGCATGGGGCAAATGCAATGTCGCATAGCCGCGAATTTTTGCATCGCCTTTCCCGATGGAGGGATCTTTCAACGTGTAGTAAATACTAGGCATTTCCAAGAATAGAGACATTTCTTTTTTGGAATCACTCATGTGTCCATCAATATTTTCAAATTTGACTTCGTGAATATTATCCCAAAGGAGCGTGTAATTATCTGTATGAAAATCAATGCCATCTAATTGTGCTTTATGGATATCATATTGTACAGATGCGGAAATTTTTTCTCCTCGATCATTGCTGGTTTCTAGCGTAGGAATACTCACGATTCCTTTTTCTAAACGTCCACTGAAAGAGACTGGGAAAATGGGCAATGAAAGTTTGGAATCATAGAGCGTTGTATCTGAGAAGAAGGATGCATGTATTCCATCAAGTCCATCGCGAAGTTCTGCCGTCACATCCACATGAAGATCGGTATTGATAATTTCTCCCGCATTGAAAGGAAGGAACCAAGCTCCATTGGCGTTAACTTCCCCTTGCCAGGTTAAATCCGGATCGAGATCTCCCTCAAGCCAAAGGGTTCCTCCGTTTTGTGCTGTATGTGAGGCGCTAATGTGTCTTGAATCATTCAGTATGTGATCAATGATAATTTGTGTATTTCCGCTCCAACCACCATTTCCCAAAATAACATTGCCGTTAATTTCCACTTTGTCTTTTTCTGCAAAAAGATTTAATCGTGGAATAAGAAAATTTTCATCGGAAACGCCTTCTAATGCAAGAGTATCAAAATCAAGATTTCCTTGGATTCCTTGTGTTTCGTGATACGAAAGATCACCGCTGAGAGAGCCTTTGCGAAGGGTTGTGATTGCAAAGGGACTGAGCAAAATGGGAATATTAAATTCATGTGTGGATGCCCAGGCTTGAATCAGCGAAACATTGGTGATGGTGTGGGTGACCGTGTCTCTATGAAGAAGTGCAATGGCCTCCGCTTCAATTTTATTTTGTAGATGGAAAAATTCTGCTTTGTCGAGGAACAGAGAATCTCCATTTTCCCTTGCTTTCAAATTCATCTTGATGGGGAATTGTTTAAACTGCGTTTCGGCGTAGATTTCTGCAATCCCAGTATTATTAGAAAAATGATGTTCCCAGTTTCCGGAGACCATGCCATCCATACCCCTTCTCCACGTAGAGTCTGCGAAGGGGATTGTGGCTAGTTGTACATGGTCTGCCTTGACATTAAGATCCTTAGCAAAAGAAATCCAAGCCTCGGCGTATCCTTCAGCTCCCTGATGTACTTTCCAAGAAGTATGCGGAATGGAATCTTTCCACATCACATCACCAGTAAATGTGTACGTCTCCTTGGGGGCACGGATCAAGCCATCAGAGAAAATAATTCCATTCTTATCTAGCACCAGAGCGACTTCCAGATAATCCACTTTCATGAAGTATGCATATTCGACAGGAGCGATCACGGCCTTTGCTCGTAATTTGCCCTTGTAAAATGAACCTTGAATTTGAGGGCGTGAACCGAGTCGAAGATTTCCAGCACACCAATCAAGAGCCCAAGTTTCGTTTTCATCAATGTCGGCGTTAAATGTGATTCTGGGATCTGTGGTGAGGTTGGAAATATTTCCTGTAACTTTCGACCCCCGCCGAGTTTCTAAATCAAATACAAGTGAATCGCCTAATTTTTTTGCAGAATGAATAGTGATGTCTAAAGGCATCATCAAAAAACCAAATTCAGCACTGATATTTTCTATACTGCCGCGCAGCATTCCATTGAGGTTTTTATCCATGCTTCCTTGAAGGTTTATTTCACCGCCTTCATCGCCCACAAATTTCCCATCAACAACGTAATTGCCCTTTTCATTCCCAGAAAAATGAATACTGGTAAAAAGGGGCGGTAGCGGCCAAAACTTTCCGATAGAGGATTGGAGTTCCCCTTTATAAGAAAAGTGCTTTTTGAGAACATCGGCTGAAAATGAAATATCAAGATTTAAGTTGTTTGCAGTTGGTATCCCTTGGGGGAGGATTCCAGGTAGCCAGGTCTCTGGATTTTTGACGTTTAATGTGAGATCGCCAGAAAAATTTTGGAGGACTAGACGTGGTGCATTGACTGTGCATACGATACTGTCATTATCTTCGGTTTTTACTTTGATGCCAAGATCAACAAAGTCTGAGTTCCAAGCGAATTTTGCTTGCATTCCGATTTTTCTTTCTATATGGCTTCCCCAAAAATTTTGAAAATTAAGCCCGATTGTTTGTTTGTTTAGGCTTACTATACGCAGCGAATCCAAACTCCACTTCCCAACGGAATCTACGGTAGTTTCGATATGATTCACTTTAATGCTTGCTTGAAATGGGAACCGAATATTGGGAAACGCGAGATTATTAGGAAGAGGATTCTCATTTAACGATTTGAATTGGGTGGGAGCTAGGTGCATCACTACCGAGTCCATCGTTAATTGCAAAAAATCTTCTTTGGGTGAAAGTACAAAGTGGCCTCGAAAGTCGGGGTGTTTGATTGTGATTTTGATCCCATCTCCAAGCACCCGAATAGAATCCCAGGAATGGTGCAAGAGTCCCTCTGTTTCATAGCCAAAAGGGGTTACCACTACATTCCCATACATTTGGGTCTGCCCTAAGTAGCGAGATATAAAATGCCCAGTAAGCCAGGTTGCGGTGGCAAGACAGCCCACAAACATCGCAAAGAGGGCGATCGCAATAACAACTCCTGGACGGTAGTGCTTAGGAGTCGTCGGAGAAGAGGGTAAAGTTTCCAAAGACAACACCACCAATATAGATAGAAGTATGTATATTGTGTGCCATGATGGAACCTCAAACCATTCGAATGGACATTTCTTCTGACGATGTTTTTTTGCCTTATATCCGGCAGTTTGTTTCGGACACCTCACTTGCTATGGGATTTGATCCGCGGAGTGCCAGTTTTGCTGAGGTGGAAACGAATTCTCTTTTTAGTTACGCAATAGACGTTATTCCTAGTGGAATTTTAAGGTTGGAGTGCCGTTTTGAGCCATCGCTTTTGCACCTTTCCCTTTTTGATGAGGAAGGCAACCTTTGTGGCACGCGGGAAGTAGTTGGAATTTAACATGACATTGCCTCTTTCGACAGTTCTTCTTGAACCTTTTGCTGAAGAGCCTGTGGTTTCTGTGTTGAGGCTTTATGGCGATATTGGACTTGAGGCGATCACTCGAATTTCTGCTTTGGTTGACGATCTTGTGGAAAATAAGCGATTCCATTTACTTGTAGATTTATCTCAAGTAAACTTTTTAAGTTCCCCTGTTGTGGGAGCTTTAATGGGGTGCCGCGAACGATTGATGAGACGTTCTGGAAGTATTGCGCTTTTGGCCCCCAAACCAGAGCTCGCTGAAAAATTGAATTTGATGGGGGTGAATCTTGTTTTCCCTTACTATTCCAATAAAAATGCTTTCTTAAGGCACTTCCGTTGGGAATATCAATCAGAATCTAGATCTCTGGCATTAGAAGTACCCGCTTACGCAGGTTATGTTCCTGCGATTCGTAGACTCATTGCGGGACTTCTTTTGAGTAAAGGCTATACACCCAGAGAAGCGTTCCAGTTAGAGTCCATTGTGGATGAACTATCCAATAATGCGATAGAACATGGGCTTCCCATTGATAAAAAATTTAACATTTCTTTTTCCTTTGATAAAAGTAGTGTTCATTTGGCTGTTTCTAATGGGTGCAAAACACTTTCTTCAGAGGCGCAAGAACGGATTCGTGAAAAATTCAGAAATCCGTGTATTATACCGGGTTCTATGCGTGGGCGAGGTATCGCTCTTGTTAAAAAAATTGCAAGTGATATGACTTTTAGCGTCGATGCGCAGAGGGTCCAAGTGAGCATTACTAAAATGCGTGAGGAATCATGAACGATAAACAGATGCTATTGACAGTGGAACCCGTTGACGCTGTTCCCATGGCGAGAATTCTTCGTTTTAGTGGCGATCTAGATTCTACGAATGCGGAACATGTCTCAGAGGTGGTTTTGAGTCTTTTGGGCGAAGGCGTACTTCACATTGTGGCTGATTTTACAAAGTTGCGTTATGTCAATAGTACCGGATTAGGGGCCTTGCTTTTTGCTAATAAAAAGATGAAAGAGGCGGGCGGGTCTATGAAAATTGCCGGTGTAAACGAAAATGTTTTTGAAATCATTGAAATCATCGGAGCGAATATGCTCCTTGAAATTCATAGAACCATGGACGAAGCTATTGCGACTCTAAAATAAGTCGCGAAATAAATTCACTTTTAATTTCAAAGTAAGGATTCAGATGAATAAAAAAATAATTTTCCTATTTGCTTTGCTTTCCGTTGCAGGGCTAGTTGGTTGTAATCCTTTTGGCACTAAGGATGAACTCATTGCACGCGTTGGCGATGAAAAAATATACCGTTCCGATTTTGATCTTGCTCGGATCATGCAACCCGCTTACAATAAGCCTGAAAAATATGCGGAATTACTTTCCACTTTGATCTCTGATCGGGAATTTGTGATTGCTGCACGTGAGAAATTGGGTGATCCCAATGAATCTGTTGAAAAACAGATGGCGTCGTTGCATGACCGTTTGTTGACTCGTATTTATCAGCAATTTTATGTTGTTGAAAATTTAGGGCACACGGAAGAACAACTCTTAGACTATTATAAGAAACATCCAGATCTATTCAAAAATGACACCTGTAAGTTCTTTACTGATTGCCGTATTTCCGTTGCAAAGAAAGTCTATTTGGCTGAGAATGCCGATTCTTTGAATGTGTTTTTTGAGTCAAGACTGAAGTCCTATAAAAAACCTGCTGAAGTAGAACTTGCTTATTTCCAATCAAATGATTCGCTTTCGATGGAGAAGGTACAGAAAAGTTTAGAAACGAATAAGGTCGTCGATTCTATTCCGGGAATGGTTCGTGAAAAACTTATTGAAACCCAAAATCATGCATTGCTTAAAACCATGGCTGTTCGGGAATCACTTTTTGGAAAAAATGCGTTGAAAGTGGATGGTAGTTTTAAAACGCTGAAGGTGCAGACAAATGAGAAGAACCGTGATTCTTCTTATTACGTCATATTGAAGGTGTTGTCACGCACTCCAGCAGTGGAAAAGACTCTTGAGGAAGTGCGTCCTTCCTTGGAGCAAGCTTTTATTGATAGCTATAAAGATAAAATGATGCGCGAAAGTGCTAACAATATCAAAGAAAAGTTTGTTCTGAAATTGGAAAAAATTGAACCTCCGAATGCTCGTGCTTATTATGATTCTCACAAGGATAATTATAAGACGACCCCGGGATTTGAAGTTTATCACATCGAAAGTACCGATTCTCTTGCCCTTATGAAGGTGGTAAACCAACCGTTGACCTTGGTGGATTTTAAAAAATTGGCATCTTCCATAAGTATGAATGAAGCGACAAAAGTTCAAGGTGGTTTAGTGGGAGAAGTGAAAGTGAGTCATGCCTTGCCTTTTGGCATAGGAATGGTGCCAGAGCTTTTTGATGAGTTTAAGGGCAAACAGTCCGGTGCTGTTTCTTCTGTTATCAAAGCTCCAAACACGGGACGCTATCATGTATTTTATTTGAATAAAGAAATTCCGAGTGAAGTAAAACCCTTTGAACGCGTTGAAGCTCAAGTGAAGAAAGAACTTGCACAGTCGACTGATTTTGTTCTCGATTCCTCGTATGTTCTTGCGACCAGTAAAGGAAAACCGGTCATTTATGAACGTGATGTTCTTAATCTGCAAAGTGAAATTCCGCCAGAGGAACGTCGCATGTATCCCCGTACAAGACTTCTGCAATACATGATTGATTGGAAAGCTTATGCTTTGGAATCCGAGGCACTGGGGCTTGACGAATCGTGGTATTTCAAAGCCATTGAAACCAGTTCTCGTGTGGGTATTTATAATAAACTCTTGAGTGATAGCTTGCAATTAGGTTCGTGGGGTGTTTCTGAAGCGGAGTTGAAAGTGGGCTATGAAAAATATGGAAAAACTATTTTCGGCGGTGTTGCTTTTGATAAGATTTCAAATCCGCTGGGTTTGTTCCTTGCTACGCCTGAGATATCATTGAAGGGAGAGTACTATTTTAATTTAGAACGATATGCTTCGTTCCCCAATTTTGAGGCGGCTGAAGGAGCTGTATTTTCATCTATGATTGGAGAGGAAAAGAAGAATTGGATGTCTCGTTATCGTGCTGAATTGTCTCAGAAAACACAGGTTCAGATCTATGATTCGCTATTTTTGCCACAAATTGATAATTATTCTCGTGATTCCTTGTTAAAGCAGGCCGAAGTTGCTTACAAAGCTCGAGATCTCTCGACTGCAATGAATGCATGGGGCCATTTGCGGACCTTATATGCTAAAGATGATACTTTGTTTGCTCGGGCTACATTAGAGATTGCAAAAATCTTTAATGAAAATGAAAAATATGACATTGCTCAGCGCGAATATCGGGCCTATATCTCCCTTTGGCCGAAGAATCCAGAGACTGAAAATGCGCTCTTTAGCCGAGCCTTTATTCTTCACGAAAATTTGAAACAGGATTCCGTCGCCCTCGCCCTTTTCCGTGAATTCAAAGCAAAATATCCTAAAAGTGAACTGATGGAATCTGTGGATTGGCTTATTCGGAACATTGAAAGTAACGGAAAACTTGCGGAAGAATTATTGGAGAAAATCTCCAAACAGGATGAACCCGCTAAATAAATCTTTCTTATATTTCGCATCATAAAAATAAAGGTGGTATTTTACATGGAAATGACTTTTGCAATGATCAAACCAAATGGAGTTCGTTCTGGGCTGGTCGGTCGAATCTTGGAACGCTATGAGAGTGCACAACTTTCTGTTTGCGCAGTCAAGATGCATCAAATGACTTCTGCGGATGCTCGCGGCTTTTATGCTGAGCACGTTGAGAAGCCTTTCTTTCCCGAGCTAGAAGAATATATGACCAAGGGGCCTTCTATCATGATTGCTCTGGGTGGTGAGAATGCGATAATGAAGGTTCGTGCTATTAACGGAGCGACCAATCCAGCAAAGGCGGAAGCCGGTACCATTCGCTATGATTTCGCTCCATCAATGACGGAAAATGTGGTGCACAGTTCTGATAGTGCAGAAAGTGCAGCTCGTGAAATCGCCTTTTGGTTTAAAAAAGAAGATGTCTATGCCTATGATGCCGTAAGCCAGAAAGCTTGCTGTGTTCTTGGCCGTTAAAGATTGTTTATTTTCACCTTCAACTCAACTACTCTTATTGCACACAAGGAGACACAACCAATGCAATGGATCATCAAATATCTGACCTCTTCCATCGGGAAGAAGCAGATCATGGGATGCACAGGCGCGGTTCTTGCCATGTTCATTTTAGGACACATGGTGGGAAACCTTCAGCTTATCAATCCTAGTCCAGAAGCCGCACAAGCTTCCTATAATGCCTATTCTGAGCTTTTAACCAAGCATCATTCCTTCATCTATACGGTGGAACTTGTGATGATTTTGGTGTTTGTTACCCACGTTTTTCTTGCGGTAACTCTCAAACTTGAAAATCGTAAAGCTCGCGGCTCTGAAACCTATGAAGTGGATTCGCGCAAAGGCAAAAAAACTTTTGCAACGTTTACCATGATCTGGTCAGGCCTCTTTGTTCTCGCTTTTTTGATTTCTCATCTCTATATGCTTAAATTTGGCAGTTACTACTACTACCAGAACGTTGACGTTGCTGGTGGCGAAGTGGTTCGTGATATGTGGCTAACCACCGTCATGATGTTCTCTAAGGTGGCCTGGTCTGCTTTCTATGTCTTCGGTATGTTCATTGTGGGTCTTCACCTTTTCCATGCCATTTCCTCTGCTTTCCAAACTCTCGGTGTTGCTCATCAAAAGTGGACTCCAATCATTGAAAAAATTGGTATGATCTATAGTATCGTTGTTGCGGGTGGGTTCTTGTTTATTGCTGCAGGAAGCTTTATACTTGCGGGCAAGCCGGAGACTCAATCTTTGATTGAACGTTCTAAAAATTTGGAAGTTCAAAAGAATTTGGAACAACTAAAGCAATTCCAAGAGCAAAAGAAGACTTCCTTTCTTCTTCCTCTCGAAAAAAGTGATGTCCAAGTATCGTATGTCAGCACCATTAACGGAGGCCGCTAACCATGATTCTCGACTCAAAAATTCCAGGTGGCTCAATCTCCGAAAAATGGACTCGCCACAAATTCGAACTCAAGTTGGTAAATCCAGCGAACAAGCGTAAATTCACCGTAATCGTTGTGGGTACGGGTCTTGCTGGGGCTTCTGCTGCAGCTTCTCTCGGTGAACTCGGCTACAAGGTGAAGTCTTTCTGCTTCCAAGATAGCCCGCGTCGCGCTCATTCCATTGCGGCCCAGGGCGGTATCAACGCCGCTAAGAATTATACAAACGATGGCGACTCTGTATATCGTCTTTTCTATGATACCGTTAAGGGCGGCGATTTCCGCGCTCGTGAAGCAAACGTACATCGTTTGGCGGAATGCTCCAATTTGATCATTGATCAGTGTGTTGCTCAGGGTGTTCCTTTTGGCCGTGATTATGGTGGACTTTTGGACAACCGTTCTTTTGGCGGTACCCAGGTTTCTCGTACGTTTTTTGCTCGTGGTCAGACGGGTCAGCAGTTGTTGATCGGTGCGTATCAAGCGTTGATGCGCCAGGTGGCTAAGGGTTCTGTGACGATGTTCCCACGTCGTGAAATGACCGATCTTGTGGTGATTGATGGTAAGGCCCGCGGTATCGTGGTGCGTAACCTTATCACCGGTGAATTCGAAAGTCACATTGCAGACGCGGTTTGTCTTGCGACGGGTGGTTACGGAAACGTCTTTTACCTTTCCACAAATGCGAAGGGTTCTAACGTGAGTGCCACATGGCAGGCTTACAAGCATGGAGCGGCTTTTGCAAATCCTTGCTATACTCAGATTCATCCAACCTGTATTCCTGTTACTGGCGAGCAACAGTCTAAGCTCACGCTGATGTCTGAATCTCTCCGTAATGATGGTCGTGTCTGGGTTCCTAAGAAAGCGGGTGATACTCGTTCTCCCGATGAAATTCCGGAATCCGAACGTTACTACTATCTTGAAGAAAGATATCCGTCTTTTGGTAATCTTGTTCCTCGCGATGTCGCTAGTCGCAATGCTAAAACGGTATGCGATAATGGGATGGGCGTGGGTAGCTCCAAACGCGCTGTTTACCTTGACTTCTCTGAAGCGATCGGCCGTCTTGGCGTGAGTAGCGTGAGTGCAAAGTATGGTAACCTTTTCCAGATGTACGAAAAGATCACGGACGAAAATCCGTATAAGGTTCCGATGCGCATTTACCCCGCAGTTCACTACACCATGGGTGGTTTGTGGGTAGACTATAACTTGATGAGCACCATTCCTGGTTGCTTTGTTCTTGGTGAAGCAAACTTCTCTGATCACGGAGCGAACCGCTTGGGCGCTTCCGCTTTGATGCAGGGTCTTGCTGATGGTTACTTTGTGATTCCATAC
>DBTP01000001.1 GCA_002307115.1 Fibrobacter sp. UBA1313 | reverse complement strand
GCGAGGGTGAGCACCATTTTGAGATGCCCACGGCGACCGGAATCCACATAAGCGCGGCAATCCCCATCTAAGCGGAGAATGTGAGGCGCCACCTCTTTTAATCGACGAATTTCGGTAAAAAGAATGGAGTTATTCGCTTCTAAGGCGAGCCCTTCGGCAGTTTTGATAAGGCGGAGAAGCCCATAGCGGCCCATGTATTCTTCAATTTCGGTAACCACGGGCGCAGGGGTGGGGTATTTTCCGTGAGCCTCTAACCGGTCAATCACATTTTGGGCGGTAAGCCCTGTAGAAGCCGCGTTCCAAAGAGAAAGATGCGAAATTTTGTAAGTATGTAAATGCTCAGGACTTTTTACCAATTCCGTAAACGGGGCAATGGCATCCCGCGCCTCCTCATAGTTCTTATTATGAACCTCAACGAGGATTTCCATGTTACTTTGAACAATGATCGCGCCTTCTATATTCATAGAGGCCATATTTAGAAATAAAAAGGCCCGGTTCCTAGGGGATGCTAGAAACCGGGCAAGAGCCACCCAGCAGATTTGAACTGCCGACCTGCTGATTACGAATCAGCTGCTCTACCAGCTGAGCTAGAGTGGCATAGGCGGCGCAAAAGTTAGAAATAATCCAAGTTTTTTTCTACATTTAGGACTCAAATTTTTCAAAACGGACTTATTATGGCCGAAAATGTTACAACTAAGGATTTTTTTGCGGAACATGGTGTAAAAATTGCTGGCGTGTTCCTTGTTGTGGTAGTTGCGATTGCGGTTACTGTACATTTTGTGGAAGCGAGAAAAGTGACTGATTCTGCTCAGGCCGGATTGATCGGTAAAGGCATGAACTACACCTATACAGGCAAAAATGATAGTGCTTTGAGCGAATTCGAGTCTTTGATCCAAGGCAACAAGGTGAGTGGTCTCGCTTTGGCTAAAATTGCTCTTCTTGCGGGCAACATCAAATATCAGAATGGGGATATGGATGGTGCAGCTGTTATGTACCAGAAATCTTTGGACAATGCGGGAAGCACGGCTCTTATTCGCGCGGGTGCTATGCATGGTCGTGCTGCCGTCGCCATGGAAAAGAAGGACTATGCCGCAGCGGCAAAACTCCTCGAAGGATTTGTCGATGAATTTGGAGAACGCACCGGTGATCTCGAAGATCGTTACACCAAGGAAGAACCAGCAGACCTAGTTCCGACAGTACCGGATGCTCTCTGGAAGCTCACACTTGTGTACACTGAAATGGGAGCAAATGATAAGGCCAAGGCTTCTGCTGAAAAGATTCTTGCCATTTATGGGGATAATGCGCTTTACTCGGATAAGGCGAAAAAATTTCTCGCAACGCTTTAATTTGCTTTAGTTTCTTACGGAAGGGCCTTTATCAAGGTCCTTCTTTTTTTTTAGGGCATGGAATGGTATATTAGGGGCATGGATTTGGTTCATTTTATTTCCTTACTTTTTATTTGCTTCGCTATTTATTCTTTTTTAGGATGGATTCTGGAAGTTATATACCGTTCTGTTCAACACCGTATGTTTTTCAATGCCGGTTTTCTGCATGGCCCTTTTGTCCCCATCTATGGGGTTGGTGCGCTGAGTCTGCTTCTCTTGAATTCTTATATGGGGAACATCAATGTACTAGTTCAGTTTGTCATGTATTATGTGGCATTGAGCGTGATGGAGTATGGCGTCAGCCTTTTTGTGGAAAGGATGCTTCATATCAAACTGTGGGATTATTCTGACGAAAAATGGAATATTCATGGGCGTATTAGCCTTGGGTTTTCTTTGGTGTGGGGAGCTTTAGGGGTTGTTTTTGTGTGGTGGATTCACCCCTTTGTCTGGCATTGGGTAATGAAACTCATGGCCCCTTGGGAGACCACTATTGCGGGAGCGTTATTTGTGTATTTTGTGATAGACTTTTTGTTGTCTGTGCCTGCCGCTCGCAAGTTATCTCGTACACTAGAACAAGGACTTGAAAAAATGCGTTCCTTTGATGTAAAAGATATGGAAATATTGCTTGGCAATGGAAGGCATTTGGTTGCCTCTTTTGGTAGTTTCCGCTCTCGTTTGAATGAGGGTTTATTGAAAAAGTTTGAACACTACTTGGCTGGCATTGTGGAAGAGAATAGGAAAGGTTTGCATCTCAAAGATTTGGACGATGTGAAAAATCCAGAATATTTGGAATGCGTGAGAGATATTTTGCAGAACGAAGAATTTTTGAGAACCAAATTATTTCACCATCATCGAGAAACGATTTTTGATCACGCTCTTAAAGTTTCTTATTTTGCGTATAAAATAAGTAAACAGTGGGGTTGGAACTATAGGGAAGCGGCTCGCGCGGGGCTTCTCCATGATTTTTTTCTTTATGATTGGCGAGATAGCGATGATCCCGCTCGTGAGCAAAGACATTTTCACGGGTTTAGGCACCCGCGTACCGCATTGAATAATTCCCGACGTTTGTTTCCTTTGAACGACATAGAAAAGGATATTATTCTTAAACACATGTTTCCTTTGACTCCGTTTTTACCGAAGTATAGGGAATCTTTTTTGGTGGTCGTTTTAGATAAATATGTAGCGACTCACGAGATGATGGTCCCCTCTGTGCATATTCCCCCATAATGCGTTTATTCTCCATGAATTGGCGGTGAAATTACGTTGAGTTTTTTAAATTGACCTTGTGGTTTTGAACTTCCTTTTTGGAGAGATACATGTCCGATTACATCCAGAATCTTTTTGCAGAGCGTATTGGTGGTAGTTCCTTTGGTAAGGGAACCGTGCTTTATAAGTTTGAAAAGATTAAGCGCGCCCGTCGTGAAGCAGAAGCGACACATCCAGAAACTCCGATTATTGATATGGGTGTGGGAGAACCGGATTGGATGGCAGACAAAATGGTGGTGGAGCGTTTGTATGCGGAAGCGCAAAAACGTGAAAATCGGGGCTATGCGGATAATGGGATTTCCCTGTTTCAGGAAGCGGCCGCGAAGTACATGGATACTGTGTACGGCGTAAAGGGCATTGACCCTGTGAACGAAGTGTGTCACGCCATTGGTTCCAAACCAGCGTTAGCCATGATGGCTCAAGCTTTTATCAACCCTGGGGACGTGTGCTTGATGACCGCTCCAGGTTACCCAATCATGGCGACGATGACGCGCTGGCTTGGCGGTGAAGTTTACAACATGAATTTGGTGCCCGAAAATAATTTTTTGCCGGATCTGGATACCATTCCTGCGGATATGGTAAAACGAGCAAAGCTTCTCTATTTGAATTATCCCAACAACCCGACAGGGGCTGTCGCTTCCCCAGAGTTCTTTGCTAAAGCGGTCGCTTTTGCGAAGGCGAATAATCTTATTGTGGTTCAAGATGCGGCCTATGCGGCGCTGACATTCGATGGTTACCAACCGCTCAGTTTCCTTTCTGTACCGGGGGCTAAGGACGTGGGGGTGGAAATTCATTCTCTTTCCAAGGCTTACAATATGACCGGGTGGCGTCTCGGTTTTGTGGTGGGTAATGCGAAGGTGGTGAAGGCTTTTGCTTGCGTTAAGGACAACAATGATTCCGGGCAGTTCAAGGCTGTTCAGCTCGCGGGCGTGACGGCTCTTGAGAATCCTTCCATCACACAAAAGACTGTTGAGAAGTATTCTCGTCGTCACAATCTTCTTGTGAAGGCTTTGTGTGCCGTCGGTTTTCGTGTGACCAAGCCTAAGGGAACCTTCTATCTCTATGCCGCGATTCCAAAGGGCGTGACGGGGGGGGCTCGTTTTGCGAATGCAGAAGATTTTTCTCAGTGGCTCATTAAGGAAAAACAAATTTCCACAGTCCCTTGGGATGACGCTGGTCATTTCGTGCGCTTTAGTGTGACTTTTATTGCCGATACAGAAGATGCGGAAATCAAGCTGATGGATGAAATTCAGCGTCGTCTTTCGGATTCAAAATTTGATTGGTAATTTTTTAGGGCACCTCTAAAAATTCTTTTTCTATGGAATCGGCTGTGACACATCGCAATAGTTCGTCGCTCAAAGTGGCGAATAACACTATTATTAGCCACTTTTCGCTTCTGCTCTTGCTCGGTCTCGCTTAATTCCATGACCGCAAACCAATTTTTAGAGGGGCCCTTTAGCCTGTTAAGGTGCACTTAAATAAATGCGGCACTGGTAAGTGCAAACTTATCGAGTGTCGTTTCGCATTCTGCGCGTACATAACTGAAATTTTCTGCAAGTATAGCGTGCGAAAAATCGTATTTGAGTTCTTTGTTGGTAGGGCAAAAATCCGGTGAAAAGATTTCCTTTTCGTGGGGGTCCCCTTTGCGATGTGCAAAAAGACGCACCTTTTTAAAGGCTCCCATATCTTCATTACTATGAGCGCGGAACGTGATGACCTTGCGGTTCCTTTCCCACCAAAGCGCCGGCCCATCGGTGATGTAAAGGTTGTCCCCTCGGAATGCATTTGTAATGTCTGTTTGCGTGAATATTTCTCTTGAGGAATGTTCACACAATTCGATAACGGTACGCACTTTGCCAAAAATATGGTGACGGGAATGGGACAGTTTCATCAGTGGAATTGAGATCCCTGTGGTATCGTTCAAATCACCATGGGCGTCATTCCCGCCGATAGGGAGTAGATGGTTCCCTTGTTCCAATTCACGAATCCACCACTCTCGTCCGCGAGAAAATCCTTTGTCTCTTGTGCCGTTCCAGAATTGAATCCCTGCGAGTGGGTTGTCCGCATTGAGGTTTAGATCTTCATGGTGCCAATCGCCCCGGCGAAAAATAAAGCGTTCGATTTTATTGATGGGGTGTTTAGGGTGTGCAGCAAAGCAGGGAACTCCTGCACTCTGTAAAACTTGTGGAATCTGGAGGGTTGGAAAATTATGTAACCAATTGCGCCCACAGTCCCCAAGTCCAGGGAGGTATTTTAATGGCCCAGGGGCAAGTAGGTGTACATTTTCTCTACGTGAGTTTCCTGCGGAAATTTCTTCCCCCGCGATGAGTTTGGGCATTGGGGGGAGAGCCTCAATTTCTTCTTGAAGCGCACGGTATCTCAGATCAGCCCGAGTGGGGATTCTATAATCTTTCGCATCAAAGGCAAAATCATAAGCGTGATCTGTGCAGATCACATAGTCCAAACCAATACTTTTCGCTGCCGATTGTAAAACTGCTGGTGAGGCACCGAACTCTACAGGGTCTGCAGAGTAATGGGTGTGGCAGTGTGTTTCGCCTGCAATGTACCCCAGAGGTTGAGGGATCGGCTTGCTTAAAATGTGAACGTTTAGTGGCTGGGATAAAAGCGTGGGAAAATTCCAACGATTGAGATTTTTGCGTTTTCCTTTGCGCTCGACCGAAAGCATCGGCATTATTTCGTAGTGTCCAGGGGCTAAATCTTTTATTTCAATAGGGAAAAAACAAAAAGCCTGATTGGCATCTAGATGCAATTCGATTTCTTGGGTGATTGAAGATTTTCCATCGAATTTCAAATGAAGTTGCAAGTGCTTTAGATGGGTAGGAAATCGATCCGCATCACGAACCACAATCCACAAACGGAGAGGCTCTCCAGGAATTACTTGGAATGGAGCGTCTATGAGAATTTCTGGCCAAGGTCTGTATAGGAGAGACCACGGAAGTTTAAATTTATAGTGAGTTTCCGCATAGGCGGGAGAGTCCCAGAAGAATAGGCTCATTTGGGTTTGGTGACGGCCGTGTTTTCCGTAGGTCTCGCGTCAAGAGGGTTGGATTTCATTTTCGTGACGCCAAAACTGAATCGGAATTGCAGTTGAATTCCGCCAAGATCCCAACTCGCTTTTTTCGTGGAACCATTAGGGACCACTTTTGAGAAGGAATCGTCTGAATCCACGGTAATGCTCGTGAATCCGAGATCACTGTAAATGTGAATACTTTTCCAAGTGGTCACAAGATAGCCAAGACTTAAGCCAAAACCATTACCCCAAATGGGGGTTTCTCCCTTAATTTGTCCCCAAGAGGAATAAATTTCGGTCCCCGGAAGCATCCAATACCAGCGAAAGGCAACACTGAAAAGAGATTCTCCTGAAATGGTAATGAGATTTTTGGGAATGGTCAAGCGGTATTCCAAAAATAGAGGAAACCCTTGGAGCGTATATTCGTAATTGTGAATTTTATCTTTGCGATCCGTCAACACCACGGATTCATTATCGTAGATATAGCCCGCTCCCAGAGTCACAAAATGATCTTGTGTCCATTGCCATTGAACGCCTAGAGAAACAGGGAAACAAAAGTTGACCTTTTGAAAATCTTGTTTCGCTACATACAAACTTTCATCTTCAGTAATCGCCTGTGCTTTGAAATCAGCATAAATAGTATCAATCGCATCTTGAAATCGAGAACGATCTGAAAAAGTGAGGAAAGAAATTCCCGGTTGCACAAAGAGTGAAATACTGCTTTTGTCTCGTTCTTCTTCTGGTGGGGATTGTGCAAAAAGAGAAACTGTGGAGAATAGGTAAAAAAAGAAAAGTACAGCTAATGGGGGCGCTGTTGATTTCAGTTTTCTTTGTTTACCCGCTGAAATCACTTCGCTTCTTCCGCTTCTTCTTTTTTGACCAGTTTTTGTTGCTTTTCGTTTTCAAGTTTCTTTGTAAACGTCTCTTCTGCTTGAGCGATATTCTTTTCTAGGTCTTTGATGGTTTTATCACGATCCTCAAAGGATGTAGGAATCGTTTCTTGGGCAATTTTCAGGTAGTTGCGAGCGGGATCAAATTGATCCAGGGCGGTGTAACTTTCCACGAGTAAGAAAAGAACTTCGGGAAGACGCTTGCTTTTGGGGTAGAGAGTGAGAAATTCTTTGAGATAAATAACTGCGGCTTGGGGTTCATCCATACGGAAATAGAGACGTGCTGTCATATAATCTTTTTCTGCACGGCGTTCCACAAGTTGCCCTTGGTAAAAAGCAACAGAATCCAAGAGGGGAGAATTGGGATAATTTGAGGCAAAACGATCAAAATCTTTCATGGCGAGCGTTGTGTTGGTCTCATCTCTTGCAATATTAAATTCCATGTTGAAAGAAGAAACGGCCTTGCGGAATTCTGCCGTTTCAATAAACGGAGAACTTGGGAAATTCAGAACAAAGCTGCCGTATTCTCCACGAGCTTCGAGCCATTCATCAAGGTTAAAGTAACTCTCGGCTAAAAGAAATTGAGTTTGTTCCATATAGCCTGTGCCAACACAAAGGGAAAGAATCTCTTCGAGAGGTTCTTTAACTTTCCCATATTTACCGTCTTTGAAATCTTTTTCGGCATTGGTGTAGCGCTCTTTGCACATGGATGTTCTGTCTCCGCCACCTTCAGTGGAGGAACATGCAGAAAGAAAAACGACAATAGTCGTTAACAGAGGGAGGATTAAAAACTTTTTGTTTTGGTACATTGAGCTATCTTTTCTTAAACTTGTGATGTTAAAGTAGAAAAAACAGAGAAGAAAGACCTTTTATGATTCTTGTTCGGTATGTACTGAAGGAACATGTGGCCCCATTTTTGATGGCCCTCTTCGTCATAACCTTCCTTTTCGTTATCGACTTTCTTGTAAATATTCTCGATAGCGTTCTTTCGAAGGGCCTTCCCATGGGGACTGTCCTTGAAATTTTTGCCTTGAACCTTGCCTGGATGCTTTCTCTTTCGATTCCGATGGCGGTTCTGGTCGCGTGTCTCATGGCGTTTGGACGTTTGTCCGGGGATCAAGAAATTACCGCTATTAAAGCTGCGGGAATACCTCCCTTTACCATAATGCGACCTGTTCTACTTGTCGCGGTTTTGGGCACAGAACTTTTGATTCTTTTTAACAATTGGATATTGCCCGAAGCCAATCATCGTTCTGTGGAACTCATGTCTGCGGTTTCGCGGAAAAAGCCCCATGCCTTTATTGATGCCGGGCATTTGGTGACCCAGTTCCCCGGAGTACAACTTTGGGTGAACCGCATTGACCCTACTTCTGGGACACTCTACGGAATTGAAATTTTTGAAACAGATACGAAAGGAGCCCCTCGTATTGTTTTTGCCGATAGTGCTACCATGGATTATGTGGATCACGGGGCCACTTTGATGTTGCGGCTCCGCAGTGGCGAAAATCACATGGTTGATGAAAAGGACCCGGGCAATTATTTTCGGATTCGTTTTTCCTCTCAAGATTTTGCGGTAAGGAATGTGAATGATCGTTTGGAACGCAAAGATCGCAATCACAGAAGTGATCGAGAAATGCCTGTGGAAATGATGATGGATGTGATTGACGAAGCGGCGAAAAATGAAAAACAAATTGTGAAGGAAAGTTATGAATCGCTTTTTCCAGATTTAGATGATTTACTGAAGTTACTCCCTGGAGATTCGATTGTTCCTTCATCGAATCAATTTGAATTGAAAGTGGATACGGCGAGAAGAGTTCGCTCCATGTTCGAAGTTTCTATGAGGGAAAAAAGTCGCACTCGCATCGTAGAACGAACTCATGATCGCCTAGAAAGCGAAGAAAAAAGACAATCGCAGTATTGGGTAGAAGTTCATAAAAAATTTAGTACTTCTTTTGCGTGCATTATTTTTGTGCTCATTGGGGCTCCGCTGGGGATTATGGCTCGCAAGGGCGGTATAGGAACCGGAGTCATTTACAGTATGGCTTTTTTTGTGATTTATTGGGTGTGTCTTATCGGTGGAGAAAATCTTGCGGATCGTTTGATCATTACTCCTGAACTTGCCATGTGGTTTTCAAATATATTGATGGGTTCCATTGGCATATTCCTTACGTATCGCATGACTCGTGACCGTTATTCCGGCGATTCCCGCTTGCTTAGAATGATTCATCGCGTGCATCTGTTTTTTGTAAAAAAGAAAGTGAACAAGGATTCTGTATGAAGTTTACACGATACATGATCGGAAACTTTTTGCGCCTGTTCTTGCTTATACTTTTGGGCTCTATTGTAATGTTTGTGGTGATTGACTTTGTGGGTAATATTCGCATGTGGCTTTCGCGTGGAATGAAAGACGTCGTAGATTACTATTGTGCCTACCTCCCTTACATTGTTTATTTGGTGACTCCCGTGGCCTTGTTTATTGGTGTGGTAGCTTCGGTAGGCAACATGGCAAGACATTTGGAGATGACTGCTATTCAAAGCTCTGGACGGAGTCCCTTGCGCGCATTGTGGCCCATTTTGATTGTGGGCATTGCGACCACTTTATTTTCATTGTATCTAGATGATCAAGTGCTTCCTGATGCAAATCATAAACGCTATGGAATCATGGAGCCTTTGCAACAGCAGAGGAAGGATCCCCGTATCAAGGACAAAACTAATTTTGCTTTTATTGGAAGTGATAAATCAAGTTGGTTTATGAAACAGTATTCAGGCGGAAATAAGTTGGGGCGTGATGTTCTTTTGTTGCTTAAACACGATGGTGACCTCCAGGAACGCTATGATGCGCGGCGCCTTCGCTGGATCGCCCCTGTGGATTCTTCTCACGATAGTTTGTCCGATAGCACGATTAAAAGTACTTCGGGGGGTTATTGGCAATTAGAAGATGGTTACCACAGAGTGTTCAATAAAGAGGGGGACATCGTGGTGCAGCCTTTCCGCAAAGAAATTCTTGGAGACAAAACGGAGATGCGACCAGAGGATTTTCTTGATGATAGGCAACGGGGCGATGAAATGAATGCCTCAATGATTAAGCGACGTATTGAGTCGCTTCGTCGATCGGGGGAAGATACGCGTAAATTGGAGACTGCTTATTTCTTTAAATTTTCCGGTTCGCTCATGAATTTTCTTGTTCTTTTGATAGGAGTGTCGCTCGCTCATCGTTTTAGTCGCTCTGGAGGGCTTTCGCAGAAGTTTGGAATCGGTCTTTTTTTCGTGTTTAGCTATTATATTGTGATAAGGATTGGTCTGAAAATGGGCGAAAATGGCGCACTCTCTCCAATGCTTGGGGCATGGATTGGGCACATCATTTTTGGTGTACTTGCTGTGGTTATGCTTTACAGATCTTTCCGGTTATAATCGGGGTTATTGATGTCTGATGCTCTTTATATTCTCTCTGGTTTGCTTTTAGGCTTGGCCTTTCAGGGGGGGCTTTGGTTTTTCGCTATTCCCTTCGCTGTGATCTCCGCTGTGTTGGGGTGGTTGAATCGCCCTCGGTTGCCGAGCAGTCCTGTATCGGGTTCGGTTCCCGTGCTTCGGGCGACTCGAGATAACGACTCCACTGCGGTGGGTCGCATTTTGCGTAGTATGCCGCAAACCGCCGCTCATTCCGATCTCCGTGTGGCTTTTGAAAATGAAAAGACAGAATTTAATGAACCCACATCAAAACTGAAAGTGGAACAAATTTGGTCCACAGTCGAAAGCGAATTAGATACTTCGCTCCGTTATGCTTTGCAAGCACTTAAAACATTGATCCCCAAGACGAATACGGTGGCGGTCTTTTTCCCAGGTAATAAACGGGGAACTTTAGTACTTCGCCAATTTGTTTCGGATTCTGAGGCTGTGGTTCCTCATGCGCTGATTCAAGAAAACTGTGGGCTCGTCAGTCAACTCACTCGTTCTGACATTATACGCATTTTGGAAGGCGATATTCAAGGGGGCAAAGGCCTCTACTATTACAGTGGAAATCCGACGATTCGTTCTGTGGCGGGGGTCCCTATTTTGGATCGTCATCGCAGTCGCCAAGGCGTTCTTTTTATGGACTCCGCGTCTCCCAATGCTTTTGATTCTGCAGAGATTACCGCTCTTAATTGTATTGCCAATAGCATTTATACCATGAGTTTTAAAAGTTACGCCAGTGCGAAGAATTACATTGAACAGCAACAGTTCAGCATTCTTTATCACTATCAAAAGAACTTTTTCCAAAACATGGCAGTTAAAGATATTTATGGGCAAATTTTTGAATATGTTCGCGGAAATATTCCCTACGACCGCATGATGATTCTTGCGGTGGAAAACCAGAAAGAGGGCAAAGGCTCTGTAGTTTGGTGTGATGGGGTGGACCGTGATTTGATGATTGGACAAGAATTTTCACTCAACGATAAAGGCTTGGTGATTCTTTCTCTGATGCGTAATTTTCCGGTGGAACGGAATTTCTCAGGCAACCCTGGCGAATATGTTCCTCGCATTAATGAAAAAGAAAAACGCAATAATGATTTGCGTTATCTCTTTGCCATGCCGATCGCCACAGAATCCGGGGCGGAGTCTGCGGAGATTGCTATTTGTTTGGAAAGTTGCCAGCAGAATCGTTATTCGGATCACGAAAAAGAATTACTCAAAGCGATTGCCGGTGTTGCAGGCTTTGCATACGCTCGTGCGCGCCAATTTGAAGCGGGTAAGGACTTGGCAACCAAAGATGGTTTGACTGGCCTTATGAACCACCGTACATTACATGAACGCCTACGCACGGAAAAACTCCGCGCCGAGCGTCAGAAAATCAATGTCGGTTTGTTAATGCTGGATATTGACCACTTCAAGCACATCAATGATACCTACGGCCACCCCGCAGGCGATGAGGTGATCAAGGGCATTGCCTCTCGAATTCGCGATGAAGTGCGCGGAGAAATTGATGTGGTCGCTCGCTATGGGGGTGAAGAGTTTGTGGTGGGTCTCGTGGATTGTTCCCCAGAGGCACTCAAGGAAACTGCCGAACGGATTCGCAAGGCCATTGGAGATAAATTATTTGACATTCATAGAGCCGAGCAAATTCCGGTGACGGTAAGTATCGGTAGCTTTTTGGTGCGCCCTGAATACCGCGATATGAAACAAGCGCTTTCCTTTGCCGATAAGGCTTTGTACAAGGCCAAGAATGGCGGACGTAATCAAGTCGTGGAGTACATCGAGTACTTAGGCTCTGAATCCACAAAACCGGAAACCCCTTCAGTCTAAAGGAATTTCTTCGTGTTCACATTGCTTGATTGGATTGTTCTTGTTGCGTATATTTTGTTTTCTGTGTTTGTGGGCCTTTGGGCTTCCCGGGGTAAAAAAGATTTTAAAGGTTATATGCTTGGCGGCGGTTCCATGCCGTGGGTGGCGATAGGTATTAGTCTTATTGCGACATCCGTGAGTGCAACGACTTTTTTAGGGAACCCTGCCGATTCTTATGCCACCAACATGACGTTCTTAATGAACAATTTTGGGGCGTTGATTGCGATTGTAGTGGTGGGCGTAGTTTTTATCCCACGCATAAAAAGGGCCGGAATTTCAAGCGCTTACGAATTGTTTGAAAAACATTTTTCGCGGGGCGTGCGCCGTATTGCGGCGGTATTCTACAGCTTACATCTCTTATTGCGTATGGGAATTTTGCTTTATGCCCCTTCGCTGGTATTGGCGCCGATCTTGGGCATCGATATTCATGTGGCGATTTTGATTACCGCACTTGTGGCGACCGCTTATACTTGGTATGGTGGGTTTAAGGCTGTGGTGTGGACGGATGTGTTGCAATTTGGGGTGTTGTTTGGTGGTGGCATTTTGACGCTTTTGATTATTGCGCATGGGGTGGGTGGCCTGGGGCCCATGTACACCATGGCTTCAGAGGCGGGTAAAACGGTTTGGTTCAACGCTTCGGATTGGAATCCTGCCAATGCGCGCAACTTACTTTCGGCGGGTTTTGTGTATGCCGTGATTGAAATTGCGATCCGTGGCTGCGATCAGCAATTTGTGCAGCGCTATCTCAGTTGTAAATCGTCGAAGGAAGCAAATGCTTCGAGTATTCTCAGTATGGTGCTCGGTATTTTTGTTTCCATTCTTTTCTTCTGGGTGGGTGCGGGCCTCTATGTTTTTTATCAGGTGAAAGGAATCGTTCCTTTGCCTCCAGGGACTGCAATCAACGAAGTCTTTCCTCATTTTATTGTGAACGTACTCCCTCCAGGAGCGACGGGTCTTGTGGTGGCGGCCATTTACGCGGCGGCGATGAGCAGTCTTTCGAGTGCGATCAATGCGTTGGGGAATACCACGGTGAAGGATATTCTGTTGATTCGTGACGAAAGTGCAAAGTCGTTATCGAAGGCAAAAATGTGGACTCTTTTGTGGGCGGTTCTGAGCACGGGTTGCGCGTTCATCGCTGTGGATATGAAAAGTTCTCTGCTTTCGAATGCTCTCTTTTTCACAGGTCTTTTTACAGGACCTTTACTCGCACTTTTCCTCCTTGCCTTTTTTACAAAACGGGTTTCTCCTCGGGCGGTTATTGGCGGCGTTCTTTGTGGGATGACATCCATTGTACTTTTCAATAAAGTGCCACTTTTCCCCGCTTACGAGCCTCCGTTTGCGGGCACTGTTAGTTTCTTTTGGAATCCGCTCATTTCTTGTACGGCAACTCTTGTGTGTGCCAATATTTTACGATTCATTTTTCCGCGTCCTAAGGCCATTGGAGCTTTGTAATGGGTGAGTGGTTACCTTTATCTGAACACCCGGATGCCATCCCTGCAACGGGGCGCATTCCCACACCAGAAGAAGACGAACGTTGGATGCGTATGGCTCTTCGACAGGCGGAAATCGCTTACGATGCGGGAGAAATCCCCATTGGTTGTGTCATTGTCAAAGAGGGTAAGGCAATAGGCAAAGGCTACAATCAAGTCGAATCTTTGCACGATGCAACGGCTCATGCGGAAATTCTTGCTATTGGTGCTGCCGCTACAGCACTTGAAAATTGGCGTTTGGATGGTTGTACTTTGTATGTCACTTTGGAACCGTGCCCCATGTGTGCAGGGGCGATTCTCAATAGCCGCCTCTCTCGGGTGGTTTATGGATCAAGGGATTCCCGATTTGGCGGTTGTGGGACGACGATAGATGTGCTTTCTCACAATGCGCTCCGTCGTGTTGTAACAGTGACTCCGGGTATTTTGGCCGAGGAAGGTTTGGGAATTCTCCAAGCATTTTTCCAAGAAATGCGCGAAAAGAAGGGTGATTCGGGAGCAAAGACAGTCGCTCAATCCAGCACATAACTATTTTTTTAGGCATGAAATGCCTCGTGCTCCTTTTTCCTCTCCTTTTAATCGCCTGTGGTCAGCAGGAAGTAAACCTCGCCTTTGATACCCAAAATACCGCTGATCAGGTATTTTCTTTAGAAGCCAAATTGCGAGTGTTGGTAGATGATGATTCCTCTACGGAATCACCAGAATCCATGAACTCTCATTTGCAAGTGCGTCTTCACTCCAAGTTGCTTACGGCCTATGATGATGGCACGGGCCGCTTCATGATGAAGGTCGATTCTGTCAGTTATACATCGGATAACCGCTCCGTAGAAGAAACGCGCCACATTGAACGCTACTTGGGCATGGAGTCATTTCAATTCAAAATGGCTGCGGATGGTCAAATGAGTGCCGTGAATATGGATGATTTTGTGGCTCTCCCCGATGTAGGAGATCTCGATATTCGCAAAACGTTCCTCAAAATTCAGCCCGTTTTACCTTCTTCGCCGGTGAAAATGGGAGCGACTTGGGAGCGTCAGCACTTGATCAATGATGCCGATGGAAAACAACTGTTTGTTTACAAGTGGTTTAAACTCGAAGACGTATTTGTGCGTAACGGCGTTTTGCTCGCGAAGTTGCAGATGAACATTAAGTACAAGCAACGTACGGATGACTCTCTGCATACCATGGAGAGCGAAGATTTTGTTCTTGGTAGCGGCACGATTCTTTTTGATGTGAACGCTGGGAAAATTGTGGAAGGTACTTTGGAAGTCGAAGGCAAGATGCGCATGATTGAAAAGCAAGAAGGGGCGGCTGACACCATTCCTAGTTTGCGCGTGCACCAAACCATTCTTTTGAAGAGTGGTGTTTAATATGAAAAAGGCTTTCGTGATCGCGCTCATGGCGAGTTTTACGGTAGCTTTTGCCGTAACGCCATTCCCAGGCCCTAAAGGACATAAAGTTTTTTTAAAAGCATCCAAAAGCCCTTACCTTTTAGAAAATAGCGTGGTGATTCCTGCCACCGATTCGTTAATTATTGAAGCGGGAGTTGAAGTGTTTATGAGCGGCTATGCGAAACTCTTGTTGAGGGGTTCGGTACAAATTTTGGGAACGTCTCAAAAACCCGTCGCCTTTCGCAATGCAGACTCCTCGGACAGTTGGAATGGAGTCCATTTGGCGACAGGATCCCAATACTTTGTAGTGCGTAATCTGATCATTGAAAATGCGTTTCGTAATACCGTCACGCAGTCTTCGGGCATTTTTGAAAACGTTCATTTTGTGAACAATTATTATGGTCTGTGGGTAGAGAATGCTCCGAAAGTGGAACTCGTGGGTTGTTCCTTTAGACGCAATCGTTTCGCCCTTTCTGTGGGCACAGGTTCTGTCAGTTTCAAAAAAACTGAAATTCGTGATAACGTATTTGGATTGTACCTTGAAAAGGGAGCGACCTTTGTGGGTGATACCGCACCTATTCACGATAATTTGGAAGCGGATGTACGCCGCGAATCTGATGAAATGGCGGGGAAAGGCCGCAAGGTCTCTCATAGCGTTTGGCAGCGCATTGAAGCGGGCTTCTAAGCGAACTTAACCCGGCGCATTCTTTCTCCATTAGGTATATTTTCGCCGTGGATGAATCTTTCCGTAGAGCAATAAGAAAAATGACAGGTACGAGCCTGGTTCGTTTGGGTGGTCGCCCAGATCGTTCTTCTTCTGTGGCCACGCTTTCGCAAACGATGGAAGCGACTTGGTCCATTGCTTTATTTGAGCATCTTGATGCGGCACTCACGGACCCCTCTTCGACGATGGCGGGTCAGGAAATGATTTCCTATAGCCCCAATGCATGGATGATTTCTCAAAAAGATTTTCCCCTACTTCTCGATGAATTTCGGACACGTTTTGACGAGTTTCGAGCCAAGTGGGCGCAGCGTTTTGCGACAGAAGAATTGCATCGTGTCCTTTTGCAAGCGGGGTGGATTCTTCAAGATGGGGACGGTTGGTATTTTTCCTTCAAGGGAACCAGCCAAGAAATTCGCAACCTCTACTTTTCAACCATTCACATGCTTGTCGGTGATTCGGAAAAACTGTTGGTGATGATGTCCTCTCGCGTTCTCCATTTACAGGAGCGCTTGTGCAAAGTGTGGTACAAAGAAAGTGCCATTGATGCGATTTCAAAAATTTTGCCCAGTATGGAAGCCTCGTTCCATGAACAAGAAGATCAATACATTGCTCGTTTACGGGCCTCTTTGGCGGAGATCGCTTTCAAACGGTTCTCATTAGCGTTTAAGAGTCGTGGCAAAGTGCGCCATTTTGCGAGCTCTTTAGCGTGTGTGCGAGCGGTCGGTTCCACTTGGAATCGTAGTGGTGCTTATGAGAATGCATTCTTAGCATTTACCGATGATTTTTGTGATTACGCTTGTGGTCTCACGTTGCTAGTAGGCGAGTGGTACCGGGACAAGTGGTCTCTTTATTTACGTGGATTTTCGCGCGGTCAGTTAGATCTGTTCGGGCGTTCCGTTTCTCCGTTACACACCAAACCTGTGGAATGACTATTATGAAAAATTCCTCTGCGCTCGTTCTCTTGCTCGCCGTTTTAGGAACGGCTGCGTTGATCGCAAGCTCCCTCTACTTTGGCTCTCCTCTTTTTGGATGGCTGATTATTGCCGCCATTTTTGTGGTTTTCATTGGGTCTGAGGTGAATGCCATTAAGGGTCTCCGTGAAATTGAAAAAGAACGTCAGCACCTTACCTCTTACTCCAAACAAGTGCCGCGCAGTGGTGTGGAAGGAACAGGTATTGTGGTGTCCCGCATTCGCTTGGTGCAGAAACTTTCCGCGAAGGGAATGGTTCTCAATCCGCAAGTGCTTAAAGATATTTTAGATGCCCGCGAAGAGATCAAGATTGGTAAGAGTAGTGGTGGCGTGGTAATTCTTTTGGGCCTCATGGGAACCTTCTTTGGCTTGATGCTTGCGGTTTCTACAGCGGGTAATAGCATTGAACTCAATTCTGCTCCGGAGTCCACCTTGAGTTCCATTCAGGCCATTTTTTCAAGCATGAAAGGTATTTTTGGTACTTCGCTTTGCGGTTTGTTTGCGGCTATCGTTTTGAATGCCAGCCACAGTATTTTGGTCGTGCAACACACCAATTTTATGATGGATTTAGATGAATTTACTTTGTTTGAACTCCTCCCTGATTTTTCCGTAAACAAGAATGATGCCACCGCTGAAATTCGAAAATTGGTCGATTCCATTGCGAATGCGAATGAAAAATCGTCGACGCTGTTTGCGGAACAGTTGAAAACAACTCAATCGCAAGTGCTTGAAGGCATGCTGCAAGTTCAGCAGAAATCTTCCGAAGCGTTGCAAAATACGTTACAGGGACTTTCGACAGGTTTACAGGATCTTTTGAAGGTGAATGTAATGGGTGTGGAACAAGCGCAAAAGGTCGCTATCCAAGGCCTTCAGGAGGCGGTATCCTCGCTATCGTCTCAGATGGAATCGCTCCAGAAAGGGGCGGCTACGGGCATGCAGTCCACAGTCGATACTCTGACGCGCGAACTCTCTACGAGCCTTAAAGATCAAGTGAAGAGCTCTGGCGAACAATGGAAACAGTTCATGGATTCCTTGGGCGCTTCCGCCACGAATTCTGAAAATCATCAGCGCGAAGGTTTGGAAACGCTCCGTTCTGTAGCACTCCAAGTGGCAGAAAAAGCAGAGGCGGGTTCTGTGGATCTCTCCAAATCTGTCGCCGATCAAATTCGAAAACTCTCTGAGGAAGTACAATCCTCTTTCCGCGAGCTTTCCACTGCTTCCGCCGCTTTGGTACAGTCCCAGCAGGCTCTCATTGCAGGCATTGAAAATCGCGTCGTCAAGGAAAATGAAACGTCTTCTGTGCTTGCTTCCAACATTACGGATGCGGCGAGTCTGATGCGCGTTAACCAATCTGAATTTTCTGCCAACCTCGAAATGTTCCGTGAGGGCATTGAAGCCGTACTGGAAAAGCTTTCCGGTGATTCTTCGGAACATGATGAAGAACAAAACTTTATTGAACAACTCCACCTCTCTTTGGAAGCGTTCCATGAGCGCGCGAGCGAAGTGCTTGTGGAGAACGCGATGAAAACTCAAGAGATCTTACTTGAAATTTTGCAACAATCGCAACACGCTCCTGCCTCTGAAAATAAGGCGGAGGCCTGATGCGAAACAGTAAGAACAAGGAAGAAGGCTCTTGGTTTGTTTTTACGGACTTGACC
>DBTP01000199.1 GCA_002307115.1 Fibrobacter sp. UBA1313 | reverse complement strand
TGTTAGCGATAAACTGATTTTCGGAAAATCCCTTAAAAAAGGAAGAAAAATGATTCCTACAGAAACAAAATTTTCCACTGAGAACAATTAATAAAAGTTCTAGGATTGGCAACGAGCGGAGTCCAATTCTTGTAAAAATTTTATTCTTTTAACATTCTCAATAACCGAGCCTGGTTTCTCCTTTGCGGGCGAGTGCCTGCGCTTGATCCCAATATTTTCCGGATGGCTAAATGCAAATTCAGAAGGACCTGCCGCAATGCGAATGCCGAAAATGCCAGGGCTAATTTTCAGCGCGCCTGCCTTGAATACCGATCTCCCCAAAGTGCGCTGGTTCAAAAGCTCTGTTCTTCTCTCACCGAGCCAAAGAATTCTCTGGATAACTCCAATCCTCCTTATCTCACCCTGAAAAAAGATGCTACGGGCCCGGGCCTTTGAAATTCTCGGCGACACGGAGTCAGCACAAAGAAAGACTCAGGACGCCACTGGTGAATGCCACATCAATTGATACTATATTTATTCACAGGTCCGCTTTTTGTGCCACAGGAGTAACAACGCAATTTATGTGTAATAGTTCCAGACATTCACAGCAGGTGTTTCTCGCCCTATTCACAATAGCAATCACCACTATTGCACCGTTGCATGCGCGTTTGAGTGGCATCTATGGGTCGGGGGAGTATAATCCGTATCATGACACAACTACAGCTAAAATTGATGCATTAGTCGCACAGGCAACGGATACAACTGCCGATCCAAGCGTGCAGCTTACGGCACTGCAGAAGGTCACCTTAACATTTTCTTCTGTTCCGAATCGGGCATATGTTGATTCGCTCGGGAAGACAATGGTCAATGATCCGGCCGTGGACGACATAAACTTGGTTGCCGAATATGGCTGGGCGATTGAAGATCTTTCGTCCGCACGTACATTTGAATATTATCTTGCGCAGTTATCTCGCTTTGATGTGAATAGCGACCAAGCAAGTTATGTTATGACGGCTTTGCGGGATGCCGCCGTTGACTGGCGGAAAAGTTCGCAGAAATTTTATTTTGACCGAAGTAAGGTCATTGACACAATGTTTGCGTATCTTGACGTAAACAAAGTTACTGATGGCACAAATCGTTACGATGCCCTAGATGCATTGTCATATCTGATCAATTCTAATGACAGTGCATATATCGCAAAACTGAAAAGTTTTGCGGCAACTGATACGTACAATGCGGTTGATTATGCTTATGTTTTGAACAGTTGCATTCCAACAAACACGCCTTCTGAAGTCACCCGACAGGAGCTTCCTGCATTGGATTCGTACGATGCCGCGAGTGTTGCTACCGTGCATGTCGCACTTTTGCTTGCCGTCGAAAATGATTCAGCGAAGTTGGACAGCGTGATGTATGACACGACTACCCGCAATCATGCGATCATGAGTTTGTTGGCGAAACACAATAAGGCGAATCTTTTCACGACTGCGCAAGACACCGCTGCCATGCTTAAACTCAAAAGTCTTTGGCCGAATTTGACTGTCACGACGACCCTGACGGCGAATGACCTCGTCAACACCTCCGATCCTGAAAAAACGGCGCAGTATGTGTATGCCACGTTGTATGCGCAGTATCAGGGAACGACGGCGATAAAAGTCGATCCGGTGACCGGGCTGTTGCCTCGTCTGCAGGGCGGGTTCAACGGGATTGGCAAGAAGACGATTGATCTGCGTGCGCCGCTTGGTATTACGGGTGCGGTGTTGCGAGTGTTTGACGTAAGCGGCAGAAAAGTCGGCAAAGATGTTCCTGTCGCCCCCAATGATACGAAGATCGACGTGTACCTGCCGTCGAAGAATCAGTATTTTTACAAAATCTTCGGTAAAAACGGGGAAATACGCACGCACTAGATGAGATTTAAAAGGCTACTAACCTGGATTTCTCATAGTAAACACATTTCACATTCACTTTTGCCAAAAACTTTCCGTATCCATCAATAAGGACAGAAACCAACGGGCATTTCTGCACTGTTGGAGCAAACTTGGTTCTGAAAATTTGACGGAGAATGGTCGCGGCTGGCGGAAACGCGACTACGCAGTGAGTCAAGCGAAGCGAGGTCGCAAGACAGAACAGGGTAACGCGTTTTCGTCAGCCGCCATTATACTATACTTCAAGCATAGCTATAGAATACGGAAGCCCCGCGCAAAGCACGGGGGTTTCTTTTGAGTAAAATTGCATTATCAACGAAAAAATGAAGATGAAAAAATTACCTTTCAGTCAATCTAAACGAACTCAACAAAAAAGGTCTACTATGAAAATTATTGGAAAAGTGATGACAATTGTAGCAATCCTTATGTTTACAGGATGTGCGACCACCTACCAGCCTGCAGGCCTTTCAGGAGGATATCAGGAAAAAGAATTGGAAAATAATGTTTATCAAATTACATTCTCTGGAAATTCATTTATCTCCAAAGAAAAAATAAACGATTTTGGAATGTTCCGGTGTGCTGAATTTTCTTTGGAACATGAGAAACCCTATTTTGAAGTCGTTTCCAAAGATCTTAAATCGATTATGGGTAAGCCTGCAGTTTGGATTCAAATCCGGCTCTATGAAACAGAACCGGACAAAACCTCTCTCAAGGGTGAATCCTTTGAAGCGGAAAAAGTGATGACAGACATACGTACAAAATATCCCGAAGATCTCCCACAGCTTGCACAGTAATTATCGTTGACACATCACCGCTTGCGCTTATCCTAAGTGCAGGCATTTTTTTGCCTACTTAGAAAACACGATGACTCGAACGATCTCCGAGCCTTTTCTGATCTTGCCAAAGTTTAGACGTTGCCGGTGGATTTTTTTACCCCTGGTGTTCAGGTTGCGCTGGAAAGCGGGAAATGGCAGGGTCGGCTGGTACAGTTCTTTGTAAGAAACCGGGGGGGACTCGGACTCACAAACGTGTCTCTTGAAATAGTCAGGGAGAAAAAGTTAAATTTCTATTTATCAAACCTTCCAAAGGCCACCTCTAAAAAGGCTTTCAAAAAATGACAAACAAATTGATTTTACTGATTCTGCTGTTTTCAGGGACCGTTCTGCTCTGGGCCGGGAACCCAGCCACGGATATTTTGTCTGAAAATTCCAAAATCCGGCAAAAAGCAGTCATCGCTCTGGGGAAAAAATCCGATGACCGTTCTGTGGATCTTTTAGTTCAAGCGCTTCAGGATTCCGTTTATGAAGTTAAAGTTGCGGCAATTCATTCCCTTGGGAAAACAAAAAACCGGCACGCTATTGCACCACTACTGTCCTTCCTTGATGAATATGCCGGTTGGGAGGAACGCAATGCAATTCAGGAAGCAATTCAGAAAATCGTCGGAAACACCTGCCCAAACGAACTTCTCGATGGAGCGCATCATGAAAAAAGTGATGCTCGCAAGCTCGCCCTCAGTCAGATCGGAAAATGTAAAACCAAAGAAGTCGTCCCTATCCTGCTGGAAGCCATTCATGATTCCATATCCGGCGTGAGCGAGGCCGCCTTATCTGCACTGGCCGCGCGTAAAGAACCCTGGATTGCGGACTCACTGATCGCAGCCATTCCCTCCATGAGTTCCAATGGTCGAATCATTTTTACGCTCCGAGAGATGAACAAGGTGGAACCACTCCTTAGAAACGCGAAAAATCCTAATGATACCATTCGAAGTGAAATCCTCCATGTGTTACAGGAAATGGAAGACCCGCGCATTGAACCCATCATGCTTCAGGCCCTGAAAGACAGTAGTCCCTCAATTCGCGCCCAGGCTGTCTATGAATTGAATCCGGAAAACAATCCGAAAATAACAAATGTGCTTCTGGAAATGTACAACGACACAAGCGCCATGGTACGCCGTGCGGTAGTCGAACAAATTACTGGCTGGAGAGAAATTCCAGGAAGGCACACGATTCTGATCAGAGCTCTTTCCGACACCGATGTTGAAGTGCGCGGAGAAGCGGTTGGATTCTTTTCCCAAGGAGGAGATTCCTCTGCTACTCTTCCCATGATTGCCCTTCTTGCGGATACAGCGAAATACCGCTATAAATATTACCCCTATGAATATATTCGAGAGTACGCCGCCAAATATCTTGCCGAAAACGGAGACCAACGGGCGGAATCCGCCATGATGGAAGCTTTGACAGATTCTTCGGTTTCTGTTCGTAGATGTGCTGCCGAATTCATGGGAAGACGAAAAGTTTTAGGTGCTGTTGCCCCCCTGATGGATTTCCTTGCAAGTGATGATGAGGACATTAGAACACACGGAGCTCAGTCACTCGCCCTCATTGACGATACCACTGGCCTCCGCGCACTCGTACCCGTACTGCGTGATGAAAACAGAGCAACCCGTGCAGCGGCAGCCTCCGGGCTTAAAACACATCGTATAATCCTCAAAGAAGCGGATGAATATTAC
>DBTP01000145.1 GCA_002307115.1 Fibrobacter sp. UBA1313 | reverse complement strand
AGTTTTGACGAAATATTTTCGAGCACAATAATAGAGTTCGTTACCAAGAGCCCCACGGCTGACGATAACGCCATCAACGTCATGATGTTGATCGTAAATCCGCTGAAGTACATGAAGGTAAATGCACCGATCACTGAAATGGGCATCGTGACAGCAGCGATAAGCATGGTGCTGAATTTACCAAGGAACAAAAGAAGGACAATAGCAGTAAGGATAATGGCGAGTTCAATATTTTGAATAACACCATCCACAGACTCACGGATTGTATTGGATTTATCGTACACCAGATTGAGCTTGTAACCTTCTGGAAGCCCTGCATTGATAGTTGCCAATTTTTTGAGAACACCGTCGGCAACACCTACCACATTGGCATCGGTCCGCTTTTTAATGGAAAGTCCCACGGAACTTGTGCCCTTGAAACGGGAAGCCGAGGTGATGGTTTCCACGGTATCTTTCACTTGAGCGAATTCACTTAAACGAATGCGACCGTTAGCGGTCGGAATTTCCAGGTTTCTAATCTCATCAAGACTTCTGAATTTTGAATTGGCGCGAACGCTGGTGTTTTTAATTTTTCCGTTGAGTTCTCCGAAAGGATAGCTGAGATTCGCTGCTCCCACGAGGTTCATCACCGTGGCGATATCCACGTTACGGGCAAGCATTGCTTCTTTATTAAGTTCAATGGAAATCTGGCGTTCCGTTCCGCCAAAAAGATCGACGCTTGCGACACCAGAGACGGAGGCGAGCTGCGGCTTGATGTCATCCTCGGCTTTTTTGCGGAGTTCTGTCGAATTGCTAGGACCGGTGAATGCTAAATCAACAATAGCTTTGCCGTTGATGTCCACTTTCTGGACAACGGCATCTTCTGCACCATCGGGAAAGTCTGTCTGCACCTGGGCGATTTTGTCGCGGACATCGCTTGCCGCCACATCCACATTAACACCCATGTTGAACATCACGACAAAAATGGCGTAGTTTTCCATGGCATAGGCTTTCACATAGTCAATACCATCAATCAATTCAATCTGATCTTCAACGGGTTTGATGATTGTTGATTCGAGCTCTTCCGGGCTTGCGCCTTTGTAAATAACGGAGGCGGTGACCACCGGAATTTCGAATGTCGGCAACATGTTGACTGGCATCATACGGTAGGTGTACACACCGAAAACCACCACCGTCAGAATAATCATCAGCATGGTAATGGGTTTATAGATACTCGCTTTGATCATTCGTTTTTTCTCCGTTTAGTCCACAATCAGGACTTTATCACCTTCATTCATTTTGGACATACCATCAAACATGACAGAATCCGAAGGCGCAATACCGCTTACTATCTGTGTATAGTTTTGATTGGAAACGCCGGGGGTCACAATTTTGCGCACAGCCTTTCCGTTCTGCACAATCCAGACTGTATTGAGACCGTTTTTATAGATGATGGCATCGTTCGGAACCGCCACGGCATCAATGCTTCTCGCATTCACTTCGGCGGTGATGAACATTCCTGGGAGTAGCTTGTGCCCTTTATTATTAAACGTAATTTCTACAGGAAAAAAGCGAGTGGACGCATCTGCAGCGAGAGGAACCATGGAAACTTTACCCTTGAGATCTTCCCCGTTCAGGTGGACTGTTGCCGTCGCTCCCTTTTTGAAAAGGCCAATGTCTTGACTAGTAATGGGTAATTTCAGAATGACTTGATCTAGTTTGGCGATCGTGAAAAGTGTGGCTCCTATGCTTGGAACTTCTCCTTCCTTAAACCGGACTTCTGTGACAACACCACTTGCTGGAGAGAGTACGATTGTTTTGCGGCGTGCTGTTTCCATGGAAAGTTTTGCTATACGCAGTTGTGTTTCTGCCTCATCAAGATCCTGTTGAGACAATCCACCTTTGGCGTATACTTCGCGAAGGCGCTGGGTCGAGGATTCCAGTAACTTGACTTGTTCTTCTGCTTGCTGATAGGCTGTATTATCGCCGGTATAGAAAAACTCAGCAAGTACCTGGTCTTTTTGAACGGAGCTTCCAATGCTGACTTTGATTGTCTTAATGGGATCCGACATTTTTGCTTCGGCGTGCGTTTGCTGTATACCTTCCACGGAACCACTGAATTGCCGAATATCGGCGAGGTTCATTTTAGAGGCGAGCACCACATGCGTTGGCTTTCCTTTTTCTGCATGGATTTCTTCCATGGTTTGGACTTTTTTATCCGTTTGTTTTTTATCCTGAGAAGAACAGGCCGCAAGGATCAGGGAAAGTGCGGCGAGCGAGATTGTGTATTTTAAGGATAGGGTCATTTTTTTTACCTCTTAATATTCACCGGTGGCTTTCAACAGGGCGTTGTAAGCTTTGTTCCAATCGACGACAGCGGACATATAATCCAGCTTCGCATTTCTTAAACTCATGTTTGCATCCAGTAGATCTAACTGAGGCGACTTGCCCGCTTCATAGGACACTTGGGTAAGATCCAGGTTCCGTTGAGCAAGATCTACTTTGCGTTTTTGAATTTCAATTTGTTTTTGGGCATCGTTCCACGTGTTCATCGCGGATTCCATCTGAAGCTGAATGCTTCGTTCTGCGGTTTCTTTCTGAATTTGCGTCTTGCGCACATCGCTCTTTGCTTGGACTACATTTTCCCGGGTTTGTAAACCGTTAAATAAGTTCATAGATACATTCAGGTAGATTTTTTTGTTGATGTTATCATCCCAGTTTGGGGCATCCCAGTCATTCCATTCATTCGCTCCATTTGCATAGGTCAGAGAACCTCCAAGAATGACGGTCGGCATATAATCCCCTTTATTGATGTCCACGTTCAAAGTGTACATTTTTTCGCTTTCATTGAGTTGGGAGAGTTCTTTGCGGCGCTGACGCATTCCGTTCATGGAAGTATCTGGCAACGCTAGGGTAGACTGCATGGGGTCGCGAAGGGTTCCTTCAAACTCAACATCCGATTCCCAAGGGAGACCCATAGTGCTCAATAACGAATTCTTTGCAATCACTTGGTTCTTTTTTGTTTTTTCAAGGCCCGAAGTTAATTCGTCCACCTGAATCTGAGCGCGAATCATATCCAATTCGCCCAAAAGTCCCGATTCGTTGGCTTTCTTGACATAGTCAAAATGTTTATTGGCTTGCTCAATGCTCGCTTCGTAGATCGCCACGGCGGAATCGAGGTAGAGAACTTGGTCAAAAGCGGTTTCCACATCGTAACGCACATCTTCTTTTGCCTGATCCAAAGCAATTTCATTGACGCGTTTATAGGCTTTTGCGATTTGAACGCCAGTAGTGATTTTGCCCTGAGCGTACAAAATCTGTGTGGCGGTAAGGCCTACTTGTGTGCCCCAGCGAAAACCCTGAGAGGCCTCTAGTCCATAAAGCATCGGGCTCATAATCCCTGCAAGGATTTTATCATTTGCATCGGCTTGTTCATCCAGCATGCTGTTGACGTCCGTGTATTCAACATCATCTACTCCAAATGACCTTGCATAGGTTGCAGAAAAGTCAATGGAAGGATAAGCGTTTCCATAGGCGCCTTTAACTTTGGATTCTGCTGCTTTGATATTTTGTTCTGCCGTTTGTATGTCCGAGGATTTTTCAAGAGCAATTTGAATCGCTCTTTCACGGGTATATACCTCACCAGACCACGCGGGCAGGGTGGAGAAGATCCCAAGAATTATTAAAAGCGCAACATGTTTAGGCATTTCAGTCTCCCAAAAACAAGGTTCTGAGCCACTTCAAAAGATGAATAAATCAATTCAACCTAAGAGCCCTCATACAAGAAACCGAAAGGTAGCAAAGACTTCTTTTATTGAAAATGGGAAAAAGTCTTTTTTTCGACGAAAAAGCGAAAGTAGGCGATGAAACGCCGCTCTTCAATTAAGGTAAGTGTTCGGTAAGTTTGCAACTTCCGAGTTTCTTCCCTTGTTTTACAAGCGCTGAACACAGAGCGAGCGACATTAGAAGGCTTATTCCCGCTGCTACAGGAAGGGAGAGGCCAAAGCCGATGGGCGCCCCTGTAAGGTGCGATGGGCTTACCCAAAGGATGTAAGCACTCACAATGAACGTCATGAATGCACAGGGGAAGAGGGCAATCCAGAAATTCTTGCCTTCCGCACGGAGGTATACAACGGTGACACAGAGGCTGCATACGGCCATCACCTGATTGGACCAACTGAAATAATTCCAGAGAAGATTAAATCCGCTAGGATTCAAATTACTCCAGAAAAGAATGCCCGCGCAAACAGCAAACATGGGAATGCAGAGAATGAGGCGATTCTTCACGCTTTTTTGAGGCATGTGGAAAAGTTCGGCGAGAGTGAGGCGGAGGCTGCGGAGAGCGGTGTCCCCGCTGGTGATGGCGAGAATGACCACGCCAATGATGACGATTGCGGAAACGGATTTGAAGGGGAGAATGGTAGTGACGAGCGTATTCAGCACTTTAACTCCGCTTGCCTGTGAAATCAACTCCGGGAATTGCTTATAAATGAACATCCCGCCAGCGGCCCAAATCATTCCGATAAGGCCTTCTAAGATCATCATTCCATAGAAAGTACGGCGACCTGTGCGTTCTGTAGCTTCGGTGCGGGCGACAATCGGACTTTGGGTGCTGTGGAAACCACTGATAATGCCGCAGGCGATTGTGACGAAAAGCATAGGAATAATAGGCTGTTTTGCCGGATGCTGGGTAAAGTTGGACGCTATGTCGTGCAGGTTTACATTATCAAGAACCGAAAGATGAGGGATGAGGCCGACCAGAATGGTTATGCAGGAGAGGATCAGAAGCGCCCCGAAAATGGGATAAATTCGCCCGATGATTTTATCAACAGGGAAAAACGTGCTCACAAAGTAGTAGACGAAAATGGCTGTGGCGGCAATCCAGAATACGGTCATATCCGTAGATCCTGCGGTCCCTGCAAGCGTTGGCGTATTAATCAGAGTGGCTGGAGTATTTACAAAAACCGCGCCCACCAAAATCAGGGCAAGGGAAATGAGAATCATGATGATCCGCGAGGGAATAACTCCCAGATATTTGACGGAAAGAGCGGGTACATTGACGCCATTGTTGCGCATACTGATCATGCCGGAAAAATAATCATGCACTGCACCGCCAAGAACGTTTCCCAAAGGAAGAATGAGAAAAACGATGGCACCGAATTTGATTCCGAGAATAACACCTATCACGGGGCCTACGCCTGCGATGTTCAATAACTCAATAAGAGAATTTTTCCAGTTCGGGAGCACCATGCGATCCACCCCATCGGGATTCTTGATGGCAGGAGTTTTCCGGTCATCGGGTCCGAAAATATGCTCCACGAATTTGCCGTAGGTGAAATAGCCGCCGATAAGAATCGCAATACCGATAAAGAACGTAATCATTTTAGCCTCTGATACATGGATAATGTCTTTTGAAATAAATGTCTGCGACTATTCATGACGCACTTTGCCAGAAGAGATCCTTCAGAATTGCAAAAATCATCTATTCTGTGTTATTCCTCTGGTTTGGCCTCGTCACGATTTGCCTGCAACAGGACCGTCATTTCCTGAGACGCTCTCATCATTCGCACCTGTAAGGACATTTGTTCCACAGGATATTGGATCCCTCTAAAAATTCATTCCTGCAAACCAATTTTTAGAGGCATCCTGTACAAATTTTAAAAGATTTCACCTTCTTGGCTACCTGAAAAAGATAAGTTGGAAGTTGGGATTCCATTTTTGGAGGTTTGTTCATGGAAAATTTCAGTTTTTATTCGCCAACGTACTTTTCTTTTGGCAAAGACAGTGAAAAAAAAGTGGGTGAAATGGTACGGCGTTTTGGTGGCACCAAGGTTCTGCTTCACTCTGGCGGTGGCTCCATTAAGAAAAATGGGGTGTGGGAGGCTGTGACCCATTCGCTTCGCGAGGCAGGAGTCCCTTTTGTGGAACTTGCGGGTGCAAGACCCAATCCCAGAAGTGGCCTAGTCTACGAAGGCATTGAACTTTGCCGGAAGGAAAAGGTGGATTTTATCCTTGCCGTTGGTGGCGGATCGGTGATCGATTCTTCCAAGGCGATTGCTGCGGGCGTGCCTTATGAAGGGGATTTCTGGGATTTTTACAGTGGAAAGCCCGTCGAAAAAGCATTGCCTGTGGGCACTGTGCTCACCATTGCTGCGGCAGGGAGCGAGGGTTCTGGGGATTCGGTGATTACGTTAGAAAAAGGAATGCTCAAAAGAGCGGCGAGCGGCGATGCGCTCCGTCCCCGGTTCTCTATTATGAACCCGCAGTTCACCTGTACGCTTCCGGCCTATGCGACGGCGTGCGGCATCACGGACATTATGGCGCATGTGTGTGAACGCTATTTTACGAACACCCGGGACGTGGAAACTACGGATCGCCTGTGTGAAGGCATTTTAAAAGCGGTCATTACGGAAGCTCCTAAAGTGATCGCCAACCTTGAAAATTATGAGGCGCGGGCGAACATTATGTGGGCGGGTATGGTGGCTCACAATAATTTGTGCGGAGTGGGCCGTGCTCAGGATTGGAGTAGTCATGGTTTGGAACATGAACTATCCGCGTTGTACGATGTGGCTCATGGCGCGGGACTTGCCGTGATGATGCCTGCTTGGATGCAGTATGTGATGTCTCATGATGTTCCGCGTTTTGCTCAGTTTGCGGTGCGCGTCTGGGACTGTGACATGAATTTTGCGAATCCCGAGATTACGGCGGTCGAGGGCATTTCTAGGTTCCGCGCTTTTTTGAAGTCTATCGGGATGCCTTCGAATTTTGCGGAGCTAGGAGCGAAGGAAGAGGATATTCCGAAAATGGTCGCCACTTTAGGACTTTCTGAAAAGCATAAAATGGGTGGTTTTGTGAAACTGGGACCCTCGGATGCGGAAGCGATTTATCGGCTGGCGTTGCCTATGGATTTATGTTAGGGAACCTCTAAAAATGGGTTATCTGTGAAAAGATTTGGTGAAAAAAGATGAACCCCATGCCGAGTGAGCATCACACAACCGAGTTTGCTTTGGGACAAGGTGAAGCCATCGGTTGTTTACAATCTCTCCCAGAAGTGCTATTTTGAAGATCATAATAGTTTTAGAATCGCCGAAGATTAAAGGTAAGGAGCAAAAAAATGAAACAAAAACAACGGATAGTATTTCTTGGTATGGTGGCGATTGCCCTGATTTTCGTGGCGTGCGGCGGGGATAGCGGGAACAATAGTACGGAACCGGAAGGGGATAGTTCTTCTTCGACTACCAGGTCCTCAAGTTCGTCAGTTGGGGTATTGAATTCATCCTCATCGTCGTCAATCCCATCCTCGTCCAGTGTGATGCCCTCTTCATCCTCTGTTACGAAGGACTGGTTTAACGCAGCGATATCCTACGGTTCTCTAACCGATACGCGGGATAATCAGACTTACAAAACCGTGGTGATTGGCGCTCAAACTTGGATGGCAGAAAATTTGAATTACACGCCTAGTAGTGGAAATTCTTGGTGCTACAATAATCTAGCGAGTAACTGTGCCACTTATGGCCGTCTTTACGATTGGAGTACAGTGATGGCGGGTTCCGCTTCGAGTGACATCAACCCATCGGGGGTTCATGGCATTTGCCCCAGTGGTTGGCATGTTCCCAGTAGTGCAGAGTGGACGGTGCTGGAGGTTTACGTTGGTGCCAGTGCAGGGGCTCAGTTAAAGGTAAACAGTAGTCTTTGGTCAACTAATACTGGAACGGATGCCTATGGCTTTTCCGCTCTGCCAGGTGGCAGCTACGACGGGTCGGTCTTCTACAACGTTGGCAACTACGGCTTTTGGTGGTCGGCTACGGCCTATAGTTCCACGTATGCGTACTACTGGATCATGGGCTACCTCAGCGCTTATGTGAACTCGAGCTACTACGCTAAGGCAAAAGGGTTTTCGTTGCGGTGTGTCAAGAATTGAGTGTAATCAGACGAAGGCAGTGAGACTGGTCACCGCTTCTCTACAACTCTCGATCCATTGAGCGGAAAGGAAAAAAGGCCTTGGTTACTGGCCGGAATGGGCCCGTTGATAATTGATCCCTTAAAGAGGCTGCTTAATTTTCCTAAATTGCGAACCATTAAACTTTGTTCTCAACTTTAACCTGAATACATTTATAATATCATGTCCGAAACGCCTAAAACCTCTGCGCAAGTCCGCGAATCTTTTATCAAATTTTTTGAATCCAAAAACCACACGTTTGTCCGCAGTGCGCCGGTGGTGCCCCAGGATGATCCCACACTGATGTTTACCAATGCGGGAATGAACCAGTTTAAGGCGATTTTCTTGGGCGATAATGCGAGGGGTTTAAAACGGGCCGTGAATAGCCAGAAATGCATTCGCGTCTCTGGGAAGCACAATGACCTCGATGAAGTAGGCAGAGATACCTATCACCACACGTTTTTTGAAATGCTCGGCAACTGGTCTTTCGGGGATTACTACAAAGAAGAAGCCATCACCTGGGCGTGGGAACTCCTCACGGAAGTCTGGAAGCTCGATAAGAACCGTTTGTTTGTGACCGTATTCGAAGATGATGATGAAGCGTTCGAAATCTGGGACCGTGTTTCCCATCTCCCGAAAGAACGCATTATGCGATTCAATGCGAAGAGCAACTTCTGGGAAATGGGCGATACTGGCCCCTGTGGTCCTTGTACTGAAATTCATTATGACCGCGGCGATATTGCCACTCAGAGAGAAACTTTTGCCGATCCTATTAAAGGTGTGAACGGAACCAACGACCGTTATATTGAAATCTGGAACAATGTGTTCATGCAGTACGAACGCATTTCCTCGGGGGAACTGATTCCTCTCAAGGCGAAGAACGTGGATACGGGCATGGGCTTTGAAAGGGTGTGCGCGATTCTTCAAGGCGTCCGCAGTAACTATGACACGGATGTTTTCTCCCCGATTATTCAGAAGATTGCGGAACTCTCCGGCGTGCCTTATGACCAGGGCAGTGCTGGTACGCCGCACCGTGTGATTGCGGATCATCTCCGCTCGGTTTCGTTTGCTATTGCCGATGGCGCATTGCCGAGTAACGATGGCCGCGGTTACGTCCTCCGCCGCATTTTGCGCCGCGCGAGTCGCTTTGCCCGTCTTCTGGGCCAAAAGGAACCGTTCCTTTGCAAATTGGTACAGGTGCTTTCCGACACCATGGGCGATGCGTTCCCAGAAATTCTCGCCCGCCGGGATTTTGTAACGGAAGTGATCCGCTCCGAAGAAGATCGTTTTATCCGCACGTTGGATGCGGGCCTTGATCGCTTTGATAAGATTGTTGCCGAACTGGGTACAAACAAAGTGGTTCCGGGCGATAAAGTTTTTGTGCTGTACGATACTTATGGTTTCCCCCCGGACTTGACGCGGATTCTTGCCGAAGAAAAAGGCCTGACTGCGGATGAAGCCGGTTTTGAAAAATGTATGGAAGAACAGAAGACCCGTGCTCGCGGAGCGCAGAAGCAAGGCATCAACACCATGGGTACCGAAGGTTGGACCGTTTTTAGCGAAGGCTCCACGCGCTTTGTGGGTTATGAATTTTCCAGTTGCGGAACCAAAGTGCTTCGCTACCGAGAAGATAAAGGAATCCTTTCCATTGTTCTTGAATCGACTCCTTTTTACGCCGAGATGGGTGGTGAAGTGGGTGAGAAGGGCGTGCTAGTTTCCGATGGCCTTGAAATCTCTGTTTTTGATACGATCAAGGTGAATGATACGGTGATTCATCGCGGTAAAGTGGTGGTTGGCACTGTGGAGGAAGCTTCCATGGGTGGTCTTTTCTTTGCCACTGTGAATGATGAGTTGCGTAAGGACACGCGCCGCAATCACTCGGCAACGCATTTGCTCCAGGCCGCACTGCGTGAAGTTTTGGGCACACATGTGGCTCAGCAAGGTAGCCATGTGGCTCCAGAAGGGCTTCGCTTTGACTTCAGCCATTTCAGTGGCATGACCGCAGAACAAATTGCTCAAGTGGAAGACTTGGTTAACGCCCAAGTAATGGCCACTCTTCCGATCACCACCAAGGTGATGAAATTGGAGGATGCTCAGGCCACAGGCGCCATGGCTCTCTTTGGCGAAAAGTATGAGAATGATGTACGCGTGGTGAGCATGGGCGATTTTTCCAAGGAACTTTGTGGTGGTTTGCATGCCTCGAATACGGGTGAAATCGGCATGGTTAAAATTCTTGCCGAAACCAGTGTGAGTGCTGGAGTGCGCCGCATTGAAGCCGTGACAGGTCGTGGTGCCCTGAAACTTCTCCGGGATTCCACGGCGATTCTTTCCGGCCTGCGTGATCGCCTGCGCTGCAAAGATGAATCGCTTTTGGAACGCATTGATAATTCTTTTGAAAATTTGAAAACTCTTGAGAAATCTTTGGCGAGTGTGAAGCTTGAACTTGCGACTTTGGCGGCCTCTGACATTTTGAAAGAGGCAGTGAATGTGAACGGCATTTCCCTGTATGTCAAGGAAATGAACATTGCTGAAGATAAGTTTAAGGACTTGCTCGATGGTATTCAGGCAAAGCTTTCGAAGGGCTCGGCAGTGGTTCTCGGCAACAAGACCCAAGATAGCGGGAGTATCGCTGTGATTGTGGAAAAGTCCGTTCAGGACAAGGGCCTCAAAGCGGGTGAATTGGTGAAACTCCTCGCGGAAATTGCGGGCGGTAAGGGCGGTGGACGTCCAGACCGTGCCCAAGCGGGAACCCGTGAGCCAGCGAAGATTTCGGCAGCGCTTGCGGCGGCGATTGGATTTATTCAGGAGAAAATTTCGCAATGAAAATTGGAAAGACAGAATCAGCCTTGAATGCTGAAATTGAACGTCGTGGCGCTCTTTTCGCAGTGCTCCTAGACCCGGATGCCTCTGATGATTCTGCACTTCTAAAGGCGGGGACGCTTGCCGCAGAAAACGGCGCGGATGTACTTCTCGTCGGCGGTTCATTTATGGGTAACTTCAAGTTGCCCGCTCAAGTCGCCGCCCTTAAGGCCGAAGTCAAACTTCCGATTATTCTGTTTCCCGGTGGTGCAAGTCAGGTGGTTCCGGGCTTTGATGCGATTCTTTTCATGACACTCGTGAGCGGTCGCAATCCAAATTATCTGATTGATGAACAGACGCGTGGTGGCGTTCTCGTGCGTGCGCTTCACATGGAAGCAATTCCCACGGCCTACCAGCTCATTAACAGCGGAAAGCGCACCGCAGTCGAATTCATTAGCGGTACTATGCCAGTCCCTGCGGACAAACCCAAACTTTCCATGGTGCATTCTGTGGCAGCAGAACTCATGGGCATGCGGTATGTCTACTTAGAAGCGGGCAGCGGTGCGGAAACGCCTGTCCCCGTGGAACACATTGCTTACACACGCAAAGCGACGGAACTCACAATTATCACCGGTGGTGGTATCCGTGAGCCGGAAACCGCTGCCATACGAGTTGCCGCTGGAGCACAGATCATCGTCACGGGCACCCTTTGGGAAAAAGTCAAAGACCCCGCACTTCTTAAGGAATTTGCGGCGGCGATCCACATAAAAGGGTAACTCATTTGAATAAAAATGAAAAGCGGTCTTAGGGTCGCTTTTTTTTGTGATTTGAAGGGGATGCTTTTCGTCTTCGGGGAATCATTTTATGGCTAAACGGGTTTCCTAGGCTCATAAATGTGTATTTTTCATGGGTATGGTTTTTATTGATTTTGGAGTGTTTTATGAATAAAAAAATTATTCTGACTTATGCCTTGCGAGTTCTTGGTGTGATTTTGGTGCTAGTATATTTTTTTGGAGGCAGTCTTGTTTTCAATCTTTTCCCCGGATTGGAAGGGAAGTCCTTGAATCCTGTCTTCTATGTAGGGGTCCTTTTTTATTTTGCGGGAGCCGCGTTGTACTACTTGTTCAATCGGCAAGATCGTAAATCCAGGAGTCCTGGAGAAGATCGTAAATGATTCAAATTGAGAGCCTTCAAAAGACGTATCGTAGCGGCTTTTTAATGATTCCCAAAGTGGCATTGAAGGGCGTGGATCTCCATGTGCCTCAAGGAATGATTTATGGTTTCATTGGTCCTAATGGGGCTGGGAAATCGACAACGATCAAGGTGCTTACGGGGCTTTTACGAAAAGATAGTGGCAAAGTGCTAGTGAATGGTTTTTCTCCGAGCGATGTAAAAAGTCGCCAAAGTCTTGGCTATTCTCCAGAGCAACCTTACTTTTACGATTATCTCACAGGGCGCGAACTCTTGACGTTTTATGGACGCCTTGTAGGTCTTTGGGGGGCGGAACTAAACTCCCGTATCTCTTGGGCGCTTTCGATGGTGAATGCGGATAAGGACTGGATTGATCGGCGTCTGCGGACCTATTCTAAAGGGATGATGCAGCGCGTAGGCCTTGCTCAAGCGATTCTTGGTAAACCAGAATTGTTGATTTTAGATGAGCCGATGACTGGTTTGGATCCGATGGGTCGGCGCGATTTGCGTGAAGCGATTCTTTCCCTCAACAAAGAGGGTGTGACCATTTTCTATTCCAGTCATTTACTTTCCGATGTGGAATCGATTAGTCATCGTGTGGCGATGATTGTGGATGGCCGCGTGGTGCGCGAAGGGACGGTGGATGAGATTACTGCCTCTTGTGGCGTGGAATATCATGTGCATACTTTGGAAAGTATTCCTCTCGCTGATTTACCAGAAGGGGTTCTCAGTGCAGGGCACCCGCAAGAGTGGATTTGTAAAGATGGAATGGCCAGGGATCGTTTTCTTTCATTCTGTTTGAAAAGCGGAATTTCGATTGAGCGAATGGATCACCAGAGGCCGAGTTTAGAAGATGTTTTGACACAGGAGATTGTTCGTGCAGAGTCTTAGCAATATAGGAGTTATCGCTCTCAATACCTTTAGGGAATCTGTGCGCGATAAAATCCTTTATAACATTTTTTTCTTAGCGATAGGTCTCGCTTTTTTCAGCATTCTTCTCGGCGAGTGGTCTGTTTTTGATCGGGCCCATGTGATTAAATCGACGACTCTGAGTATTATGTCCATCTCTGGACTCCTTATTTCTGTATTTGTCGGAATCAGTCTCGTGCAGAAGGAAATTCAGGGCCGTACGGTGCTCACGCTCCTTTCAAAACCAATCAGTCGGGCTGCTTTTATTGTTGGCAAGTATCTGGGCCTTTTGGCCGTGGTGGCGGTACATCTTTCCCTTTTGACGTTGGTGTATTATGGTATTCTTTGGCTTACTAATTCAAATCCCACCGTTGATCTTTTGCAGGCCATTTATCTTGTCTTTTGTGAGATGGCAATTGTGGTGGCTGTCGCACTTTTATTTTCGAGTTTCAGTACGCCGGTGTTGAGTGCGCTTTTCACTTTAGGGGTTTACATTGCAGGGCACCTTTCAAATCAACTTTTGGAGCAGGTGCGTTTTGTGCGCCGTATGGGTGAAGTGGAAGGAATGCAGAGTGTTATCATGGAAAAAACTGCGATCTTTGTCCATGCGATTTTCCCAGGCCTCTATCGATTTAATATCAGTGGTTATGTCGTGCACCAAGTCGCGTTGCCTCCTTTTTATCTGCTATGGAATACGTTGTATGCATTAGGTTATATCGGTGTCTTTTTGGCAGTTGCATCGTGGTGGTTTAGTCGGAGGGATTTCCTATGAGAAACGAATATTTGGCGAAGGTTTTGTACTCCAATAAACTCGTCACTGAAGCACAAATTCAGGAAAATTGGTGCAAGATTAATACGGATCATGACTTAGGCCAGGTTCTTTGCGAAGCGGGAATTTTGGATTCCAAAATGTATACACGGGTTTTGGATTATGTAAAAACGCTGGAAGCAAAAGTGGTTGAGGTTCCTGAAGTTCAATCGGTGGCACCCGCTGCGGTAGAGAAAAAAGAAGTTCCGCCTCCTGCGATGGTACAGCCTACGATAAAGTCAACCCCCTCTTCGCAGAAACCGGTAGTTCCTCAATCAGTCATTCCGAAGGCTCCTGCTACACCAAAAATAGAGGTCGATACTTTTTCTCTCGAAGGCAATAATCCGTTTGGTGAAGTGGTTCCTTCAAGTGTACAAGTGGAAGTGATTGAAGGCTTGGAATCCACCAGTATGTCTCCTGTTGCTCTTATGGGAAATGCTTCCGAATTCGCAGATGAAGCCAGTGCGGATTTGGAAACGAACGCGCTTCCAGATCGCTTTGCTGTGGCGACGGGCGAAGGGAGCGTGGTAAGTCCTGAAAGTGTCAATCCTGAAACGCCTCTTTCGGGGGTACTCGCCTATGCGAGAAACTACAATGCAACGGATATTTATCTCCAGCCAGGATTCTTGATGTTGATGCGCCAAGCGGGAAAACAACATTATGTTTCCGATAAGCCAGTGGAAAATGATCATTTGGATCGTTGGCTAGCAGAGGCCGCGAAGGGCTTTGCTGATGGCTATGAACCTTGCGTGGGCAAAGATTTCAGTAAAACGCTCGCTCTCCCGGGTGTTGGTCGCGCACGCCTCACGGTCACTTGGGAAGATGCGGCTCCTGCGCTTGCTATCCGTTTGATTCCAACAGAAGCAGTAAGTCTTGATAAATTTTATTTGCCTCCATTTTGTCTTGATTTTCTTGCCCTCCAAAGTGGTTTAGTTTTTATTGCAGGGCCTTCGGGCAGTGGGCGCTCCACGATGCTTACGACAATGGGTGAAACGGTAGCCGCAAACCGTCACATCTTTCTACAGACCATTGAAAAACCAATTGAACGTCTTTTGCAAAATCCCAAAGGGATTGTAATTCAAAAAGAAGTAGGTCTCCACACTCATACGAGTGTTGCGGCCATTCAGGAAGCCATTTCTGATGGGGCGGATGTGATTCTTTTTGATCACATGGATTCTATTGATGAACTTTGGCTGCTCTTACAGGCTGCAAATGCGGGCGTTCTTGTTTTTGCCGTATCTTCTGGAAATAATATTTTGGGTATGATGACTCGCTTATTAGAAGGCGCTCCAGAATCTCATCGCAGTGCTCTTTGTTTTGCGCTCGCCGATCAAATGAAAGGGGTTCTTGTGCAACATTTAATTCCTGTAGTGCAGGGGCAGGGACAAATTTTGGCTTTTGAATCAATGAAGGTCACCTCTACTATTGCGAACCTTATTCGCAAAGGGGAGCTTACGCAAATACCTGCTGCAATGAGTGCCGCAAAGAATCAAGGGCAGTCTTTGGACGATTCCTTGCAAAGTCTTGTGGAATCGGGTTATATCAATGGTGTGGAAGCTTGGCAAAGGGCTTCGGATCCACGTCGTTTTAGTGCTTACCGCCCTGAAATGCATGGCAAAGGGGTTTGATTATGGGAGAGATAGAAACATTTTTGGATTACGCACTCCAAGTCGGTGCCAGTGATTTGATACTCGCAGAGGGCTGTGTCCCGGCCGTTCGTTTATTGAAGCAAGTACGTGCTATTCCTGAGGCTCCGCGTTTGGAATACGGCGATCTGGAACAGTTGACGGGGGTCTTAGCAGGGGAATCGGGTTGTTTCCGTGGGGGCCCTTGGTGTGGTCGTGAGTGGCGTGTACGCTATTCTCGTGAAGCTTTTGGCAAGATGGGTTGTTTTCACCCCATTGCTACGGAATGCCCTGATTTTAAATCCATGGGAGCTCCTGCATCCGTGATGAGTTTGTTGGGTCTTGGTGCAGGACTTGTTGTTTTTGCAGGTAATGTGGGCTCGGGGAAAACGACCACGGCTTCTGCTTATGTTTCAAGCCTTTGTCAACAGCGTTTATGTCGTGCTCGCTTTTTGGACCCTGTTCCAGAATATCCCCTAAAAACAGGGGAAAGCATTGTGCATTATCGGAGAACGAAGGTGAGCCTAGATCAAGAATTGGTTCAAGGCTTGTCTTCGGGGACAGATCTTTTTTGGTTGGGAGATATCTCTCGCGGATCTTTACTCCCTATGTTACGGGCAACAGAAGCGGGCTCTTTGGTCGTTGGCTGTATGACTGCGGGCAATGCGGTGGGTGTTCTTGATTTTCTTCTTGCAGGAGAAAATTTGGATAGTGAATCTTTATCTCGCACCCTTTTAGCCTCGAATCTGAAAGCGATTGTCTCTCAACATTTATTCCCTGCGCTGAATGGTAAAGGGGTCGTATGTGCTTGGGAAGTTCTTTATAATAATCAAACGGTTAGCTCGCTCATTCGAAGCGGGGAACATTACAAAATACCTCAGATGATTCGTTCGAGTGCTTCAGAAGGAATGCTTTCTTTGGATGATTCTTTGGCCCTTTTGGTCAGAGATCATTTACTTTCAAAGGAAGAGGCCCGAAAATACGCTTTGGACGATTCTCGCTTGGTTTAGGCGGATTGTATGCAAAGAGTTTTCAACAGTACACTCCCATGGAGAGTTACGATGCTCTTTTGCGTTTTGTGTGTTGTCCTCGGCACCGCAAAGCCAGTCAATGCGGCTCAATTGCCAGATTCTCTTGCTCAAAAAAAACAGTCCTCAAATGAAGTTGCGGGTCCGGTAACATCCGTAATAGTGGATTCCTCGTTGGCAGAAGATTCTTCCAATACAGCAGATTCTATACAAGCCAGATTGTCTCATGACACAATCTCTCCGCCTCTGGTTCGTTCAGTTCTTTATCTCGGTGGTGGGGAAGCCTCTCCATGGTTTTTTCTTGGCGTCCTTTATGCGCTTCGTGATTACCGAGTCCCTATAGATTCCGTAGTCGGAGCTTCGTGGGGCGCGTGGGTGGGAGCCTTATGGACAGCGGGCTGGAGCCTCGATGCCATGCAGCGTCTCATGACCGATTCCACTATTGCTCCTTATCTCAACGAAGATCGCCTGTTTCCGCCAACGAGTTCCCATTCGGACTTTTATCTCCCGATTGCGAAAACGGGGCTCCCTGCTATGCAGGCCCGTTTCTCTTTGCATAGCGACACGGCGGGTTATGTGAATCTTATTTCGCGGTCCTTAGATCCTGATACCGCGGCGATGCGTTACACTTTTTTCAAGTTGCGAATTCAGGAAAGTTTACAGCGCGGAACCGCGGGTAAAAAAATCCCCTTCTCTGTCATCGCTTGCGATAAATCTATTTCGAACGCGCCCAACGATATTTTGCAAACGCTCCCCATTGAGGGAAATACGCACTCTGGAGACTACTGTGCGATGGTTCCCGTGCCAGAAATTACGCCCCCCATGCTCGCCATTGTCCCCACTCCTTTTCCGATCCGCAGCGGTCCCCCTTCCTCGAATTCGTGGCGAGAGGCGGCTTTAGGCCTATCGTTAAAGCATCTCCAAGTACTTCCCAGTAGTTCGGTGGTGATTATTCGCCCGCACAGTCTGAGTGGCCTCCATAGCCCAGAATCGTGGATGCAGGCGGGTTACAAGGCTGTAGAAGCGCGTCTCGGAGACTTCACTCCTCTCGCTTCTCGTCTGCGCGACTATCCTTCTGAAAATGATTCCATTGTATCTCGGTTCCAGTATTTTCCTTCTTTTGACAGCATCTCTGGAGAATTCTTTTCTCACATCAGCTCCTATTGGCCAGCAAAAGATACGGGTATTGTGGCACCGCGGAAATTTTTAGAAAATATTTTGCAGTCGCCTCTCTACGATTCGGTTGCCATGTCCCTAGAGTACAATGGGGATTTGATGATTTCTGCAAGTGTTGCTCCTGTTTTAGATTTTCGAGTTGGTGGTTTTGGATCAAATGTTTTTGGACCCAATGCTTTTGGTGCGGCCAGTTTTCGTTATGTGAATCAGTTCGAATATCTCTTGGGCGCCGAAGCCTTTGTGGGTGGGAACTCCTACGGAGTGCGGCCAGAAATGAAACTCTCCGGCTTGTGGCAAGGCAACTGGGATTTCTTCTTTACAGGTGATTTTTCCAAGTGGGAACCGCTTCGTGGATATTTCCGCAATCAAGACCCGACTCTCCGCATATATTCTGAAACACGCAGCGACTTTTCGGCTGGACTCCATTATGCGCTGGATTCTCTGGGGGTGATTTCATTCAACGTCACCTTGGGAGAAAGTGTTTTTGAAACTGTGAATACCAATGAATATGGAGACTTAAAAACGCGTTCCTTGTTCCCGCGTCTCGGCTTTATTCAACAAAGCGAGTCCTTTTTACCTTGGTTTGGAAGCTCTGGCCACAGCATTGATATGCAGGCAGGTTTCCGCTCGGTGAATCTTGCCGTTAACGGAGCTTCTGACGCCCCTCTCTACGTGACATCCACGGTGGAAGCGCAGCAATTCTTTTCCCCATGGGAATCACTTTCCTTGGGAGTCGGCGTTGCAGGCGGTGTCAATATTCGCAGAGAAGAAGGCTACGGTTACGAATATCCGAGTCCTTTCCTTGTCACCACGGAATTGGAAGACGTCGCCATCACCAATTGGTATCGCCTTCACATGAATCCCACGCCTTGGAGCACCGAATGGCCCTTTGCGGAATTGAGTTCTCATCATTACGGGCTTGTGCGGGCGAGTCTCGGTTTGCATCATGGGCCTCTCGGCGTGTGGCTCTTTGGCGCCTACATGCGTGACTTTGAAGAAAACCCATCGGTGAATCTAGGTGCCAATCGTCTGATACTGGAACCCACATTGCGCTTTGCTTACAAATCTCTTGAAGTGCGCTGCGGTATGAATCGCCTAGTGGACTTTGATTCTGTGGATAAGTTCAAAGACATCAAGGATTATCAATATTTCTTTAAGGTCGGGAATAACTAAGCGCCGTCATACATTCTTTGACAATCAACAGATCGCCCTCAATTTTTTTGGAGGCGTGGTGGACGATCCAGAAACTGCGTTCAATTTGTGCTTTGGCAACAGGAATCTCCGCTAATTTTCCTTTCTTCAAATCAGTATCCACAGCGATGCGCGGCAAAAACGCAAGGCCTTCTTTCGCGAGCACCAACCGATGCAAAGCCTCAATACTGCTGATGCGACCTACAATATGGGGTTCAATGCCCCAACTGGCAAGTGCATTTAGAGCTTGTTCTGCGGTACCACTCCCTTCTTCTCGGAGTAAAAAGGAAAACTTTTCCAGATCTTTGGGCTTGTAAGTTTGATTTCCCTGCAAAAGAGATGGGTGAGCCACTAATACCAAAGGATCTTTGAGCACAAACTGACGGTGCAATAAGCGAGAGGTCGTGCGACCTTCGACAAGTGCAATGTCTAGTTCCGCGTGGAGCAGAGCCTTTTCCACTTGAGCTGTATTTCCTACCAAAAAATCAATTCCTAAATCGACATCCCGTTTGTGAATACTACGAAGCAGCGTAGGCAAAACAAAACTCCCCACGGTTGCAGTCGCCCCCAAGCGAATACGTCGCCTCTGATTTTTCTCCTGGAATACATTTTCGGTGTCTTGAATTTGCGAGAGAATATCAGAAACGCGGGTCAGGAGTTCCGCTCCAGATTCCGTCAGATAAAGCTTTTTCCCTAAGCGATCCAATAATTTTGTCTGGTAATGCGATTCCAGTTCTGCAATAGCCTGGCTCACCGAAGGTTGTGTCATGAAAAGTTTTTCTGCGGTGCGCGTCATATTCAATTCTTCGCATAACACCTTGAAAATTTGAAAGTGTCGAATTGTCATTGAATTCTCCAATCATAGGTATTTACCTATCAAAATTATAAAAACATATAATTTTACAGTAGTATGTGGAATGACTAACTTTGAACTCAAGGAGAAAATCATGACCCATAAAACTCTTGTACCCACTCTTTCTTCTCGTCAAAAAATGATGGCGACGGTTGTTTTTTTAGCCATTGTCTGTTTTGCGGCTCTATGGCTGGGGGGGCTATTTCCCTTGCTGGGCGGACCTGTTCTTGCCATTTTGATTGGAGCCTCTCTCGCCCCTTTGGCTTTGAAGTCTGGCATTGTGCCTTACTGCCAAAAGATTTCCAAATATGCGCTACTGGGTTCAGTGGTCATGTTAGGACTTGGAATGAATATTTCTCAAGTCGTCTCCATTGGAGGAAGTTCCATCGGTTTTATGGTGACCACGGTGACGTTTGCTCTTTTCGCTTCGTGGTTCTTTTCGCGTCTACTCGGGCTACACGAAAATACGGCGACGCTCGTGGGCGCTGGCACCTGTATCTGCGGGGGCTCGGCCATTGCTGCGATGTCGGGCATTATACATGCTAAAGAAGAAGAAACCGCTCAGGCTCTTTCCACCATATTTCTCTTCAACATCATCGCCGCGGTTCTTTTTCCGCTTTTAGGACACCTCATGGGAATGGAATCTCGGGTATTTGGATTGTGGGCGGGTACAGCGATTAACGATACCTCTTCCGTACTCGCCGCCGCATTCTCTTATGGTGGGGATTCGGGCGATGTGGGAACCGTTGTGAAAATGGCCCGGACACTTATGATTTTTCCCCTCGGCATTGTGATTGCTTTAAGACAGCGTTTTTATGGACAACAGGCGGGGTCTTGGAAACGCGCGCTCCCCTTACCGGCCATCGGTTTTGCCCTAGCCATTGGCATTCGTGTGGTCGTGGGAGATAGCGGCGCTCCCTTGTGGGAGTGGGCCACGACAGCGGGAAAATGGCTCATGGTACTCGCGCTCGCGGCCATTGGTTTGATTACGCATCTAGGGCATATTTGGCATAATGGTCGCCGTGCACTTGCCGTGGGGGCACTCACTTGGGCGGCACTTTCCCTGTTTTCTCTCTCGCTCATTCACATTTTTGAACTCGGCGCATAATTTGAAGTATCATTGAGGACTACATGTCCTCGATTCTTTTTCCCTTGTTCAAAAGTGTTGCGAGGGGCTTAATCAGCTTCACCGGGGCAAGAATAAAAAGAATGTCTTCTTCGTGTAATGCCACATCACCTTTCGGTGGAATTATTTTTCCTTTGCGAACAATGGACGTAATCACCACGTCTTTATAAAGCCCCAGTTCAATAATGGTTTTACCCACGCAGTCTGTATCCTTACGAATATAAAACTCAAAAACATCCAGATCGCTTTTTTTAACGGAATGTAATTCTACGGAAAATGGAGTTCCCTGTTGTCTCGGGCCACCAGTGAGTTTCAAAAACTTCGCCAAAGGTCCCAGAGTTGAACCCTGCACCAAGCAGGAAAAAATTACCGCAAAGAAAATAATGTTAAACACATTCCCATTCGGATCCAAACCGTAAGCCGCAGGGTAAGTCGCAAGCACAATAGGCACCGCGCCCTTAATGCCACCCCACATCAGAAACCCGCGTTCTTTAAGAGGATAGTGAAAGGGGAAAGTGGAAATCAGCACGGCAACCGGTCGCGCAATAAACACCATCAACACGACAATCAAAAGTCCCTCTTTCCAAATATTCACAAAGTGACTTGGAAACGCCAACAGCCCGAGCATCACAAACAAAGCCATCGTCCCAAAAGTGGCGATCCCTTCCAGAAAATTGCTCAC
>DBTP01000053.1 GCA_002307115.1 Fibrobacter sp. UBA1313 | reverse complement strand
TTGTGCAGGAATGCATTACATTGCTTACTCCCGCTGCCGCGAAAAGAAATGTGACGCTCTCCATTCAAGGAGAGGCGATGGACATCACCGGGGATCGGCGCATGTTATTTGAGATGGTGTATAATCTGATTGACAACGCCATTCGCTATAATACAGATAATGGGCGCGTGGATGTCATTCTTGAACGCAAAATGATTCGCGTCAAAGATACGGGCATCGGCATTCCTGAAGAACATCAGTCGCGAATTTTTGAACGGTTCTATCGGGTCGATAAAAGCCACTCTAAAGAAACTGGCGGAACAGGCCTCGGACTCGCCATTGTAAAACATATCGCAGAAAATCATGAAGGCCGAATCTCTCTCCTCTCGCGTGAGGGAGTGGGGACTGAAATTTCCATTTTATTTCCTTGAGCCTTTCCTCTAAAAGTCCTTTTTCTGCGCAAGTCGTCGATTCCGTTATTAGGAGTCGAGTTCGCACCCACTTGGGAAAGTGATTTTTGGAAGAGCCCCTGAAAAATAAAGCCATCGAAACATAAAAGAGCTAAATTTTTCTTATTCTATTTTAGCTTTGAAGGTTTTTATGTCTCGTTTGCGCGTTCTTGTACTAATGGGTGGCCCTTCGACCGAACACGATATTTCTGTCATCAGTGGCACTGGTGTTGTTCGTGCTATGGACGGCACCAAGTACAATATCCACCCCGTTTTGATCCAGAAAGAGGGCACTTGGATTTGGTCCTCGCGGGAACTGAGTCCTTATCAGAAAGATAATTTTTCAGAAAATTATTTCAATTCCTTAGAGGGATCGTCGACTCGGCGTGAAAAGTCGCCAGCACTTTCTTTGCTCCCCGATTGTGATATTGCTTTTCTCGCCCTTCATGGAAAGTGGGGGGAAGATGGTCATGTGCAGGCTTTGCTCGAAAATTGGGGTATTCCTTATACAGGTTGTGGTCTTTTAGCGAGCGCTCTGGCGATGGATAAAATCCGCTGCAAGGACATATACCGCGCGAATGGCGTTCCTACTCCAGCGCAACGCGTTCTTTGGCGAGAGGGTTTTCGTGGAGATGATCTCGTCGCCACGGCGGATGCACTCGGCTATCCTTTAGTGATTAAAGATCCTATCGGGGGGTCTAGTATCGGCATGGGTATTGCAAAAAATATTGAAGAGGCGGAATTCATTGTGGCATCTCTATTCAAGGACAGCGATCGCCTTTTGTGCGAAAAATTCATCAGTGGCACAGAAGCGAGTTGCGGTTATATTGATGGAATGCCTGCGTTGCCTCCGACAGAGATGCGCATGACCACTCGGGAATACTTTGATTTTGAAGCGAAATACAATGGGGAATGCCGTGAAGTGACCCCTGCGGAATTTTCCCCAGATTTAACACAACGTATTCAGGAACTCGCGAAGAACGCTCATCGTGCTTTGGGTTGTGCTGGCTATAGTAGGACGGATGTTCGCATCGATAAACAGGGCGGGCTCTGGGCTCTGGAAACCAATACGCTTCCGGGGATGACTCCTTCCTCCCTTTTGCCTGCCCAGGCCGCTTGTATTGGGGTGAGTTATTCTCAATTAATTGACGTCATCATTGACATCAGTCTCAAAATTAAGCGCTGAGGTTTTTCGATGTCTCGTTCTCTAGATTTAATTTTGGATACTTCTCGGCAAGGCATTGCTCTTGGTATTTACGCAGAGGGCAATACTATTTGTGAAAAATATGAGCCGGATTGTCGAGGTGAAAATCTAGGGCGTTTGTTGGACGCCTCTCTCTCTCTTGCGGCAGTGACACTTGAAGAAATCAAACGGGTGTTAGTGACTCTTGGCCCTGGTTCTTTTACAGGGCTTCGCACAGGGATTGCTTTTTGTGAGGGACTTTGTTTTTCGGGTTCGCGTACTTTGTATGGTGTTTCAACCTTAGTGGCCCTTCGCTCCTTATCTCCAGAAAATCATTCGGCAGTGCTTTTACGCGCCCGCCCGGACTATTGGTATTTGGGGCTTAGAGAAGAGGAATTTTTTGTCTCTACCGAAGAAACACTCGAAAAAATTGCCACCGATCTTCCCAAAGTATTTGTGTGTGATTCTAGTGCGGCCTCGGATGCCTCTATTTCGGATTTTGCGACCAAAAATAATATTCAGATTATTGTCGCTAAGGGGCCTGAAATTCAACCGTTCTCCCTGTTTTTTGATCGCATTAAACCCTCTCTGACTCAAAAAGCAAACTACATTCAGCCCTCTTATTTTGAGAGAACAAAGTGAGTCTTTTGATTCGTGAAATGCAAGCGGGGGATGTTCCTTCGGTATATAAGCTTCAAGAAATGCTCGCGTTTCAAAAATGGAGTGAGGCTCAGATTCTTGCCGAAGTTTCCCTTCCTTGTGCGGTGACCAAGGTCGCTTATGATGGGGGACTTTTGGTGGGATATGCCATTTTTCATGTGATCGCTGATGAGGCCGAACTTTTAAGCATCGCTGTGGACCCTACGAGACAAAGAGAAGGAATTGCGAAGGCAATATATGCGGAGACCCTTTCTGAACTCAAGTCACGGAAAATCCAATCGTTCTTTTTGGAAGTACGTGTGAGGAATACAGTGGCACAGCAATTTTATCAAAGTCTTGGTTTTGTAGAAACCTACCGGCGAAAACGCTATTATGCGGATGGTGAAGATGCCGTGATCATGAAGGGAATCCTCTAATTCTCAAGCATCACTTCAGGAAAAAAGTAGATTTGTCACTATGAGTAGAATTCTTCCTCCCCTAGTTAGTTATAAAGAACAAAAACGCAAGTATCGCATTTTTGCAGGCGTATGGGGCTTGGCGATTCTTTTGGTTCTTGTTTTTGTCGCCTATCTGTTTATAGCGCGCAGTGGCCACTGGCTTGTTCACAACGATCCCTTTAATCATGTTTCCTGGATTGTGATTTTAGACGGTCAAAGTGCTGATTTGGAACGTTCCGATTATGCAATAAACCTTATGACTCAGGGAAAAGCGGATTCTGTCGTGATTTTGGGTCGCCGCGTTTTTCGAGACAAAAACAACGCTGATTTTTATGCCGAAGATATGATTCGCTCTGGAGAAATAGATCCTTCTCGCGTATACATTTTTAGACATGATGATCCTTCTACCATTGAAGAAGCCTTATCGATTTTGCCTTGGTTAAAACAAAGAAATGCGGACACAGTTCTTCTTCTGACATCAGCCGCAGCGTCAGCGCGTGTGAATAATATTTTTAATACGCTCGGTGGAGGTCATCCCGTTTTTATTACCTCAGATATTCACCATTATCTTTACAATGCGGATAACTGGGCCTTTGAACGAGAGTCTCGCAAGATTTGGTTACGCGAATGGGCTGCCACCCTTAATTCAAAATGGGATCTTCTGAATATGGATACTCTTGCAGTGGATCTTAAAAAGGTGATTACTCCAGAACGCTTACAAGAAGAGAAAGTACCCTCGGTGTCTATTCAAACAGAAAAATTGATTTCGATTAAAGACGCCATTGCGAAGCAAGATTCTTCTATGAACGCCTCTGATAGAAAGGATACGATTCCTAAAGATTCATCGTCCAAGAAATAAAGACAAATTAAATTTGGATTTCTGGCCGCTTCCACATCGCTTGTGATGTAGATCCGACTTTGTCTTGCACTTGGATCTAGATTCCTTTATAATTATCTAGGCACATCTCTGGATCGCCCAGAGTGCATACATTTTTTACGCATATAATAGAATCATCCGGCTGCTGTGCAACGCAAAAACCGTTAAAGCAGTTCATATCATTGATTACATCTGCAAAGCGGAAGTAATCCATTAGGAACCTCACCTTAATAAAACTGGTATCGGACACAGGCATTACTGCATAGCGATTGTTCGCTGTGAATTTCGGCAGAGATTCAACTACAAGATTATTAGAACCAGCAGAATCCGTCATAAACACATTGATTATAATTTCAGCAGAATCGACATCAACGCTGTCGCACTCTTGCGCCAGTCTGCATTCAAATAGGTTTATTTGCGGGAATCCTTCGTTACTTCTGTGGCTCCAAGTGCAGGTACCTAAAACTTCATGAGTATCTGTGCGATCATCACAACCTGCGGTAGTCACAATAAGTCGTCCTGTAGTTCCGTCGCAGACGCGGGCTCCATTCAGGAAGAACTGAACGCTGTCCACCCCGCTCAATGTTTCATAGGACACATACAAAGCTTTATCGTAACGCTTGCATTCACATTTGTCATCTGCCCTAAATGTATCACAGGCAACGAATATCATGGCAACGGATGCCGCTAAAATAAACTTAGAATACCTCATATTAAAAGAACTCCACATTATAGATGTCATTTATCCGAGCAACGGTGGTACTCGTAGCCGCTTCCACATAGGGAATCCAAGTGAATTTAGTATTCTGGTGAATGACGATGCTCTTGGCGTATACAGAACCATAATGGTGTTTGCCGGACTGACCAATGATGACATCGCCATCAGGGGCGACCAACTGACCTGCAAAATTGGTTTCAATGTACATATTTCCCGTGCCAAGGACATAAATCTTCAGTCGCTTCGCAATGTCTTCATAATTCATCGTGGTAAAATGGCCTCTCCACTGAAAGTCATTGATAACAGCTTCTATTTTTATTTAATATGTAAAATCCTTGCACATCTCTGGATTTCCTAGAGGGCAAACTAGTTTTGCACACGCAATGGAGTCGTCTGGAAGTTGGATTACGCAGAATCCACCTGGACAACCTAAAAAATCAGTAGTAACGTCATATCTTCCACCAACCGGAAACCATCGATCAATAAAGGCAGTGTCTGCTTCTGGCAAAATATAGATTCTGTTATTTGCACTAATCTTTGGCAAAGAATCGACATCTTGATAAGAAATCCCTGTCGAATCAGAAATAAATGCACGAATTTCGATTTTTGCAGTATCTATATCAACATTATCGCAATTCTTGTTTAGATGGCATTCAAAAAGACTTATTTGCGGGAATCCTTCATCTCCTTTTTCATCCAATCGGCAAGAACTATTGCTATAGCAGCCTGCGGTAAACTCGAGAACGAGCCCAATGGAATTGTCACGTATGGAATTGTTACAAACCTGAGTTCCATTCAGGAAAAATTGAACGCTGTCCACTTCGTTCAATGTTTCATAGGTTATATATAAAGCATCGGCGTAAGCTTTGCATTCACAGTCCTTAGGTTCCCAATTACAGGCAACGAATACCGCTGCAACCGATGCCACCCAAATAAGCTTAGAATACCTCATATTAAAAGAACTCCACGTTATAGATGTCATTTATCCGAGCAACGGTGGTACTCGTAGCCGATTCCACATAGGGGACCCAAGTAAATTTAGTATTCTGGTGAATGACGATGCTCTTGGCGTATACAGAACCATAATGGTGCTTGCCGGACTGACCAATGATGATATCGCCATCAGGGGCGACCAACTGACCTGCAAAATTGGTTTCAATGTACATATTTCCCGTGCCAAGGACATAAATCTTCAGTCGCTTCGCAATGTCTTCATAATTCATCGTGGTAAAATGGCCTCTCCACTGAAAGTCATTGATAATACTTTTTGTTTTATTTAATATAAAAAATCCTTGCACATATTCGGATCACCTAGAGTGCAAACTAGTTTTGCACACACAATGGAGTCATCCGGAACTTGAATAACGCAAAATCCACCAGGACAACCTAAGAAATCAGTCGTAACATTATTTCCTTTGCTAACAGGATACCATTGGTTAACAAAGGCTGTGTCTGCTTCTGGCAAAATATAGATTCTGTTATTTGCACTAATCTTTGGCAAAGAATCAACATCTTGATAAGAAATCCCTGTTGAATCAGAAATAAATACACGAATTTCGATTTCTGCAGTATCTATATCAACATTATCACAATTTTTGTTTAGATGGCATTCAAAAAGGCTTATTTGCGGGAATCCTTCAGCACTTTTTTCACCCCAAGAACAATCGCCTAATATTTCATGAGTTTCTTTGTTGCCATAGCAGCCTGCGGTAGTTTTTAAAAGAGTCCCTATAGAATTGTCACGCGTGAGATCACTACAGACCCGGACCTTGTTCAGGAAGAATTGAACGCTGTCCACTTCACTCAATGTTTCATAGGACACATACAAAGCGTTGTCGTAACGCTTGCATTTACATTCGTTATCTGTCCTAAATGTATCACAGGCAACGAATATCATGGCAACGGATGCCGCGAAAATAAACTTAGAATACTTCATATTAAAAGAACTCCGCGTTATAGATGTCATTTATCCGAGCAATGGTGGTACTCGTAGCCGATTCCACATAGGGAACCCAAGTGAACTTAGTATTCTGGTGAATGACAATGCTCTTGGCGTATACAGAACCATAATGGTGCTTGCCGGCCTGACCAATGATAACATCGCCATCAGGGGCGACCTGAAGTGGCCCCCGCAATTTGGA
>DBTP01000137.1 GCA_002307115.1 Fibrobacter sp. UBA1313 | reverse complement strand
ATTGTCGCGTGGATTGAAGATGGCACTCTTATTCGCGAACACGCGCTTTCTCCATTTGCTATGGAAATTGCACTGGGTGTTTGCCGCCACCATCTCCGTTTGCGTCATGCCATTCATCAAGGGGTGAAACGCATGCCGACTGAAAAGGTTCAAGCAATCTTGGAGATGGGACTTTATCAATTATTTTTTATGGACGGAGTGCCAGACCATGCGTCCGTTTCCACCAGTGTAGAACTCGCACGCTCCGCTTCTTTGGGCGAAGGTGCCGTGAAACTCGTGAGCGGTGTTTTGAGAAATGCACAACGTTCCGGTTTACCCACGCTTCCGACACAGAATGTACTCCGCATTAGTATCGGAAATTCGGTTCCAGAATGGATTGTGCGTCGCTGGCTCGATGAATATGGTGTGGTTGAAGCGGAAGCACGCGCGAAGGAAACTTCTGAAATTCCCACGCAATGGATTCGTGTGAATACACTCCGCATTTCACTTTCGGAGTTACGGGAAAAACTCGGCTTGCAAGGCCGAGAATATGGAGACCGTTATCTCGAAGTGCCGAGCGGTGCTGATAAAGGCCCTCGTTTGGGAGCCCTTCTTGCTTCTGAATCTTTTGCACAAGGTCTTTTCTCTGTGCAGAACCCAGCCGCTTATGATGTGGTGCGCTTATTAGAAGTGGCTCCAGGTCATGAAATTTGGGACGCTTGTGCCGCTCCGGGTGGCAAAAGTGCCCTCCTTGCGGAAATGTTTGGAGAGGCATCCATTCTTGCTTCTGATGTATCTTCTGAACGCCTTCTTTACATTCAAGATCTTATGGGTCGCCTTGGACTTACCAATGTGAAAAGCGCCCTTATCGATGCGCTCCATTCGGAGTTTGATAAAAAATTTGACCGTATTCTTTTGGATGTTCCTTGTTCTAACATGGGCGTTCTTTCTCGTCGACCCGAAGTGCTTTATCGCCTCAAGCCTGAGGACTTTAAAACACTCCCAGCACTCCAATTGGGTATTTTAGAATCGGCATCAAAAGCATTGAAACCAGGGGGAATCTTGGTTTATGCGACTTGTAGCCCGGAACGAGTGGAAACGACGCGAGTCATTGATTTATTTTTAACAAACAACCCTGAATTTGAAGCGCATGGCGAACCGGTTCGTATCGGGAAAAATGATATGGGCCTGGATCACTTTTTTGCGCAGGCTTTAATGAGGAAACCATGAGACTAATTTTTTTCATGATGATTCTTTTTGCGACTCTTGCTTGGAGTGAAGAACAATCGTCAACGCAGGATGTAATGTTTCGAAAGGCTTACTTTAGCCTGGAAGGCGGTGCGGTATACCCCTGGGGTGATTTGTTAGATGCTGTGAATGATACCTATTACGGTCTCATTGAATTTCGGTATGAGTATTGGGAGAATGTTTTTGGCGTTGTTCAATTTGGGTATTCTTACTTTACCCCTAGGAGAGATACCGATTATGATGGTATTCACCAATTGAATGGTCGCGTGGGCATCGATTATCCTCTGACTCTGATGCATCCGATTTCTGTAGGAGCGGGCTTTAGTTGCCTTTGGCTCCGTGCGGATGGGAATGATATCGATCCAAAAAAGACGACATTGGGTGATAATGAATCTGAATTTGGATGGTATGCTCGTGTGGTTTTACCGATTGTAAAAACAGAAAACTACAATGTCGGTGCTCATGCATACTGGGAGTCTATTTGGACGAGACCAGAGACTTCTAACATGTTTTGGTTTGGTTTATACATCGAAAGACAGCTTTGGTAAGAGGATTTTCTTATGAAATTATTGATAATTCTTTGTTTGTCTCTCGCCCTATATAGCTTTGCGAGTATCCCTGTAGAATCGGAAGGAATGGATGCTTCGACGAGAGGTGATGGCACCTTTCTTATGGCGAGTCCCACCTATACTTATGATCGCCCTTCCATGCAGGGTGGCATTCACTCTTCAAGTGAAGAATGGGCTCCTGAAAAATTGCGCATGCGTCTACTCTTCAATCGTTATTCGATGACCCCCTCTTGGGATATTCAGAGTCCTGCGGTTTGGCTCGCTATGGGTAACGAAATTGGGGACTTGCTTTATAACGATGTGCTGGTAGATAAAAAGGATTGGGGTGACAATGCAACTTCGATGATGGATGTTGGTTTTCGTTCACGTCCCTTGAATGGCTTTTGGGCCACCGCTCGTGGATTCCAGGTGGATCACTATTCTACAAGGCCTATGAGCGCGCGTACTTCTTGGGTGGGCGGCATGAAATATTCTTTCTTTGGGGAGAATCTTCCCTTTTTTAGTTCTGTTTATGCGGGACTGGGCTACTCGGGAGAATCTTATGAAGTGTCTCTCCTTGCAGGTAAAGAATATCTTTGGGTATTGGGGGAAAGTGGTCGCTGGATTCCTTCTTTTGCAGAGCCTCGTGTGGAAGCTCGTTATGATTATCGAAACTTTCAAGCAACGCTGCAGTATCAAGATTTAAGCTATGAAAATCAAGGGGAAAATGAATCCGGTTCTCGCAAAGAATGGAGTGGTTCTGTGAGACTTGCTTGTAATGCGGGCTGTGAAAAAAGTGATATCCAATTTGGTGGTGGAGTCGCCTTTCGTGTTGTAGATGATAAAGAGGATACCTATTTTGGATTAGAAGATAATTATGTGGTGTGGCCTTTTGTGGAACTGGTACTTCGCCCGACTGCGCGTTTGGAATTTGCGGGTCATGCAGGCATCAATGATCGTGATTGGTTGGTGAAGGACAGCTTGGAAATGAAATTCTTTGAATTTAAGACGATTCATTCTATGGTAGGATTTAAGAACCATTTGGGTTCCACACTGAATCCCCTGGGTGAGTCTTACGAATATTTTGGTGATGATACTCTGCATTTGACGACCGATGGTTTCATGCAATTGCATCGAGCTTTTTTGGACGTGCGTGAAGAAAATCCAGTGTGGGATCTTGGAATGAATATTGCCTATTGGGTGGAAGCAGGAGCAGAAACTTTTGACCCCAAAAGCTATAAGAAAGATGGCGTTCTCACTTATCGTACAGGCGATGTAGATCGTATCGATTCTTGGATCCGCGGCTTATCTGGAGAAGCATCGGCCAACTTCCGCTATGATAAATTATTTTCCCTCGGTGCTCGGGCTGGCTTTGAACGCATCGAAGGTGAAGAAGAACGTTTTGAAATAAATCCTGTTGAAGAATGGGTGCAAATAGAGGCTCACTGGCTTATCAACAAAACGTTCCAAATAGACCATTCTTGGATTTATCGGAGTGATGCGAAGTGGAACTTACGCTCCGAGGACCCCCTAGTAATTAAGGGCGACTGGTATTGGAATGCCAGTTTCTCGCAGCTTTTTCCAAAATACGGATTGAGTTTAACAGGAACCATTCTTCATGTTCTGTCGGATGATCAAGTCTTAGTGCCGAATGGCGGTTATGATCGCACTCGCTTTTTCTGTAATATCCGGAAATCGTTCTAAGGGTAACTCTTGGATTCGTTAATCTTCGAGTGCTTTATGAAGCGCTTTTAAATTCAAACTGTTTGCAAAAGCTTGTTTGATATTTGCTCTCGCAACCCAGTGAGAGCTTTTTTTGCTTTTATCTTTTGAACGGATATAAAGGACTTGGCATTCGATCTTGTATTTGGTAATTGCGTGCTTGATTGCACCACACCAGTGATATTCTTCAATAGATTCCGGAGTGATCCAGCGTTCTGCTTTGCCGGGGAACCCTTTCCCGTGAGCTTTAGAAAATTCAAAGAGCGGAAGGCCCCGCTGCCCTTTAAGAAAGGGTGTATCTTCTTCTTGAACGGAAAATATTTTGCCATCGGCACTTTCAATAATGACAATCACTCCGTGCCAAGTTTCTTGAATACTTTTTTTGCGTGGTGGATATTGGGACGAGCAATTTTCAGAAGTGGCTTTGCATTCTTGTTGCAAAGGGCAATTGGGACATAATGGATTTTGTGGTTTGCAAAGGGTGCGCCCCATTTCCATTAAAGCCTCATTAATAATATAAGCGTTTTTCCCTTGACTCCAAGTGCGGGCTTCGTCCCAATAAATATCTTGTTCCGGTTTCGATGTTGGCAAAAAATTCCAAAGGTGAAGCCGTGAGAATATACGAATCAAATTTCCGTCGAGTATCGGTTCTGATTCGTGCCTTGCCATACTGAGAATGGCTCCAGCGGTATATTTTCCAATTCCTGGGAGAGCTTCAATTTCTGAGCGGTTTTTAGGAAAATCACCATTGTATTTTTCAATGAGAATTTTTGCTGCTTTATGCAGATTTTTTGCACGACTATAATAACCAAGGCCTTGCCAGTGTAAAAGCACATTTTCTTCGTCCGCTTGGGCAAGGTCATAAACGGTAGGAAAATCTTTGAGCCAAGCGATATAATGTTTTTTTACGGTTTCCACTTGAGTTTGTTGTAGCATCACTTCGCTGATCCAAACTGCATAAGGATCCCGTTTCGCATGGGGATCTTCGGGGCGCCAAGGGAGAGATGCCCGTTGTTTTAAAAACCATTGAACGAGGGAATTAAGTTTCATGGTAAGAACGAATGCAAAGATCCTGGAAGTATTCCCATTGTTCTTTTACTGCATGTTCAAGTGTAAAATCTTGGCTTCTCGCATAAGCATTTTTGCGGAGCATCTCGTATTCTTCCGGGCACTCCAACCGCATTTGTACACATTTTTCCAAATGAGAAAACCAGACATCTGTTTCCCCAAAAGGTAAAATGAAACCGCAGTTTTTTCCAAAAAGAATATCTTGGGGGCCGCCCCGATCCGTGACTATGGCAGGGGTTCCGGAAGCGAGAGCTTCGACGACCACGTTACCAAACGTATCCGTGCCACTGGGGAAAATAAAAAAGTCAGCATCGGCGTAAAGTCCTGCGAGCGTTTCTCCGCCTTGTACGCCTGCGAAATGAACTTCTGGGCAATTTGCAAAATTTTGTTTAAGCGCTTCGAGATACCAACCACCGCCCACAAATAGGAGCTCGGCATTGTTATGCTTTTTGCTAAACACATGCCAAAGGGTGTCTAAAAAGGGGATGTCTTTTTCTTTTGAAATCCGGCCCACAAAAAGGAATCGCACTTTGTAAGAGACGTCACTAAACCTTTCCCAAGTCCCCTTGCCTCTTTTAGAGGGGTGATAATTTTCCAGTGGAATTCCACGCGCAAGAATTTTAACCTCTTTCTTGGGGATCTTAATGTCTTTCACAAGAATTCTTTGGTAATCTTTACAGGGGCTAATGACGGGGCTTGTAAAACGGTAGAATACTTGCATCAACCAAAGCACATAAAAATGCATCCATTTGGCTTTAACCAACTGTTTTGTGTAGGAGGGAACATCGGTACGGTAATGACTAATGACTTTGATTCCTGCAATTTTTGCACAAATGCCAATGGTCCAAGCTCCAGGACTCGGTGTTTCCAATTCTACAAGATCAATGGGGTAACGCTTTAAAAGGCGGAGCAACGGTTTCACATGGGGAATAGCCAACTCACTATCCGCATACCCCAATGGTTCCATACTGAAAAGACGTGGAAGTAACATCACAAAACCGTTTTCCACAACGCCGCAAGGTCTCGTATTGAATGCACTTCCGATAAGTCCTGCCGGGTATCCGTGGTTTCGCATATAAGAAACTACGTGGCGAAGATTATTCGCAATGCCGTTGACTTCATCAAGATTGTCGGAGTAAAATACAACGCGAATATCACCGGTATTTTTTTCTGTACGTTTTTTCTGCAAATAGTTTCGAAGGCGTAATAGTTCGGGAAGGTTTTTGAGTATTTGCCAGAGGACCAAAGGAGGAATCATGCATGTCTTCACATTCCCTGGCTTTTGGTGGGGAAAAGAAAAATAATGGCGAAAGGTGCTTGTGATGTTGCGCCCAAAAATGGAAGGGCGTGAATCATAGCACTTTTCGATCAATTTCTTATTCTTATTTCTCATCTTTTCAAATTCCCAAACTAGGATTCCTTTTCATGGTAATGTTCTGCACAAATTTTTTGAAAAAATTCCCATTGGGCGGTAGCCGATTTTTCTAAGGTAAAATCTAAACCTCTTGTAAACGCATTCTCCCGCATGGCTTGGTAGGCTTCTGGATTTTCCCGAACCAATCTAATGCAAGAATCCAATTGTTGTAACCAAGTATCCATATCGTGGAATGGTAAGATATAGCCGCAGTTTTTGTTGCGGATAATGTCTTGAGGACCTCCCCGATCAGCAACGATGGCGGGTGTGCCCGAGGCAAGTGCTTCGACAACCACATTTCCAAAAGTATCGGTACCGCTCGGGAAAATAAAGAAATCGGCATCCGCATAGAGTCCCGCGAGATCTTCTCCCTGCTGAACGCCCACGCAATGCACTTCTGGGCAATCGGCAAAGTTTTTTCGCAAGGTTTCTAAATACCAACCATCGCCTGCGAAAAGTAATTCTGCTGGCACATTTTGTTTGTGAATTTCGTGCCACAAGTTTTCAAGAAATGGAATATCTTTCTCTTTGGAAATTCTTCCTACAAAAAGGAATCTCACTTTTTTTGCTGGAGAGCCGACAATTTTTTCCCACTTGCCCCGATTGCGTTTGGAAGGGTGGTAAAGATCCAGCGCAATACCGCGAGGGAGAATAAACACATCCTTTTCTGGGACGCGAATTTCGTCGATAAGGATTTTCTTGTAAGCTTCGCCGGGGCTCACTACAGGGCGTGCGAGGTAATAAAAAATTCTTGTAAAGAAAAGTACTGCCACATGAACCCATTTGGCAGACACTAGCATTCTCACGTAGCTCATGGCATCGGTGCGGTAGTGCCCAATGGTTTTGATTCCGATGATCTTGGCACATACTAAAACAGCCCAGCCTACGGAACTCGGAGTTTCAAACTCAATCAGGTCTACAGGATAGCGCTTCAAAAGTTTAACGAGTGTTCCCAAATGGGGAATTGCCAATTCTGTATTCGGGTAGCCAATCGCTTCCATACTAAAGAAGCGAGGCAACAAGAAAACATAGCTGTCTTCGATAACGCCTCTCGTGCGGGTTTGAAAAACACATCCGATTAAAGAAACGTCGTAATTTTGCGCTCGCATGAAGGATCCCACTTGACGCAAATTATTGGCGATCCCGTTGACTTCATCAAGGCAATCGGCGCAGTAAGCGACTCGAATGTCTCCCTTCTTGTGCGTTTTCCGATATTTTCTGAAAAATCGGCGCAGTAAAAATAACTGGGGTAAATTCACCAGAAATTCCCAAACGAGCATCACTAAAATAAGGGCTGTTTTGATTGGCCCTGTTCCTTGATGTTTAAAAGCGAAATAGGGTGGGAACACGCTCGTTATCGTGCGCCCAAAAATCGGAGGGCGTGAATCAAAACGTTGTTCTGAGATATCATTGTTGTCTGTTGAATTGGACACAGTCATTGTAACGTGCTCCCTTACCGCCAAAGATATCTAAGGCGCTTCCGATGGTGAGATCAACCAAATTATTAGAAATTTCTGCGCATCGCTTAAGATCTTCGATGCTCCGAGCCCCCCCTGCGTAGGTAACAGGGATCGGACTTTCTTTCGCAAGCAGTGCAATAAGCGCTTCATCCATTCCTTTCTGAAGTCCTTCGACATCTGCTGCATGAATTAAAAATTCGTCACAATATTTACTCAAAACGAGCAACGTAGCAGGGGTCACTTGTACCTCAGTCACGGTTTGCCAGCGATCGGTCGCAATATTCCAGCCAGTCGCAGTGCGTTTACAACTCAGATCAAGAACCAAGTGCTTTTTTCCAACCGCTTTTGAGAGCGCTTCAATACGAGAAAAATCGAGATCCCCATTTTGAAAAATCCAACTGGTGACAATCACATGGGAGGCTCCGGCATCCAAGTACTCCTTGGCATTTTCGATAGTGATTCCTCCCCCGATCTGCAAACCACCAGGGTATTTGGCAAGAGCTTCTTTTGCTACCATCTCGTTCCCTTTGCCAAGCATAATCACATGGCCTCCGCGGAGACCATCTTTTTTGTAAAGATCAGCAAACCAGGCTGGCGATTTATCCGATTCAAAATGAGTGGTAAGCCCATTTCCCTCATCGGAGAGAGAACTTCCTACGATTTGTTTCACCTTACTACTATGAATATCAATACAGGGACGAAATAGGGTCATATAAAAACCTAAAACCCTGTAAAGGACCAATCAATGGTATTGTTTTGGCTATCCATAGAACGACCACGATAAAAGAACACTTCTCCTCCCATCATTAGTTTCGTCGCTTGTTTTGCGAACCAGCCATCAAAATTGTTGAGAATCGAAAATTTTTGTTGCGGTTTAGAGACGTCAAAACTGAGAGGTGCTTGTAACTCTATCCAATGAATTTGTATGCGCCCTTTAGGGAATTCTTTTCCTGAGTAGACCGTTCCATTATCGCTAATGGTTTTA
>DBTP01000152.1 GCA_002307115.1 Fibrobacter sp. UBA1313 | reverse complement strand
GATACCATTCAAAAGGGGTATACCAATGCGACTTGCCGTGATATTGAGATGACTTTAGACGATGATGGTTTTTGGGTCGCTGATATGGATGAAGATGAAGACGCGGGGAAAGTGGGATTTTTCCCCATTGATGATTTCCAATATCTTGATAGTGCCTCGACCATTGTGAATCCCAAATGGGATAATGTGGCAGGAAAAGATTGGCAAGGAAAACACAATTACAGCTTCTCTATGAAAGTACAAGCGGAATTTGAGTATGTAAAGGGTCAGCATTTTGAATTTCGTGGAGATGATGATGTTTGGGTTTTTATTAACGATCGTCTTGTCGTTGATCTTGGGGGAAAACATGCGGCTCTTGAAGGTTCTGTGAACCTTGACACCATTGGTCAAACGACGGGCGATACCTTAGTTGAGGGGCGAACTTATTCGTTTCACATCTTTTATGCGGAAAGATCTAAGCCCGGTTCTAATTTTATGATGCGCACCACCATGGATTTGCAAACGGAACGAACCTATTATCCTCAAAAAATAAGCACTGCTGCGAACCTCATTCAATATGAAATTTGGCAAATTGTGAATGGCAAATCCTTAACTTGCGATTACTCAAAAACTCTCAGTACAGACACAACTCTCGCGGCTTCCGATTTTATGCTGACGGGAGGGGCGCTCTCTGAAAAAGGGGTAATACTCACTGAGGGTCTCAATTATGGTGGTATCACTATTGATTCTGGCTATACTGGATTTACAGTGGACACGGCGGCAATTATTCTCAACCGATCTTTAGCACCAGGAATTTATTGCTTGCATTTTTCTCTTGCATCGGATCCTTCCTTGTATGATGAAATTTATTTTACCATCCCCGAATACCCCCTCCCTACAATTGCTTTCGCCGATTCGTCTTGGATTGAAATCCCTGGAGATGTGGTCACAACCACTTTGGGAGAATGGGCGGCAACGCCGTATCCTGTGAATGTGGGTATTTTCTATATGGGCGCCACGTGCTCCATTTGTAATGAAGAATTACATCTCTCGACTCCAGATTCTCTCATTTTCTTAGATTCTCTGCAACATGAAATAACATCCATTGTTCTTGAAAATGGACAAGCCACGTTCTGGGTGATGAGTCGACATGGTGTAAAAAATGCCTCGTTCACTGTTTCTGGAATGACTGTTTCTAATAGGCTATCGTGGCAGAATATCACTCTTAGAGAACCTCCTGTCCCTACGCTTGAAACTGCAGGAATGTATGATCGCAATGGCGACGGTATTGCGGACAGCCTGTATTTGAATTACAGTCGATCCCTGAGCGGCAAAGACTCGCCGGATTCTCTCTTTTGGCAATTTGGCGATAGTCTTGTTCATCATGAAAATAGGAGTGCTTTGAACTCTGCAAAAATGGGTAAGTCTTCTTTGTCCTTCACTTCCGATGCCTTTACGAAAACCGTATTTACGGGGATGCAAGAAAATCCCTATTCTGGCGATGTGACCACATGGTTTACCTATGTTCCCACAGAGGGCACGGATTCAGGAAAGTCGGTTTCCTTTGAAGTAACGGGACGTATCCAGGATAAAGTGGGCCCGATTCTTTTGAGCGCGTCTGTAGCCCTGCGCAAAAATGATGTCGTTTTACTGACATTGATTTTTAGTGAATCACTGGAAGCGAATGAAATCTCATTTGATAGTCTTTTTGAATATCATTTTTGGCGTTCAGGGAAAAAAATGAATGAAACGTTCCATTCCATTTCTGGCGAGCGTTATGATGGAAATTATCGTTACGAAATCTTTTTTAGTGCTCGTACGGGGGAAGTGCCTTCGGTAGGCGATAGTGTGCGTTTTGTTCCAGGGGTGGGCCTTGATTTAAGCGGAAATACACCACATATTTCTAACCCTTGGGTGCGTATTGAGGGAGAACAAAAAGTTATAGTAGAATCTACGACACTTACAACACTCACTCCTTCAACCACATCGGATCCAGCATCTCCTTCGGTTAGTCCGCTGAGAGTAGATTTGGATAAAAATATTGAAGATGTCGCTCTGGAAGTGGGGCTCCCTGGGCATTTGATTGAATACAATATGGCAGAACTTCTCTTGAATTTGAATGCGGATCGAGATACCTCTTTGGGGTTGTTGACCGCAGACTCCGTAAAACTTCTTTATGAAGTTTATTATTTCACAAATTTGGGACAATATGTGAATTCGGCGCAAGGGACCATTGCCTGCTCCGATTCTCTCTTTGGTGGTGACTGTTTGCAAAATCCAGGAAATATCTTTTTGGCTTGGAATGCTCGTAGCACTGAAGGGCGTTTAGTCGGTTCGGGGGCCTATATTGCTCAATTGAAGATTCGGATGAAAGCGGGCGATACAATTGTCTCGAAAACCGAAACGGACTCGGTTTGGGGCGTGCGTCGTACAGAACGGTAATTCGAGATTTAAAAATCGTTTTGTGTTTGACAGAAAATCTCAGTGGCAAGTAAGCTCCTGAGATTTTTTTTCAATAGACCACAAATAAACGTTATTTACACATAAAGAAAAATGAGACGCTTAGTATTTTGAAATAAGGGCCCCTCTAAAAATTGGTTTGCGGAAATGAAATTGAGCGAGATCGAGCAAGAGCAGAAGCAAAAAGTAGCCAATAATTGTGTTATTCGCCACTTTGAACGACGAACTATTGCGATGTGTCGCCGTCGATTTCATAGAAAAAGAATTTTTAGACGCGCCCATAAGAATAGGTTGTATTAAAATGAATTAAAATATCTAACACAAACGAAAACAAATTCTTACAAGATTATTAGACTTAGAATATTATCTTTCTCTACGGTTCGGTTCTGGGGTTTGTGGGTAAATTTAATGGAGTCTTAAAATGAACTCAAAAATTAAATTTTTGATGTGTTTTTTGCTATGGGTTACCGGAACCGTTTTTGCACAGTCATACACTATACATGTGCAGTCGCCTTGGTCGTCGGATGCCAACCTTGCTGATGCATTACATACGCTTTCGGTGACGTCGCAGCAAAGCGGAACGACGACTTATGACATGACCTCAGAAGGCAATGGGTGGCATGTTTACTCATACACAGATGTGATCAACGCGGCCTCCACTCGAACTTTCTCTGTCTCAACAGGCACTGAAACTTGGTCCGCTTCCGTTCCACTTGCAGACATTCTGGATTATGGCACTGAAGTCTGGGTTTATGTAGACGCCACAACAGGTGCCTATACGCTAAGTGCAACGGGTCCTACCGAGGTCTCTCCCCCATCGGGTTACACGGTTTGGTTTAAGAGCCCCTGGGGAGATAAAATAGTCCCCAATATGATTTATGGTGTGGATACCTTGCCCATGACTTACTCCGCTACCGCTGCTTCCTGTGGCTGGTTTTCATACACCTTTGCCGCGTCGCAACTCGTCGCCGTTATGCCTATTTATTTTCAACGTCCCCTTACGAGTGACACTTATCCCTCCTCGACAACGTTAGATGTGGCGAGCCTGTTGTCAAGTAACAATACCGCCTACATTGATGGCACTGCGGGAACTCCTTCGATTTCTGCTACGATGGGTACCGCTGGCACTTGCTTTGATCCTACGTATACAATACATGCCTATTGGGGCTCCACAGGGACTCCGTATCTTACCGCAGGTACCGCAAATAATACGGCCATGACAGCGGAGACCAGTTTAGCGAAGTGGTATACTCGTGATATTGGAACCACACTCTCTGCAACCGCGGTTTCTATAGCCATCAAAACAGGTGGCGGCGGTAATGCGATGACTACGAATACATTCACAGTAGCCGCAACGAATTCCTTGTTCCCCACGGGTGTTCACGAAGTATGGCTGATTTTGAACTCGAATGGATCTGTCACCGTTTCTTATTCAAAAGTGAGCACACGGGTCATTCGTTTCATGAGTCCTTGGACCAATACAACTCCCAGTATGGTTATCGGTGGAGATTCTATTCACATGACCGCTGTAGCCAATTACTGCGGCTGGTTTGAAACTACTTACCAAGGCTCCGCTACGGGTTTCGATGTCTTTTTCAAACAAACCATTGGTAAAGAAATTTATACGGCCTCGGGTCTTTCGGCAGGGAACCAAATCGCTTTGGATAGCATTTTTGCCATAGGGGACACGGCCTGGATCAAACCCAATCCCTATCCGACGGGCGCCCCGGTACTGTATTCCCGATTTCCTGTGGGATCTCTAGGCGAATGTCCTACTCGTACGATTGCTGTAATGATGTTCGATTGGTATGATGGTTCTAGTAACGAAGCCACCAAATATCAGCATGAAGATACAGGAACGGATGAGGATTTTGGCGGGGGCACTTCAGGTTCCAACACTTCATGTCCGCAGGGGGCAGGAGGTGTAGAGCTTGGGATGGTGGAATCGATTTTAGGTGCTACAGGAGTTCCCATGCGGGCCACAAATTTTCCAGAATCCGAGTGCACTAACGCCGCGCATCTGGATGCTTGGTTCTTACCCGAAACCCAGAGTGGGACCACTTATACCAATGCGACTTGCCGTGATCTTACCCTCACTTTGGATTCTGCGGGTTTTTGGTTTGCTCAGAAGGACACGCAGAGTCCCGAGGGGGGACTATTTCTCTTGGACGATTTTCAGTATCTGGATGATGCAAAAACGGTTCTCAATCTAAAATATGATTCCATTCCAGTGCAGTCGAGAGGTCAGTACCATAATTATGGCTTTACAATGAAAGTGCAGGCGGAATTCCAATATATTCCGGGTCAGTACTTTGAATTTATGGGAGATGACGATGTCTGGGTCTTTATTGATAATCGTCTTGTCGTTGATTTAGGAGGTGTTCATGGACAGCAGTCCGGATCGGTCCTTTTAGATACTATTGGTCAAAACACTGGGAATCCTCTGGTGGAAGGCCAGAGTTACCAATTCCATATTTTCTATGCGGAAAGAAATCCGTATGAATCCAATTTCAAAATGCGCACCTCCATGGATTTACACACGGAAAGATCCTATTTTTCTATGGAAGTCGCGGCTCCAGATAGTTTGCTGAAATATGAAATTTGGCAGATTCTGAAACAGCAAGGCCTTACCTGTGATTTCTCTGGCACAGTAGAAGTAGATACCATGCTTGCGGCTTCTGACTTTTTGCTCACCGGGGGCAGTCTTTCTGTGGAAGGAGTCACACTTGTCGAAGGGTTGAATTATGGAGGTATCACCATAGATTCCGGCTATACGGGTTTTACTATTGATACCTCCGCAATCGTTCTCCACCGCTCGCTCGCTCCAGGAACCTATTGTCTTCATTATTCCTTAAAAGCGGATGGCTCTCTTTATGAAGAAATATATTTCACGGTCCCAGAATACCCGCTTCCAAACATTGTATTTGCGGATGCAAACTGGAAGGAAATCTCCCCTGATACCACAGTACTTGGCGAATGGACCAATATTGCATACCCCGTGCGCGTAGGCGTTCTTTATGCAGGTGAAACCTGTGAAGGTTGCACGGAACAACTGTTCCTAACTACTTCGGATTCGCTCGTTTTCCTGGATTCCAATGGCAATCAAATCACTTCAGTAACACTTCAAAATGGAAAGGCTTCTTTCTGGGTGATGGGTATAGGTACTGTTGTGAATGGATCCTTTACGGTTGCAGGTACCGCTGTGGGTAACACGTTGGTGTGGTCGAATATCAATTTGCAGAAACCACCGGTGCCCACTTTAGAAATAGCAGA
>DBTP01000178.1 GCA_002307115.1 Fibrobacter sp. UBA1313 | reverse complement strand
GTGACACCGCAACAAATCGACTGTGACACATCGCAATAGTGAACTTCGTTCTGTTGCTCCGCCTCAACAGTGGCAAAGCAAGCTTTGCCGTTGTACTCGGCTTTTGCAACAGTCGTCTTTCAAAGTGGCGAAGAGCGTTCAAGCCGAGCATCGCGTAGCAAACTCGTTTGCTATCGTGATCGAGGCGCCGAAGCGGATGCCGAAGGCATCAATAACACAATTATTGGCCACTTTTCGCATCTGCTCCCACAGGGATCACTCTCACTAAGCGCTGAAGCGCAAGTGTTCGTGTTTCTTGCTCGGTTTGACGCTAAAGCGTCATTGGCTGCACTCAGTCATATTGACAAGTAAACTTGTCAATTGACATTCGTTTTGCACAATACTCACTCAATTCCATGGTCGCAAACCAATTTTTAGAGGAGCCCCTCAGTTTTTGTACAAATTTATTGACTCTACTATTTTGTGTGTTGATAATTGCATGACAGAGAATGATTCAAAGAAAGGTGAAAAAAAATGAAACAAAAACAGCGGATAGCATTTCTTGGTATGGCGGCGGTTGCCCTGATTCTTGCGGCCTGCGGCAGTGATAGCGGGAACAACAGTGCTGAGTCTGAAGGGGATAGCTCCTCTTTTGGCGGCAAGTCCTCCAGCTCATCTTCCATTGAAGACGGCACCCTTACTTATGAAAAACAGACCTACAAGACTGTGACTATCGGCACGCAGACGTGGATGGCGGAGAATCTGAACTATGCAGACAGTGTTAAAAGTCCGAATCTGAAGGGATCAAGTTGGTGCTACAATAACAGCGCGGACAGTTGTGCGAAATATGGGCGCTTGTACACTTGGGCTGCCGTCATGGGTGTCGCTTCTACTTACGATTCCGAAATTCTGGGTGATTCCGTGGATCATCAGGGAATTTGTCCCGAGGGGTGGCATGTGCCCCTGAGTTCGGAGTGGACCACTCTAGAAAATTATGTGGGTGGTCCTGACAACACCGGAACGTACCTTAAGGTAACGAGTGGCTGGTATGTAGATCCGTACCATGATGGCAACGGCACGGACGCCTACGATTTTTCCGCTCTGCCGGGTGGCTACTACATCGGGTCGGGGGCCTTTGATCGCGTGGGTCTCAACGGCCATTGGTGGACGGCTACGGAGTCCAATTTTACGATCGCATACTACCGGAACATGGACTACGGCTTCACGGAGGTGAGCGCAGACTACTACTATAAGGCGTATGGCCGGTCCCTTCGTTGTCTCAAGGATGCGGAGTAACCAGACCAACGCAGTGAAATTTTGACACTCTTGCCTGCACTCGCCATATTCTTTTTGTGCCAATGATAATGGGTGGCCGCTCCACTTTCTACAGAGCTTTGCTCAGTTACGTATTCAGAGAATCTTTGAGTGCAAAGATTTCTGTTTCTGTGAGACCGGAAATTTCAACGATTTCTTGAACTGGTTTATGAAGCGTGAGCATTTTCAGGGCGACCTTACGTTTTTCTTCCAGAGCCCCTTCGCGAAGTCCTTTCGCCATTCCTTCTTCTATTCCTTTCTGCATTCCTTTCTCTATCCCTTTTTCCATACCCTTTTGCAACCCCTGTTCCATCCCTTCTTTTTGGAGGACTTCGTACAGGCTGGGTTCTCCGAAGACTTCCTGATGTGTCACGTAGTCCATAAAAAACTCCTTGTCTGTGGGTCTTAATATTTCTGATAAATATAATAACGATTGCTGGATTAAGGCAATCCGCTCCTCTTGTGAAATTTCCATCAGTACATTGCGGGCGGAGGCATAATATTTCTCTAGACCCTCGGTGCTGAAGGCGTGTTTCATGATGATGAGAGCGAAAACGGTGGCTGGGTCCAGAGCCCTTGCCTGTTCTTCATCGAAATCCTTTCCGACATCAATGAATTCAACGATCATGGGGAGTTTAATTTGGTGGTAATATTCGGGGTAATCTGGAAACATGGGCTCGGCGAAGGGATCCCAGGGACGCTTTCCGTTGTAAAGAATCAGGGCAACGGTGGGGATATTGTCCTGTTTGAGAACCATGATGCCGTGCCAGTAGCGGATGAGCTGTTTGAACACTTTATCATCCTTATAGGACTTGTGTTCTTCGAGGAGCCCGACGAGGAGTTTGGCTCCTTTGCCTTTTTCCTTGAGTTCAACAGTGAATGCGAGGTCGGCAGAACCGAAGTCGCCTTCGTTGGTAAAACTTTCTGGGATTTCTTTGAGAGTATTGAGATCAATAGTCTCGATGAATTGGGCGAGATTACTGTTTTTGAGTGCGGCGAGTTTAAGGAGGGAGGCGGTGCGCCCTGGTTTGAAGAAAATGGATCTGAAAAAGCTGTCATGCCTAGGGTGAGTTGTTTTGGTTTCCATTCGCGAAATTCCTTTGTGAAAGAGTTTGATTTTTTGCCTTTTTTCAAGGCTTCTCTTTCTTTAACGAATTTCGCAGGGATTGAGTGTTTTTTTTACACTCGTTGTTCGGTTTTATTCCTCTTTCGCATCCTCTCCAAGGCCTTTATCGTAGCTATCTCTGCGAAGATCGCAAACGGAGTGCGAGCAATCCTGCCGCAAGTGGCATCCACACAATAGTTTGAAGCACGGGAACTGCTCCCCAGTGCTCCACCGCCATTCCCGTGAGGCTGACTCCGAGTCCTCCGATGCCGACACCGAACCCCAGCATCAGTCCCGAGGCCAAAGCGGCGTTTCGACCCACGCATTCCTGGGCCATGATGACTGTGATACCAAAGGAAGCGAGAAGCATGGCACCCGCGAGGCCCAGAAAAATAAGGGCAAAAGGCTGTGCAATGTGGGCGAGGTACAGGCTGAAAAACGGACTTGAGAGCATCAGCGAAGAGACGAGCACCCAGTTAATGCGGCTCTTGTGTCGCACCTTATCCCAAATATTTCCGCCCACCAGTCCGCCAATGGCACCCGCAAAAAGCATTAAAAAAAGCAGGTGGCTGGAAGTGCTCAGAGAAATTCCACTGGCTTTGCAGTATAAAGGCAAAAAAGCGATCAGACTGAAATAGGCCCACGAACGGAGCGAAACCACTGCAAGAATTTTAAACAGGGAACCCAGCACCGGACGGATTTCCGCCCAGAGGGGAACCGGGGAACTTTCCCGTTGAGAATTGCGAGCCTTCTGGGGCATCACATACCAGATAAGTAGGGCAATCAGTAACCCGGGGATCATCAAAAATTTGCTTGCCCCAAGGCCCTCGTGCTGAAAAAGCGGAATGAGCAACAATGGGGCGAGTGCCCAGCCCACATTGCCCGCCGCGACAAAAAAAGCCATCCAGGATGCCTTGCGCTTGCCCGAAAATTTTGCCACGAGGGCAGACGCCTGAGGGTGAAACGCCGCCGTTCCAAGCCCCGCCAGACTGACGATCGCGAGTAGCACTCCATAATGATGTACTACCCCCACCAGGGAAAGCAAAAGTGCCATCCAAGCGGTTCCCGCATAGACTAACCAACGCTGATTGTGGCGGTCCACCAGATAACCAAAAACAGGTTGCATCAGGGAACTGCTCAGGGTAAACACCGAGACCAGAAATGCACTGCGGCTAACGCTCATTCCTGCAAGCACAAGCAGGGGGAGCGCGGTACTGATGACATTCATATACCAGTCATTCACCATATGCGCGATGGCGAGTATGACAATGGGAAGGCGAGAGGGGGATTGTTCTTGAGTCATGATCATAATGTAGCTGTCCTCCTTGAAATCGTCATGGATTTCCTTGCCAAATCCTAGCACAAAATTTGCATCAATAGAAAAAAGAAAGACTATCTTTTATTCATGATTCCTGTGCAAGAGACTATGCCTTCGCTGCTTTGCAAATACAACGATCTTCCCGATCCAGAACTGGGCATGCAGATTTCTGCACGGAAAGGAATGCGCGGCGGTCCGATCCTCGAAAAACACTGGCATGATCACATTCAATTTATGTTGTTTGAAAAAGGCCACTCTGTGATGCATTGTCATGCGGGGGCCATCCCCATGGGACCCAAAAGCGTGGTCGTGGTGAATCCCGGAGAGTTGCATTATCTGGAAGATTCGGGAATCCCCTTGGATTTTAT
>DBTP01000048.1 GCA_002307115.1 Fibrobacter sp. UBA1313 | reverse complement strand
TGGGTGTGGATGTCAACTTAGGCAAGCAGAAATTCAATGGCGATTATGATGGAATAAGATTACCTGCATCTTGTGTCAGGCTCATCTTGGGTGGAGCCTTTTAACTGAGGGAAAAAAGTGAAAAATTATCATCAACTTTTAATTGCGTTGACCCTGTTCCTTGTTTCGATGGCATCCCTCACATCCTGTGGAGATGACACCTCATCAAGTCCAGATCGCGATGACGCCCTGGTTGGCGACTGGAGCCGTGCAGAAAATGACTCTCTCTGGGGACTCATGATTCGATCCGATGGAAATTTTACTCTGTTTACAGTGGATTCTTCATCCACGGATCATCGCTATGTACGCGAATTGGGATCGTGGGAAACTCAAGATGAAAATATATTGATCTCGCTAAATCGTTGTGAATGGAGCACGGACGGAAAAGAGTGGAATGATACCGATGATAAATGTGGAAAAATGACATCACAATATCTCTTGCAAGATTCCTTACTCACACTCTATACAGGTGAGGAAACTCTTTATTTTGTAAAAGGGCGCACGGGAATACTCCCCGATAGCCTCATCTCCGAAGGAAAATCCAGCACCTCGGAAACCAACAAATCCTCCGGCAAGGAAACCTCCAGTTCCTCTGCAATTACCTCCTCTTCATCAGCAACAGAAGCTCGCAATTGCGTTTACACAGTGACCGACAATACCCTTGCGTGTCCCGAGCAATCCTACAGAACTACTGTCATCGGCGATCAAACCTGGATGGCTGAAAACTTGAACTACACAGTGGACAGTTCCTGGTGCTACAACAACGAGCAGGACAGTTGCGCCAAATATGGCCGTCTTTACCAATGGACAAGTGCGATGGAGATCAGCACTACTTATAACAGCACGACTTGGGGTGGTTCTGATGTGAATCATCAAGGAATTTGCCCTGACGGGTGGCACATTCCAAATAATGATGAGTGGCAGACCCTTTATAATTATGTGGATACCAATAACAGTGATGTGAGTGTGGGCTCCGCTCTAAAATCAGCAAGTGGATGGAATGAAGGCTCTAACGGAAGTGATATATTCAGCTTTTCTGGATTGCCCGCAGGAGCGGCTTTTAGCAATAGCAACTTTGTCCTTGCCTCTGTCAGCACAAGATTCTGGAGCACCACAGAAATTGCGGGAGACCAAGCCGATGCCTGGGGATTGTACGAAGATGGAAGCTTTTATATTGAGAGTTCCAATGGCAACAAACTCTACGGATTCAGTGTCCGCTGTATCAAAGACTCCGAGTAGACTTTCGTTTTTGCGTTCGCACCTACTTTTTGAAGGCCCGTATAAGATATAGCATAACTGCTATTCTCGTGTCGCAGTCCAATTGCCTTTAAAAGTAAGATATTCGCAGTAAGCCGTGCTACAAGTTTTGTCTGTATGCAAAAAGGTACCTTCTCCATTCCCATCAGTCATCAAAGTACCACTCAAACTAAAGACGGTCGAAGAATCAGAAATATCCGCAGTTAAATTTCCAGATTCATCCACAGTTCCAATATTTTCACGTGTACCACCTTCCCACCAAAATTCTGAAATTACACCATTTTCTATCGTAATATAAATAGAAGTATTCCCAGCATCATACGTTGTATCATAACTGCTATAAGTGCTAGGAGTATAAGTTTTTGACCAAGTTGCGTTTACGGTCCCTTTCCATACCCCATCGAAATTATCACTTAAAGATTCAGAAGAAGAAGATGGTTGCGTTATGGTGAACGTTTCTTCTCCCACCGTAATCTTCCCTTTTCTTTCTACAGAGGAAGTATTCGCATCAACACTGTATTGTAAAAGTCCAGTGCCAGACATCGGATTCTCCGAAGTAATCGTAATCCAAGACACAGAACTTTCAGCAGTCCATGAACAGCCATCTGTAGCAGTGACTGCAAAACTTCCGTTTCCACCAATGGAAATAAAGGTCTTACCCTCAGAAGAGAAAGAGCAAGAACAAGGATTCGGGGATACCATAATAAAGCTTTCAGTAAGAAAAGCTCCTGCTCTCGCAGTAGTACTAGTCACATAATCAGCGGTTCCAAACATCGCTGAAGCAAGATCCCCTCCAGATACCAAATCCAAAGAGGAGCCTACAACAGTACTTGCCCCCTGAGCAATTGTATTTTGTACCATGAAATAGAGTGGTTCCCGGATATCTTCGTAGTTCGCAGAGCCATTAAGAGCCACAGCAACCCCTGCATTAAGATACATAGCGCACACGCTAGGCACAAATGTGGTGGAGAGAAAACCCATAGCCCCAATCACACCCGCAGTAATTGCTACGGCAGGTGCTGCTCCAACGATGACTGCCGCAAGAGCGACTCCAGCACTAACACCCCCTATTGCGCTCCCCGAAGTTTTTCCCCATGCAACCATATTTGAACTAATATTTTTTGTTAAATCCAAAAAACAATCTTTCACTTTAGTTGGATAATAGTCTGTTGCCTCTTCGCCCGCTGAAGTAGCCATTGTCTTTTGAAGCGTTCCATTCTGTAGAGCAAGAATTTGATCCATGTAAGCGGCAATAATTCTATCGGAAGCAACAAGCATGTTTGAATCTAAACTGATCGTAGCACTTCCTTCCGCTGTGGAAAACGTGGCTAATTCGCGTTTCGTTCCAGAAAGCATGAACTCCGAAACCGCATTATTCATTGTGGTCAGCCGAGAAATAAATTCTGCAAGATCCGCTTCTACCTCTGCCGTGACAAGAACGGACTTCGCGGAATCTACTGTTTTAAGATCCGTCACCAAAGTTTGTGTTTCGCTTGTATAATCCAGAGTCCCTTGAATAAATGCTTGAGTCAAAACGCCAGGAGCAAGCCCATCCAACGTGGGTGGGGCTGCGATAAAGAGTGATCCCGCAACGGTTTTAGTACTGCCATCCGGATATAATGCAGTCAATGTAACAGTACCTGAATCCAATGCCCCTGTAATGGGATTTAGATACAAAGGCACCGCCACTTCCAAGGGATTTGCCGATGTCGCAGGAACAGTAGCAGAGTATCCCGATTCATTGGAAAATACTACCTGAACCTGATCAGAGTCATTTAAGGACGAAGCACCCAAAGAAAGAACTGCAAATGGGGCCGCATTAGTGGACACAGAAAAATCATCTTTGGAACTACCCCCACCACTCTCACTGCAACCAGAAAATAAAGCACAACCAATCATTAAGGAGCCCGTAAGAAAATTAAAGACGCTCTGTTTCTCTATTCTCATAATTTCACCTTGGGTTAAATTACCGCTACGCATAAAGCTCAAAGGAATTTATCCCATTATTAGTTGATACCGGGGGTTCCCAGTCTTACGAAAGCTATGCAATAAAATGATCCTTTGCAAGGGTAAAAGGGAGGGCCACAAGCACCTCCGTTCAAAACAGCGATATTTTGATCTAAAGATGGTAAAAAACGTTTAGAAACTCCATTTTTTCAGGAGATAAAAACGACTCCCTCTAAGCGTAAAATCAACTAAAAACCAGCAGTTACAAGCTTTCCAGAAGTTTTGAAAAATTTATTTTGACAGTAGTTTTTCACAAGCATATTTAATTTCAGAGGAGTACTTTGATGACAGGTTCCGAAAACTTACGCCTGTTGTATTTGTGGCCTGAATCCGCGTTTTGTGAAAAAATTTCAATCCAGGGCGTGTCCGGCGAGCCGGTCGGGTGCTACTCGCCCGCGATAATGTACCCCAGCCATTCACATCGCGGGCTCCCCGGGCTTCGGCGGCTAAATATGTGATGTCTTCTTTTGCCGCCACCGAATCCCGGCACATCCGTGTGACGCCCCCTCACGCAACGCCGCGCGACCACCAACGAAAAATCCTTTTACCGAATCGCCTTTTTAGGACAAACACCGATACAATCTCCGCATTGAGTACAATCGGGATGGTGAAGCTTATCACCCTTGTAATCCGAAGGCACCAAACCCATAGGGCACTTCTTTTCGCAAAGAGTGCAGGAAACGCAGGCAGAAGTCACTTCCAAGCGATTGCTACGTTTATTCACGCGGGCAGCGAGCGAAGAAAGGGTTCCCATAGGGCAAAACGCGCACCAAGTGCGGTGATTAAAAAAGAAAGAAAGAACAACGCCCACAACCGTTGTCACCACAATAATCCGATAGAAAATTTTCCCCATATTCTCCGCTGTCTTTTCTGGAGTAAAATAAATACTCAAACTAAACATCGATACGATAAAAACCACCATAAAAGCGCGGAAAAAAGCCGACCTCAAAAATCGCGGCGGATTCCTTTTCGCGGAAAACTTAGACACTACATTATCATAAAGCCCACCTCGCGGGCAAATATTTCCACACCAAAAGCGACCCTTAAAAAAGGCCATCACCACCGGCCCCACCATACAGATTATAGCCACCAAAGCAAAGCGAAAATCAAACAACCCCGCCACAAGAAAAGTAAAGAAAAAGAGAAACGAATATTTTTTCCAAAACTGGACTAATTTCATCAGAAAACTCCAAAGAAGATTTTCCTCTAATTAGCAATTAGGGGACATCATTTCTGTGATAAGGTCACACTAGTGAATATCACCTAAAATCCTCGCCAATCCCTTTATAAAATTTTTGGATCTAAGAGCACCCTTAAAGTTTGGTTTGCAAAAGACAAAAGCGCATAGATCAAATAAAAACAAGCATGAACAGGGACGAGCCTCCCCTGACGAAACTTCTTATTAACTGTCAAAAATACTTAGATGTGCCTATAATTGCATAATTGTATTTCTCTAGGGGAGAAGGCTAACAATTTGGGAACTATTTCATTCAAAAGTAGGCCATTAAGAGGAGTCTACAGAAGACCTCACCACCAATAGGTGGGCACTCGTCTCGACAAGCAGCCTTTCAAATCGCTGAAATAACTCCCATTGGGCTTTTTTTACCCTAAAATCATTTTTGGAAGCGATCTTTAATCTTTTTTCTGTGGCATGTTTTTTGCTAATTCTTTTGCGGATCCTTTTTAAAGAAGACCATCGTGAAAAATTTTTTATTCATTCCTCTTGTTTTGTTCCTCGCCAAATCTACGGCAGGGATAGCATTTGCTAAAAAGACGGCAGGACATCCATTGTGCCAACATTTTTCGGCATTTCAAAAGCGCCAGCCACTTTGGCTCTTTTCACGACAGCGATAAGCGCTTTGATTTTTCATCCTTTTTAGACGAAAGACCTTATCGCGAAAACGAGAAAGGCTTTTATGATTTTTTAGAAATGATAAAAAAGTCTTATAATGCATACAAATTCACAAAAAATAATCAGCTATAGGAGATAAATTCGATGTTAAAAGATGCGTTGCCACAGATTAAAACCGCGCTACCAGGGCCCAAAGCAAAAACCATTATTGAACGCAGAAAAAACGCCGTTCCCGATTCCATCCGTTGTGCTTACCCCTGCGTCATCAGTCGCGGTGAAGGCGCAATGATTGAAGATGTGGACGGCAACATTTTTTTGGACTGGGTCGGTGGTGTAGGCGTATTGAATGTAGGTTATAGCCATCCCGAAATTGTCAAAGCCGTGCAGGAGCAGGCAGGAAAATATCTGCATGGGATGATGAACATCGTCACCCACGAAGGCTATATTGCCCTCGCCGAAAAGATGAACGAAATCGTCCCCGTTCGCGGTAAAACGAAAAAGACCATGTTCGCGAACTCCGGCGCGGAAGCTATCGAAAATGCGGTGAAAATCGCAAAATCAAGCACGGGGCGACCCAACATTATTGCCTTCTCCGGCGCGTTCCACGGACGCACTCTCCTCGCCTCCACCATGACTTCCAAAAAAGCCTACTCTGTGGGCTTCGGCCCCTTCCCGGACGGCATCTACCGCGCCGAATATCCTTACCTCTACCGGACGCCACAAGGAATGGACGAAAAAGAAGCCATTGCTTGGTATATCGGGCGATTGGAACGCGTATTTGAAGAATGCTCCCCCGCAGATCTTATTGCCGCTTTTGTGCTAGAGCCCGTGCAGGGAGAAGGCGGCTTTGTGCCAGCCCCCATCGAATGGGTAAAAGCCCTCCGCAAAATCTGTGATGATCACGGCATCTTGATCATTGCTGATGAAATCCAGACCGGTTTTGCACGCTCTGGAAAAATGTTTGTGAGTAACTACTGGGCCGAAGCGGGATGCGCACCAGACATTCTCACGAGCGCCAAATCCATTGCGGCCGGTGTTCCTTTGAGTGCCATCACCGCGAGCAGCGAAATCTTCGGAAAAGTGCGTCCTGGAATCATCGGCGGCACGTTCGGTGGCAATGCTCTCGCGTGCGCCGCCGGGTTAAAAGTCATTGAAATCGTAGAAAGAGACCACCTCTGCGAACGCGCCCAGGCCATCGCCCAGAAATGCGAAACGGCATTTCGTTCCTGGAAAGAGAAGTATGAACAAATTGGCGATATCCGCGGCATCGGTTGCATGATGGGCATCGAATTTGTAAAAGACAGAAAAACAAAAATACCCGCAAGTGAACTCGTCGCGAAAATTATCGCGAAGGCCGCATTCAAGGGCCTCATTATCGAAGGGGCGGGAATTTATGGAAACGTGATTCGATTCCTCTCCCCGCTAGTAATAACCGATGCACAATTAGAAGCAGGACTTGCCATCTACGAAGAATGCATCAAAGAATGTTCATCTGTGTCTGATCTTTGTTGACGCCACATTAAACGAAGGAGAAAAATCATGTCTGAAATGAGTATCAAACTGAATCTGAATAAATACTGCATCGAAGGAACAGCATTTCTGGTGATTGATACCGTAGAGAAAACCGTTCCGGCAAAAGGGGGTATAAGAGTCCACCCCAACGTGACGGAAGAGGAGATCGCCTCTCTCGCCGCTGAAATGACACAGAAGTGCATTCTCGCAGGGTTACCGTTCGGCGGCGCTAAAGGTGGCATTCGCCTTGCAGACATGAGTCAGTTAGAACGAGCCATGTACGGATTTGGAAGGGAGCTTTCCAAACTCGACTTTCTTCCGTACAAATGGTGCGCAGCACCCGATGTCAATACCGACAGCGTTGCCATTGATGCTTTCATTGCGGGATGCGCGTCTGTCAAAGGCTGGCGCAAGGCCCGCATCTCAGCCACCGGAAAAAGTAGTGGCATTCCGCATGAACTCGGGAGCACCGCCTACGGTGTAGTTTTAAGCCTCGAAAAAACCATTGAGTATCTTGGCTTGGATATTGCGCTTCCGGTCTCGCGGGTGATTGTGGAAGGCATCGGTGAAGTGGGCGGCAATGCGATCAAGCTCCTCATTGCCAAAGGCGCACGCATCGCAGGCATCAGCGATATCACAGGAAGTTTGTACGCCGCCAAAGGTTTGAACTCCGCACAATTGCTCAAAAACCTCGAAGCGAAAAAGACCGTGCAAGCCATGGGGCCCGATTTTTCGGACGCCGAATATTCTGCAAAAAGTTCCGATCTCCTCGGACGTGATGCCGATATTCTTGTGCTCGCAGGTCCTGGGCGAAGCATCACACCGGAAAAAGCCGAGCACTTAAAAGTCAAAATAATTGTGGAAGGAGCGAACATCGCCTACAGCGAAACAGAGCTCAGGAAAACGGTCAACACCCAGGGAATCATTTCCATTCCAGGCATTATCGCGAATTCAGGTGGAGTCATTTCAAGTTACGAAGAATGGGTTCTCGAAAACCAAGATAAAATGGAAGACTCCATGGAAGAAAAATGGGAAATTGTGAAGGCTTCCATCGAGACCCGGATCACGCGTAACATTAGCGACCTATGCTCAAAATTCACACAATGCAACCGAAGGAAAACGCCTCTGGAATGTGCTTTGGAAATAGCGAGCGAACGGCAACAAAAAGCGCGGGAAGCGAACCATAATCTGCGCAACAAAACAAAGCTCATTAACTCGGAGCTCGAAAAAAAGTACGCCGTATTTACGCGATAATTGAATCTCAATTACGGAGAATTCATCAGTTCTAAGGCGGCGGCGTCACAAATCTCGGCGAGCATCCGTTCGTGGGCACAAACCTCAGCGGATACGGCGCTGAGACCGCCTGTTGTATAAAAAGAGATACAGGCGCATTCGTGGGCGATGCAACGCGTTTTAAGGGCGCAATCCTCACAGCATTCTTTGTCGTGCGTCAGGTGATAGTGAATTTCCTCAGTGGTCGATTCGTCCACTCCCGTAAAAACAGATCCTAGACGATAAGGCGCATGGGGTGCACAGGAAACGAATCGCGTACAAGGGAACAAATCCCCTTTCGCAGAAACCGCGAGTGCTCCTTCCAGAATGTGGCACGTCCTTTTTTTATAAGACATATTCTCTAACTCCAGACGCATCTTATCTTGCAAAACGCCGAGGTAAAAAGGATCGCTCGCCTTTTTTCGCTGAACCCAAAATGCAGCAAGCGTTTGGTATTCCCGGGCAAGAGCGTCCATCGCCTCTCCCGTCCACTTTCCATCAAAATCCACAGCGGTCGTAATTCTAGAAAACCCCTGTTCTTGAATCCACTTTACTGAAGACGCAATGTCATTCAAATGGTGCCTCGTAATCACGCGAATCACCACCGTATCCAAACGGAGGAGTCTCGGAATCCAGGGCGCGATGCGATCAAAACTCCCCGTGCCATCAGCACCCGAGCGTTGCGCATCGTGAATCTCCCGAGGGCCATCCAGAGATAAAAACACGCGAAAATTTTCTGTCGCAAATAAATTCAGCGAGCATTCATCCAACAAAGTGCCGTTGGTATTCACTGCAAAACGGAGTTTAGAATCTTTGGGCTGATAGCGCCGCGCCATCTCCATCCCCAAAAGGATGCTCTCTTTGCACAACAACGGCTCGCCCCCGAAAAACGTAATATTCAGAAACCGCTGCCCGAGATCCAGAGAGCGCTGCCACCCCAAGGCAATGGCGCGTTCCAGAGTATCCTCGCTCATAGAGAACAACCGTTCCGGCTGGGTTTCCGCATAATAACAATAAGAGCAACGCAAATTGCATTGCTCTGTAAGATTCAGAACTAAATTCAAGAAAACTCCAATTCCCGCAAATTAGTGCTTTGCAGGTTCAGCCGTAGGAGAAGACAGATTCTCAATCATAATTTCACCACTCAAAGGTCGTAATTAAGCGGATCCACCGAAATCTGAGAATCCGAGGAAGAACTACTGCTCTCAATCTGTTCGGAAGACGAGGAAAGGGGCACCACATCCACTGTGATCGGATCCTCAATCATAACATCACCACTCAGAGGCCCATAATTAAGCGGATCCACCGAAATCTGAGAATCCGAGGAAGAACTGCTGCTCTCGATAAATTCAGAAGAAGAGGATTCTTCAACCATAACAACACCCGCTGTCACATAAGGCTCGATGTAACCCAGTGTATCCATCACGCTCGAAGAGGACGATTGTTCCAGAGCACTAGATCCGGGATCGGCAATAACACCCGCTAACGTTTCCGAAGAGGACGATTCCACCACAGAAGACGAACTGGGAGCCGCAATAACTCCGGCGAGTGCCTCAGAAGATGACGAAGAAACCCCTTCCGTGGAAGACGAGCTCACATTCACAATAGCCCCCGAGGTTCCCGTCCCCAAATCGCATCCCGCAAGAGAAATTGCTGAGGCTAACCCCAAAGCAGCGGCCAAGCACTTCTTTGACTTGGAATCCAAGGGATATGCCACTTTTTTCTGTACTTTCTGAAGTTTGATATTCATAGTGATAAATATAAGCACGCGGATCTCTAGAATATCCGCAATTTTGCAGATTTCTATTTTCGTTATTTAAAATCACAAAGAATTGTTTTACATGAAATGTCTTCAATTCCTTACAAAGTCTGTGATTTTCGTAAAAAAACTAGATTGCACCTCATTTTGAATAAAAACATTGACGAGGCTCTCTAAGAAAGGGTAGCTTTCTATCATCATTAGAAGTGAGAATTTTATGGCTATTTTTAAACAGGATTTGGGGATTATTCAGGTTCGAAAAACGAATAAATTTTCAAAGGCGGGGCAAAACCATGTTCTGTCTCGCCGCACACATTGCGTTTCGCGTTCTACAACCTGTCAATCTAAATCCAATGGCATTTCTATTGCCGTCTCTAAAAATTCTGGAAGCTCTTGTTATGAATCTTGATTTTCATTATTATGCCACATTTTTTGCAGCGAAACTTGCGGGATTTAATACAAATGAATCACAAGTTCTCGCGCATGCTGCTCAGTATGTCGATGACTCCAATGCGAGTATGGTGGAACCGGAATTACGGGATTTGCTCCGAGAAACACCACAGCCCACTGTAATGGCATTTACTGAATTTTCACAATGCAACACCAATGCAATCACGAAGTGGACCCCTCTGCAAATGACCCAAATGCAAAAAATCTGGATGTCATTTCATCTTTTGCCCGGTAATATCAAAGGCGAAATTCAATTTCAAGGAATAACACCTTACACAGCTACCCTTCCGCCTTATTTACAATGGGAATTAGATGACAAACAAAAAAAACTATTTCGGTTGATGTGTCTGAATAACAGCAGTAGCATCAAGTATATGGTAAACCACACCAAAAACTATTTCCAAACAAAGAAAGACTTACACCTAGTGGGCTTAAGAATGCATGTGTTGGCAGACTCTTGGGCTCACACGTTTTTTATCGGAAGGCCCGCTTGGTATGTGAATGAAATTGATTCCTCTATTGAAGAATTTGATGAAGGACGTTGGCACCCCTTAAACATCACACATTTCGATCGCCTTTATTCCTTTGAAGATAAGCCTCTACAGCGCCAATACGCTCTGTTTAGCCCCATGCGCGACTACAACGGGGTCGTGTACTTAGCTCATGCACGAATGGGGCACTTACCCGATTATCCCTATATGCATTTACGGTATCGTCCCCAATGGTTAAGTCGAAATCAAGGGATCGGTATGGAAATGATACGCGATAATCCTAAAGATTTTTTATTAGCCTTTAAGCAAATGGTATATGCGCTCAAATGCATTCGCAATAATGAAGAATTTAAAACCAGAACATACGACAACTTAGACGTTCTCGGCGGCGATGCAAAAATAGAATCCGTTCTCATGCAGAGGAAAACGGACCAATCTGAAGACTGGAATAACTTGATTGAGCGTGTTTATAGTTTAAAACTTCCGTCGTACAAAAAAGACACGTGGCGTGATGCTTTTCGAATTTCCTCTGAAAAGAAAAAAACTCACTATTACCATTTTAACAAAGCGGCCATTATGCACAGAAATTGCATCGAGCACTTCTTAAATGCCGCAGGCCTTTCTCTCGCAGAAACGTCGCAAGGTTCTATTTCTTAGCTTTTTTCCGAGCAAATTCAACCTGTTTTTACATTGTCCCAGAAGCCTGCTTTCACTCTGGAACACAGGCTTCGCAGAGCGAGCTCCGAGAGGCTATAGGCAACCACCTGACACTGCACACTTTGCTATATATAGCTTGCCATTCGAAATGGCGAAGAGCGATCAAGCCGAGTGTCATGATCAAGGTGCCGAAGGCATCAATACCGTCAGTCTTTAGAGGTGTACTTTATGAAGATTCACACATTTCTTGCATTCATTTTTCTCTGCATCAGCTTTCTTTTTGTCTCTTGCGACACAAACGTAAAACACCCGCTAGACGAAGAATCATCCAGTTCTTTTTCCTCGAACATAAGCAGTAGTTCGACGACCCCAATGGATTCCATTCTCGAAGAGACAAGAACCCCTGACGAAAGAATTCAATCTGCTTTTGAAAATAAAGAAAATGATTTACAAGTGCTTGTGCGGGGAAACGTCATTCGGTTATTAAGTGACGATACGTCTGGAGATCAACACCAGCGTTTTATCATTGAACTCTCCAGCGGCCAAACGTTACTCATTGCTCACAACATTGATATTGGAGAAAGGGTTCCCGATTCCATGCTCGGAAATGAAGTTTATGTTTATGGGGTCTACGAATGGAATGACGAAGGCGGAGTCATTCATTGGACGCACGAAGACCCCGATGAAGAACACATTGAAGGATTCATCCAGTTCAACGGTCACAAATACCAGTAATCATCACATACATTTGAGAAGAATACTGAGAATCAGCAAAATCGTATCTGCAAAATCTTTTGGATTCTCAATAATCCAAACAACCACAGAACTTGTGGTTTTAAAGACAAAAACACCGCCTGCAAGAAGTACTTTTTCTACAAAGCCTTCCGATTCGCGACAGATATGACTATCATCAAAACGGAGAAACAAGGTCGGTGTTGCTTTCACGTTTGCAACTGTCTGTTCCAATAGATCCTGCATAAATTTAAGATTCATTTTATCAGCACGTATTTCGCCAATAGCATCTAAAACCACCGTTGCACTATCTACCAATGTAATGGCAGAATCCAGTACCACATGGCTTGCAAAGGCATCTTTGCCATCCGTACGAGCGACTTCCAAATCAAGACTATCGAGGTAAAGCGTTCCCCCGGATACATTAGTAATGGTAACGGATGAACCATAACTAAATCCACAATAGGCCAAATCCTTTTCTGGGTGAAGAATATTCTTAGCAATACGAGACGCACTCGGGACAATAACCGTCAGCAATTTTATGCCAGAAACTGTCGTTTCTGTAGGCTCTACGCAAGGAAGTCCATAGGAAATATCTAACCCGGAATCAGAATCAGAAGAACATCCGGATAAGACAAGAGAACCGGCAAAAATAAAAACAAACAGAATTTGTTGGCATCGATTTTTCATGGAAATGAATATACTTTTATTGAAGAAATATTCATACGACTTTTTATTTTCAGCAGAATTTATCACAAATTCGCCATTTTTTGTCACTTATTTTGTGTCTATTTTGACGATTACTTTGCGAATAACCCGCGCAAAGTCCTTTGGGAGTAAAACCTTTTTATTCAAAGAGTCATAACGCATTTCAAACTCGGGGTTTTTTCTTTTTGCTGTTTTTGCAGCGCCTTTTCAATGCATTTTGAAACCAGGATTACAAACTTTGGAAAAATAAATCTGCGAGTTGTGCCCGGAAAGCGTGAATGCGATCTGGAGAAGATTCTCTCGTGGGCCATGTGAAATTACTCAGCAAGAGAACCGCCGCTTTACGATCTGCATCAGCCACAATACTCGCCCCAGTGAATCCCGTTTTACCAAAGGCATGTTGGCCTGCATGAGTTCCCATAAATTTTGTGGCATTGAGTTCCCAGCCCAAAGCCGTACATTCTGTGGGGACCGTATCCGCAATGGCATTTGTAGACACCATTTTTAAAACGCCTTTAGGCATAATGCGGCGACCTTCAAACTCGCCATCACCAAGAATCATTTGTACAAAGTTCAACAAATCGGGGACGCAAGAGAACATGCCCGCCGAGCCCACGGGAGAAAGTGCAGAAAGAGTATGTGCACTTTCATCGTGTATTTCCCCTTGAATATCTCGACCGCGCCAAGGACATTTTTCGGTAGGAATAATGTCTTCAAGTAATACGCGCGAAAGTGGATTCCACCCGGAACGCATCATTCCTAGAGGCGCAAAAAAGTATTCTTCTCCCAACACATTGAGCGCTTTTCCCTTCATCCGAGCGAGAATCAAACCCAACAAGATACTCGCTGGATTCCCATAATTAAAAATGGATCCTGGAGCTTTTTCAAACTGATACGAAAAAAGCGTATTGAGAATTTCTTGTGGTGGCAAATTTTTCAAAGAGCTCATGGGCACACGATAATCCAAACTGTGTGTAAGCAAATGACGCACTAAAATTTGTTCCCGATAATTTGTATTCAATTCTGGAATCCACTCAATGACCTGCGAATCTAATGACAACTCGTCCGAAAGAATAAATTTCAGAGCCAATGTGGATGTGGGACACACTTTAGTTAAAGAGGCAATATCAAACACAGAATTTACAGTCGTGTTAAACGAGACCACTTTCCGCGAACCGTCAGGATATAACAATCCAACAACGGCTTTAGAAAAAAGAGAGCCCTTCCCAGCCTCCGAAAACAAATCTTGCAATTTTTGGTCAAAATCCATATAAACGCCTTCTATCAAATCACTAAAAAGCTACAATTCTAAACATGAATTTTGAAGAGCTAATTGATATTTTACATTCC
>DBTP01000007.1 GCA_002307115.1 Fibrobacter sp. UBA1313 | reverse complement strand
ACCCACACTTTAACAGTCGCTTCAACGTCACCGAAAACATTTACGTTCACGGAATAAACGCCGAGTTGCTTAATGGGCTCCACAAGAAGGACTTGGTTGCGGTTAACCTTAATACCTTGAAGCGTAATGGCTTCAGAAATATCTGAAGCAGAAACGGAACCATAAAGACGTTCCCCTTCAACCACGCGACGTGGCAGATTAACAGTCACCTGAGAGAGCTTACCCGCAACACCTTGAGCCGCAGCAAGTTCCTTCTGGAACAAGGCTTCCATGGCTTCACGGTTGCGTTCGATCTCAATCTTAGCATCTTTAGTAGCACGCAGGGCCAACTTGCGTGGGAAGAGATAATTACGGGCATAGCCGTCCTTAACCTTCACGACATCCATCATCTTACCGAGGTTCGGCACATTGGCTTTGAGAATAACTTCCATTATTTACTCCTTAGCGCAGATTGTCTGCAACGAACGGCAAAATAGCCATGTGACGAGAACGCTTGATAGCTTCAGCGAGCATACGCTGGTACTTCGCGTTGGTACCGGAAATACGGCGAGGAATAATCTTTCCACGTTCCGAAATAAAGCGACGAAGGATTTTTTCATCCTTATAGTCAATGAACTGAACCTTGTTCTCTGTGAACCAACAGGTTTTCTTACGACGGATGCGCGGACCACTAGGTTTTCTTTCTTCGAAAGACATTAGTCTACCTCCCCATCTTCAGCATCAATCGACAGCACTTCTTCAGTGCTTTGTCCGAGATTCTGATCATAAATGATATCTGTCATAGGATAATCAACGAGGGTCATCCAGCGGAGAACATTGCCGTTCAATTTGAACGCAGTCTCAAGACCAGCAACAACGGACGCTTCTGCTTTGTAGTAGAAAATCACGTAGTAGCCGTGTGTTTTTTTGTTAATGAGGTAAGCGAGTTTGCGCTTTCCCCAATCATCGCGGCGAAGCACTTCACCGCCTGCAGTAATCTTATCAGCGATGGTCTGGACTTCGGCAGCAATGCCATCGTCGGAGATCATAGCATCAATGATTACCATGGTTTCATATTGTCTCATTATTGAGTCCCTTTGGTCTTTCGCCCAAACTCACATGAATCCGGGAGGGTCCCGATCACTCGGGAGCCCAAAGATAAGAAACGAAGGGAAAAATGTCAATCGAGAATCAAATACTGAGATTGATTCCTAGTAGGAGCGATTTTCCCCAAGAAGTGATATCCGTCCCCAGGTAGTGGTGAACCACCAACTCTAGGGAAAGCCAAGTACCGAGAAAGTTTTTTTCTAAAAAACCAAAGGAATTTCGAAGATTGTAAGCAATTCCCCCAGTAAAAGAGAGCTGACTTACAGGAGAGGAATTATAGTCATAGTTGAACCCACTCACTAAGCCCCAGTTGGGAGCAAATTTCCAACCCATGCCGAGGTCTATCCCCGCCGAAAACCCATTCAGAGAATACTCATCGCTACACTGGGCGGATTCATCGGTATCTACGGAAGTTGCCGAGGCCTCGTCATCCTGATTTTCGCGAATTTTGGATAAATCCGTGGTTTCAAACCCGATAATGGGGCTTACATAAAAGCTAAAATTTTTTGAAATGGGGAAATGCATGCGCGCATGAATATGATATCGCTGATAAATTAACGCATACTCTTGATCCAAATTTCCGCCATACATTTTGATCGCCCAACCAGCACTGATCCGCTCGGTGTAAAAGTATTCAGCCATTCCCTGCCAAACACCCATGTTTTTACAAGATTTACCACTAGGGCTTAACCCACCGAAACCCAAACCTACATTGATTCCCTTAGGCTGATTCGCAGATTGATGAGGCAACGGAATTCCCCCATCTGCATAAGAAGATGCAAATGCTAAAGACAGAAATAAAATTATTGTGAAAATACGTTTAGCCACGCCACAAATCTAAGAAAACTAAGAGGATAAAACTATCTTTGGCGTATGCTTCAAAAGATCTATATCCGTCATATACCCCAAATGATCGATCAACATGTAGAACTGGCCGGCTGGGTGTGCCGCGTTCGCGGTTCTGGTAAGGTTTCCTTTATTCAATTTCGGGATGGTACTGGTTTTGTTCAAGTGGTAGCTGGTATCCAAGATGTCTCCGTTGAAGACTTTGAATCCATCCGGCACCTCACCCAAGAAAGCGCCATCCGCGTTTCTGGGAAAGTAATTGCGAGCGAGCATTCCCCGATCGGCGTAGAGATTCTCGCCAATCATATTGAGGTTGTGCATAAAACCGAAGACTATCCGATTACTCCCAAAGAACATGGTACCGACTTTTTGATGGACCGTCGCCACTTATGGATTCGGAGTGCTCGTCAACAAGCAATACTCACCATTCGACACCAGATTGTCACTGCCATTCGGCACTACTTTGATGATAGCGATTTCACGTTGGTGGATGCTCCCATCTTTACCGCCAATGAATGCGAAGGCTCTAGCACTCTATTTGCTACAAAGTATTTCGAAGAAAACGCGTACCTTTCGCAAAGTGGGCAACTCTACATGGAAGCCGCCTGCGAAGCCGTCGGACGCGCCTATTGTTTTGGCCCGACTTTCCGCGCAGAAAATTCGAACACGCGCCGCCATCTCACCGAATTTTGGATGGTAGAACCCGAAGTCGCCTACATGGATCTCGATGGAGACATTGAACTTGCCGAAGGTTTGGTACAAGCCATTGTTCGCCGCGTTTTAGAGCGTTGCAAAAATGAACTTCAAACTTTAGAGCGAGACACAAAGCCCTTAGAAGCGGTAATCAAAGGATCGTTCCCGAAAATTAGCTACACAGAAGCGGTCCAAATCATCCAAGATTCAGGGTCTCCATTCAAGTGGGGCGATGATTTTGGCGGTGCCGATGAAACGATCATAAGCGGTAAATTTGAACGCCCCGTCGTCGTGTATGGGTACCCCACAGAAATTAAGCCTTTCTACATGAAAAAGGACCCCGAAAACCCGAAAGTGGTGCGCAATATGGATATTTTAGCACCCGAAGGCTATGGCGAAATCATCGGTGGTGGTCAACGTGAAGAAAGTTTGGATGTTCTTGAAGCCTCTCTGAGAGCACAAGGACTTGCGCCCGCCATTTATTCGTGGTATCTCGACATTCGACGCTATGGCTCGGTGCCTCACGCGGGTTTTGGTCTCGGAGTGGAACGTTCCGTGGCTTGGATTTGCGGACTTCCTCATGTGCGTGAAACGGGGGCTTTTCCACGTCTCCCCAACCGTTTAAGACCGTAAAAAAGGCTTTTTTTTCTCGCTTTTTTTAACAATTCATTGTATTTTACAGGGCATTCTTAGGAGTATATATGAGATTCCTTTTTCCTCTATTTTTGATGATTGCCGTTTGTGCTGTTTCTTCTTTTGCTCAACTTGCTCCAAAAGAAGAAGCAAAAATTAGCCTAATGCAAGATTCTACAGGTACGAAACTTAAAATGGATTTTTCCATGCCACTCATCGGCATTAGTGATCCAGGAATGTTGTTTAGCCATTTCAGCGAACGCCCACTACTCATCTTTTATTTTAGCCCCAAATGTCCCCACTGCCAAGATAAATTTCCGATGATTCAATCAATCATCAAGGAATATGAGCCAAAAGGACTCACTGGTATAGGGATTGCTATCGGCGGCACCATCAAGAAAAACGATGTGCGTTTGTTTATGGATCAATTGAACGCGACCATTCCTATTTTCCAAGATGTGAACGGCAAGTTTGGTCCTACCTATGGCACGGGTTACGTTCCTGTGGTATTCTTAGTGAACTCTGATGGATCCTTCTATCGCTATGGGGAACTCACGCCCGCAAGCATCGATCATCTCAAAGCGACCTTGGATGGTCTATTCCAAAAAAAATAATCATGCCCAAGTGAAAACTTGGAACTGGGGCATTGTCGCCCCAGGGCACATTGCCCAGAAATTCTCAATCGGGCTTGCCGAAAATTTCCAAGCCAAACGTTATGCGGTCGCTTCCCGCGAGCTACAGAAAGCAAAAGACTTCGCCAAAAAATTTGGTTTTGCGAAAGCTTACGGTTCGTACGAAGAACTGATTCACGATCCAGAAGTCGATATTATTTACGTGGCAAGTCCCAACCATATGCACTTTGAACATACGATTGCAGCGCTTCAAGCAGGGAAACACGTTCTTTGCGAAAAACCATTTGCTTTGAATTCTCATGAAGTGACAATCATGACTGCGCTCGCTCACAGAAAAAATTTGTTTCTCATGGAAGCCTTATGGACAAGATTTATCCCTTCTTACCTCAAAACCGTAGAATGGATAAAATCAGGAGTGATCGGAGAACCCAAACAACTCACCGCTAATTTTGGTTTTGTTGCCAAATACGATCCTCAAAGTCGCTTATTCAATCCGGAGTTCGGGGGCGGTTCACTTGCGGATATCGGCATTTATCCCGCATTCCTCGCCCTCACCCTTTTCGGATACCCGGAAAAAATTTTGGCAACATCAACGATAGCGCCCTCTGGCGTTGATATGAGCACGGAAGCAATCTGCCAACATAAAGACGGAGTTATTTCAAAATTAATTTGTACGTTTGCAGAAAATCTCGAAACAGAAGCTCTTATTACGGGAACCAAAGGCTCTCTTCGTATGCATCGCAGTTTTCACATGCCTTGCGCGCTTACGCTTACCAGGGAATCCGGCGACGTAGAAACCATACCCGCAAACCCCAATGAAAACGGTTACCAATACGAAGCCCTTGAGGTCATGCGCTGCCTCGATAATGGGCAAAAAGAAAGCGACCAGTGGCCGCTTTTAAAAAGTGCAGAACTTCTGCGATTCTTAGAAGCAATCAAAGCGAGCGCCCTTGAGCACGCAGCCAACGCTCGTACATAAACAAAGCGATCAAATTTTTCCCATCTACAAATTGATGAGCCGCATCTTCATAAGGGAGCACAATAGTTTTGATCCACTCATTTTCTTCCATGTATTCTTGATCTTTACCATCCATCGCGCGTAACTCTTCTTTGGTCACCGTGCGCTCAATGGCGTACAAACGAATGAGTTCATCAAGAACTCCGCAACTCCCCGCAAAACCCTCCACCCCTGGCTCATGCCAAAATGCAGTGAGGTCAATAAGTTCGGAATCGTCCGCATCCATGAGTGCCTCTTCTTTCAATTCAGAGAGAGCTACCTTGCGATAATCACGAGACCAATCGAGAATGCCCGCTGGAATTTCTAAGGAGTGATCATTGCCAATCGGGAAACGCGGCTGATCTACCAAAAGTAAATAAGGTTTGCCTTCGGAGCGCAGCACCACAAGAACGCCCACCGCATTGCCTCGCACAAAGACTACACCATGCACGAGTTTACCATCGGGGAGAGTTGCCACCGCATTCAACTTAATGAACAAGGGTTCATGGCGTTTGGCAAAGAAATCCACCGATGCAAAATGAATCGCAGAAATTTTAAATTTTTTTTGAACTTTCGCAATCCATTCCTGATAAATGGAGCAATTGAGAATTAAAGTCCAATCTTCTTTTGCAATAGATTCCGAAAAGGTGTAGTCAATCATGGCATATTCCGTTTGAGCAAATCAGCGAGTTCCAAAGCATCGCACAAAGAGTGTTCATCGGCTTTAGCCTTCCAGGCAATATCAAAACCCGTTCCGTGATCTACGCTCGTACGCACCACAGAAAGACCAAGCGTTGTGTTAACACCACAGGTTTTTCTTTTTTCGCCCAAGTCAAAAAGGAGCGTTTTGGTAACCACATGACCTTGATCATGGTACATAGCGATAACGCCATCAAAAGTACCCACACGAAGTTGCGGAAAAACCACATCCCCTGGAAGCGGGCCAATCGCATTGATTTTCATTTTGCGAAGCGTTTTCACAGCGGGGATAATTTCGCGAATTTCTTCGTCGCCAAACAAACCGCCTTCCCCTGCGTGCGGATTCAAACCAGCCACACCAATTTTGGGATTCTTAGAACCCTTATAACGCACAAGAAAATCTTGGAGTAGTTTGCCCACTTTCAAAATACGGTCTTGCTTTACGCGATCACAGGCTTCTTTGAGGGACACATGTGTACTCACATGTGCGACCACCCAATTTTTATGCACTAAAGCAAGTACGGGGCGAGAGTCTCCGCACATTTCACCAATGTATTCTGTATGTCCCTGGAACCCCGGTACCGTATGCTCCACAGCTTCTTTGCAAAGCGGAGCCGTCACCACAGCAGAAGCGCGCTGATCTAAAACCCATTGGGTCGCAAGGTGCACCCAGCCGATACTTGCCGCACCCGCTTTTTTGGTAATCTTGCCTGGCTTCACCGATTCACCCAATTGAATGCCGCCCTCTAACACGGGGATTCCCAATTTACTTGCTGCAGCAACCGATTCTGGTTCATTCACAAGAATCAAATTCTTTTTTATTTTCAAAAGGTCGGCCGCTTTACACAAGACTTTATAGTCACCCACAATCGCCACTGGCCGCACTACATTTTTTTGTTTTTTTGAAAGCGTACGCAAACAAATTTCAGGGCCCACCCCATTGGGGTCCCCCATGGTTATCAAAAGCGGTAATTGCATCAATTCTTTTTTCATAGTTCATCTCCAACAGTCGCCAAATACCATTGTTCCACTAACGCAGTCGTTGTTGCCGAATCTAGAATTTCTTCTTGTGTAGACAAATTAATGGCAAGCCATTGAGGAAGTCCTGCAGGCCCACAAGAATATTCGTTTTTTGCAGGGATATAAAGTTCACGAGAAAATTTTGAAGAATACCCAGGATGAAGACTGGCTGAAAAGTCACCCCTGTTGAGACTCGCACATTCTGGAATTTTTTCTAGGTAATAATTAGAAACGTACCACGTAGTGTCCTTATGCTCATAAATAGCTTCGCTCAAATTCGTGGAATCGTTGACCCAATCAGCATTCAAACAATACACCGTAGAATCATTAGCGCACGTCAAGCGCACAGGAACAAAGGCCGTATCCTCCGCAATCCAAGCCGAGGGCCAAAGAGTATCTGGCACCACATCACAAGCATCGTGAATTTTTTTACAATGAGAATCCATCGATTGCCAGGCATAAGAAGTTTCATGAATGGAATCGACAAGGAAGAGGACGCCCTCATTCACCCCTGCACGCCTTGGAAAATTATGATGATCCTTAAAAGAAGAATCTAAATACGTTACCACCGTATCCAAAGAAAAAGAACCCGACCGAAGCAAAATAGAATCCTTAAATGTGGTGGCAGCAGCAGCGGAGGTATCTTTTAACAATTCATTGACCGCATTGCCTTCTACACGTATTTCGCGTGCCCTTTTCCACTCCTCTTTGATAGGCAAGTGCAACGTGGTATCTGGGCGGAAAAAGGGAGCCGGGCAATCCGAGTCTTCTCTCGCACTCAAAACCAACTTAATGGTGAGAGTCAACACGGAATCCACAAGAGAATCGTTCACTTCGATATTCGAGAGCAAACAATTCGTCAGGGTCCACATACTATCGAGATGCAAAACAAGCGTATCATCTAAAAGATGAAAGCGATTCCCTGAATCTAAAATGGCGGTAAGAACATAACCGGTTCCCCCAACTTCCAAACCATCGGGGTACAAAGAAATTGGTCCATCATCGGATTGAGAACACCCAACCCAAAGGGAAGAAAAAGTGGCTAAAAGAAAAAAGAAAATGAGGCGCATTAAAATCCTATTCCTTTTCGGAATGTAGCAAATAGACTATCGGGGACCGGATGTGCCTCAGAAAAAAAAGCATCCCATCGCACAAATTTTCCATTACGAATCACTTCTAAATTAAACGTAGCGCTGTCTTTTGGTGCAAGCCTTGCAATCGCCATGAGTGAACTTACCTGTACGCCAAGGGCAATGCCTTCACCCAAAGAATAAAGACCTGTAGAACGCGTCATCAAATTACCTCCATGATCCAATTCTACAGTATACCCCGAAGCCTCTTTAGAAACCGAAACGACACGACCCGGCAGAATCGGATAAACGGGAGATTCCCCAATGCCCATAAACTGATCTTTCATCAAAAGCGATTCGCGGCCTTCAAAGTCAAAGTCCTCAGAGATGGAGAGAACCCCTCCTTCTAATGGATTCACGGGGCAAGGCCCTGGAAAACGACACCCATTGTCTGCCACCCACACAAAAGAAGTATCTCCAAGAGGCACATGAAAAAACCAACGTTCCAAATGATCCGTTTGGAATCCAAAAAGAGAGGGTTTTTCAAAATCATTTATTTTACCCATCCAATGCAATTTGAGTGGGTATGGCAACGAGTCTTCGGATACCACATAACGAACTAAAGGAAAATCGGGCACTGGCGAGTTTTCGCTATTGAGCACCCAAGAACATTGTCCCATACCGGATTGTAAAGGAAAAGGCTTTCCATGATGCATTTCGCACCATTGATCCCAAGCCAAAGTCTCAGGCGTTACGGACACAGGGGGACGGACGACGAGGGGAAAAACTTGGTAATAAAGACGATGAAACGTCCCTTGAAAATACAAGAAAAAAACAACAATTGCCAAAAAGAGAATTCGAAATAAAGGAACCTTTCGATGAGTGGGGTGTTTTCTTTTAAACCCCCGATATTCCCGAAATTCAACCGGCATAAAAAAAATTATCGAAGCACTAAAAAGGCAATTGTAGCACTCAAAACCAGCATCACAAGAACAACCCCAATCCAAACATGGGAACCGGGTTCATCTTCGAGGAAGGGCCTTTGCATCCCTCCACTAATTTTGCAATCGTTAGGGTCATCGCAAATGGCATTGAAACTTTTGGTAAATCGACCCGAAGCTCGTTTGCGACCCGTAACATTCAACATTTCGTTCTCTGTAGTGAGAGCATTTTCAGAAGCAGCCTGTGTAGAAGCCAACATTTCCGATTTTTCTTCGATGACCGGCTCCTTAATGGAATAACCCATCAAGGCGGCTTCTTCACGAAAGACATGAACACTGCGGTCTAAACCCGCACGATGTAAACCATCAATAATAATCTTGTTGTTGGTAAGTATGCCGAGAGTGCCTTCGACTCTAGATAATGCCTGCTGAAACTGCATAAAAGCATTGTACGCATCACTGTATAAGAAATCGAGTCCCGTGAGATCTACAGCCACATGTTTTGAACCTTGCGATAACAATACTTGAGCGTCAATTTTAAACTGTTCCGCATCAAAAGCCCCGATAGGATTCAGTGGTGCGGATAACAAATCAAAAATGCCAACTTCTCGATAATTCTTCAATTCGCTCATAAAGCAAAATATAGCCTATTTTACTCTTCCCAATGTACCCCGCCCGAAGATTCTGCCTCAGGCTTCTCGATTTGAGACCCCTCTTCTGTGGGTTCTAATTCCGATACGGAAGAAGCCTTGGTTTGCGTTGCAGAAGGAGCAATCACCGTAGGCTTATGTGGAGGATGCAGAAACAATCCAGGACTCACACAAATACTCACACGATGCACAGCAGACAATACGGGGTGAGATTCAAAAGCATAATCCACCTTGAGCCAATTAGAAAGTTCCAAACCAGCGCCTGCCGTCCAGCTCTGCAATTCGCCGATACTTGCAAGACCCATCCGCAAAGAAAGCCCAAAATCAAAAATAAATTCAGCCCCCGCACGGCCTCCCAAGAACCAATCACCGGGATCATCCCACAAACGACCGCCATTGGCTTCCCCATCCCAGTCTAAATCACGATCTTCCCTATGAAAAATGCCCGCACTCTGCCACAAAAGACTCAAAGTGCCATAAAAATAAGAGATGGGTTGATCATAGCGCCCTGCCACATAAAGTTCTGGAGAACTGTACTCATAAGTGCCCGATTCCCACGTGGCTGCCGAAGATGTCCAACCCTTGAGGAATGTCGCCAAAGAGAGCCCCGAAAATAATCGATAACGCGCCCCCGCATCCCCACGAAAGCCCCAACCAGTTTGATCTAATTCGCGATACAAGCCGTGAAAAGAAACACCCACATCCAACTTGCCAAAACGTTTGCCCCAGGCCATGGTGAATATGTAATCTGCAATACTGAGGGTATTGTACTCACTACCCTCCGGGATGGCTTCGCCTTCTTTAATCCAGGGAATATCATCCGCGCCAAATCGAGAAAAACTTAAACCCAACCC
>DBTP01000153.1 GCA_002307115.1 Fibrobacter sp. UBA1313 | reverse complement strand
GCGGAATAAAAGTGAATTCCTTGCAATTGCCACTCCATGTGCCAGTGGATCCTGCCGTCACCGCCGGGCCCACAAAAACCTGATTTGCCTTTTTTCCACTGGGTGTTGCTGCTGCCGCATCAAAATTGGTCGTAAACCCAGAGACTGTCACTGTAACTCCACCAGTATCCGGATTTACTTTCACAGAATATAAACTATCCGTCATCCCATCACGGGGTAGCAAACGGAACCCTGAAGAACTAGATGCCGGGAACAACACATCCGAAGTAGATGCGCTGGAAGATATCCCTGGAGTTGCAGGCGTAATGTTAAACTTGGCCACTTTATCTGCCATTTTCACAGGAACCACAGAGGTCGCACTCGTGGGGCAATCCCCATTTTCCGTTCCACTCAACGTTTGACAGCTACGCCATAAGGTGCTGTCCTTCACATACCACGCCACATTCCGCACCGCTAAGAAAACGCCCGTCGCCGTGTATTCCATTTTACGAAAATCAATAGAATCCAAGTCTCCCGTCGATGTGAGGATATAAGAGGATTTGTCCACTTTGGCAGTGTCTGTATTATTCAAATCGATATAGACCTTAGAATCCACATCAAAAAGATCAGGATCCGTGGCCGCCGCAGAAATCGTTTTCCAGGACTTCGCCCCCATTTGAGACAAGTCTTCCTTGAAAATCGCAGCGAGCTTCGACGCATTTTCGGAGGATTCCAGCATACTTTGTGTGCGCACACGGAATTTGGTGGAATTGCTAAAAGCTTCACCCGCCACCAGAACAATAATGCCTAGGAGTGCCATATACACGAGAAGCTCTATGAGAGTAAAACCTTTTTTCATCGAATCACCCCCGACATGGATATGGACTGGGTACTCGATTTAAAAGGCCAGCTCACTTTCACTTCTAAACGTTTCGCATAAACATGCTGCAGAGTATCATAAACAGAGCGTTCCGAGCTCCGGTAAGTGGAATCATCAGAAACATCGATGGTCACATCGTAATGAACGGTCATGATATGGCTAATAAGTCCGGGAGTCCCTTTCCATGTGCGCACCCTTTGGAGCGCTAGGGGTGTCCCCTTCGTTGCAGGCACAGAGGCCATTCCCAAGGTCGCTAACGAATCAATCAATTCCTGTGCCACCACACTGGCACCATCGCGAGCACGAATGCGTAACAAAGAATCTCGGTTGCTTCCTTGGAGGATATTCAACGCTACCAACAAAAAGCCAAGCACGGCTGTTGCTACCAAAATTTCTATGATGCCGAAACCTTTTTTTGAACAGAAGTGCGGGTTCATTATAATTTTTCCCATGTGGTCCCCCCATCTTTTGTCATGAAGGCGAGAAACGAATTCTCTTTCCGCGATTTTACGACAGCGGCATAATGATCACTGGATTTGTAGTTCGCAAGAATACACCCTTCGCCAATGACATTGCTAATGCCAATATGGGGCGCAAATACGGCAGGAGAAGTGGTCACGCCCCAATTGACGGGGGTCCCCGCAAAAGAAACCGCCGAGGTAATGCTATGCAAGCTCGTAGCGACAACAAAGGGGCCTTCGATTTCAAAAGAATCACGAGCGGCACCACCACAAGCTCCACCCACATATAAGCGAGCATATAACTTTTTTCCCGAGACCACCACGCAAAGAGAATCCCCCGTTTGTTTAGTCGCTGTAGAAACTCTTTCCATAAACGAGGCCATATTCCAGGAAGCGTCTTTAACGCGGCTATTGATAACCGCATTTCGCAGCGAAGCCACGCCTGCCGCAGACAATATGCCAATAATAGCGACCACGACAAGGACCTCTATTAAAGTAAATCCGCGAACATTTTTGTCTCTCATATTGACCACCGCCGAATCCCTTAAAACAGACACTAAAACTTTACCCAAAACACTCAGTCAAGACACATCTAAATTTATACTCTTTTGAGCCATTAAATTGAATGGAAGCGGGCTTAGAAGTTCATATCACACGATTTGGCAGCAATTTAGGACTGGAGGGCTAATCTAATTTCTTGAATTTTTTCCTGCAAGGCAGGATCTCCCAAGAGGCGACGCTCAATAGACTTCCCACTCGCAATCACCGTAGCATAATCTCTGTTAAAATGGAATCCAATAGTTTTTAGTGATTCCTGAGTCATCTCTCGGCAAAGATACATGGCAATTTTGCGTGGTAAAGAAACGGCCTGAATTCGAGTTTGTGAAGAAAGTAGAGCCGGAGCGAGGCCAAAAGCAAGGGCGGTAGCGTCAATAATGGAGCGAATTTTGACCGTTTGGATAATTCCATCATTTTTTTCGCTTTCCATGGCACCAAAAAGCTGTTTGATGGTCTCCAAGTTACAATCCAAACCCATAAGGTCATGATAAGCGAGCAGTTTGGTAATCAAACCCTCAATTTCGCGTACATTCCCAGCCTGGTGCGTAGCAACCCACTGAAAAATAGCCTCACAATCCTCTTTCGGGATGTTAAGGCAAGCCGCCTTGCGCCGCAAAATGCTAATGCGCGTCATCACATCGGGGGCGTTGAGGGAAACGGACATTCCACTTTCAAAACGGGATAATAACCGCTCGGAAAGTTGAGGAACCTCAGAAGGGCGACGGTCGCAGCAGAAAATCACCTGTTTGCGATGAGACATGAGACGGCTTATCAACTTAAACAATTCCTCTTGGGAACGTTCCTTACCGGCGAGCACCTGGACATCATCAATCAAAAGCATATCGGCTTCTTGATAAGTGTCCCGAAACTCTCGTTCCACTTGCATACGATCCGTTTTCGCAAAAGACATTTTTACAAAATCTTTGAGAAACTGTTCCGCAGTACGATAAACCACTTTAGTAGCCGTTTTATAGGTAATCGCATAGCGTCCAATAGATTGGAGCAAATGAGTTTTACCCACACCGGTACCACCATAAAGTACCAGCGGATTCATTTGATTACCACCCGGATTCTCCGCAACCGTACGACTCACAGTAAAAGCAATACGATTACAATCCCCTTCGACAAAATTTTCAAAACTATAAGAAGGGTAAAAAGACGAAAGTATTTTATCGGTTTCGCGGGCGAAAGCTTCTGCAGCAATTCGAGAGGCGGGTTTTGCCGCAGGAAAAGGACAAGTAGGGACTAAAACAGGCACAGGAGAAGCTTTACTTTGTTCGGAAACCCGAATAAAATAATTACCCACGGAAGGGGCTATCTTTTTGAGAGAAGCAATAAGGGCATCACGGTAGTGAGATTCTACCCAAGAGGCCGCGAGACTATTCCCAGCAACCAACAAGGCACAACCATCCTCAGAAAAGCCCTCAAAACGGATATTCCCAAACCACATTTCAACAGCAGACTCCGAGAGTATATGCCGCAAAGCCGCTAAGCAGCCTTCCCAAAAATTCGGAGTTTCATGTATCGAAAAAAGAACGTTATCCACAACCAACCCAAAGCAACATTTAAAGATTTTCTATCAAAACCAGATTATGAGAAAGAATTTAAGAAAAGCTTACAAGACTATTGCTTTTTTTTCGCAAGATATCTCAACTTTGGCGTTTTTAAATCAATTTAAGCATTTTTATTTTTTTTTGCTTCTACTGGCACCTCTTATGCCTACCAATATCCACTGTACACCACCCTAGTTCAAAATATTTTGCACAGGTTATTAACAGGAATATTTTCATCACCCCCTTGACATGCTAAAATATTATTAGTGGTATTTTCAAGCCTCAACTAGAGCTTCAGAAAAATTCAAATTTTCATTTTTTAAGGGCGGATGCGATGCGTTCCCGAATAACGGGAAGAAGATCAACACGCGGATTCACTGGGCCCGCCTCAAGCAGAGCGGCAACATCAATGGGTTCCAAGATAGTCGCCCGAGCCCGTTTACGATGCATATCCTTACGAGTTTCCCAAGATTCCCGCGTCCCTTCAATTGCCACAGGGAGAATCGTTGCATGAAGATCGCAAGCAAGGCGAAAGGCGCCACTCTTGAAAGCGTGGAGTTGTCCATCTTTGCTACGGGTTCCTTCAGGGAATATGAATATGTGGGGAATTTCTTTGGTCGTTTTCAGCCGTTTCTGCAACGCTTTTCCTGCACCAGAATCGTTACGGTCAATGAAAATACACTTGATTTTGCGCATCCAAAATCCCAAAAATGGAATATAGGTCAGCTCTTTTTTAGCAATAAAGCCGATCGTCCGCGAAATGGCCGCAAAAATCACCGGAACATCCATGTAAGATTGGTGATTTCCCACCACAATTACAGGCCGAGACCAATCTACCTTCGAGAGCAAAGCCTGATTTTCCACCGTCAAATCGAGATAAAAAGATTTTAGACACACTCGTGCAAAATGCTGAATTTTCTGATCGACCCAAGCAGACACTGATTTCTTGCAAAAAAAATGATAAAAGAATAAAGGGAAGAAAGCCGTCAACAGGTACAACAAAATCTGAAGTACAATCTTAATTCGGAACAGAAATATAGGCATACTAGGGGTCTCCAAAAGAGGCGAGTCCAGACACTGTAGGAACCTTGAGGGCTTAAAATGAACAAGGCGCCCTTTCCAGTGACGTTGCCTGCAATATAACAAAACAAGGGCCGACTCGGCTCGCGTCACCCCGACATAAAATAAGCGACGTTCTTCTTCGAGTTGGGCTTTTCGTTCCTTTCTTTTACCTTGAACTTCGGCAGGGGTCAATTGTTCCGCTAACCCCGCATAAAACACGACTGGATATTGCAATCCTTTGGATCCATGTACCGTTTCCACATAAACACCATCCACCGTAGGAGCCGTTTCTGTTTCCTCCTCTCGAATGGGGATTCCTAATTCTCCAAGAGCTCGTTCAAAGTAAAGACGCTGCCGATTAAAGCGCGTTAAAATGGCAAAAGCCTGCCAAGGCAAATCATAATCATAACGCATTTCTTTGATACGTTGCACAACCTGGAGCAGTTCCTGTTCTGGGTCTAAACTCACCCATAATTCTGGTTTTCGATTTTCCTTAAATAAGGCATCGTTCCGTAAACTCCCTGCACGAAGCGTTTTGCGGAGCAATGGGGGTTTGTTCACAAAAATGCGATTCGCCAAATTCAAAATTTGTGGAACGGATCGATAATTCCATTCCAATCGAATGAGAGTGCATTCCGGAAAATCTTTACGAAAACGGGAAATGTTACCAATATCAGCCCCACGAAATCCATAGATTGCTTGGTCATCATCCCCTACCACAAAAAGATTTTTTCTATTTCCCAAAAGGGCACGTATCAAACGATACTGAGATGAATTAATATCTTGGTACTCATCCACCATAATTTCTGCCCAACGGGCATGAACTACCGCTCGCACGTTTTCATTATTTTCGAGTAACTGAATCGCGAAGTAAATCAAATCCTCAAAAACAATTTTCCCCAATTCAAAGATGGATTTTCGAAGAGGCCCTAAGCGGCGCTCTGTGCGAGGGGAAAGATCAGGAGAAAATAAGGCGTCTCTATCCAAGCAATCTGGCGAAAGTCCACATTGCACCAAAGCATTCGAAAAGTTGATTCCAGTGCCTTCCGTAGGGATCGGCATTTTTTTGAAACCCATCATTTTCCAACAATACTCCCCCTCTACTTTTTCCCGCAACAAAGACAACGCCAACGAATGGAATGTACAGAGCTTTACGCCCGCATCTGGGAATAATTTTTGTACCCGCTCCGCCATCTCTGCGGCCGCTTTTGCTGTGAATGTCAGTGCTAAAATGGAACTCGGCGCAACGTTCGAAGCGATGCGATATTGTATACGCCGCGTGAGCACAGACGTTTTGCCAGAACCAGCCCCCGCCAAAATCAGGAGAGGCCCTCCAGTAGAATGATCATGCAAAACCGCAGCACGTTGATCGCAATTAAGTCCTTTTAAAAGATTCTCTGTATCCATCTTTTACCTATGCAAAAAAAGAGCCCCAAGGAGGGACTCTTTTTAAACGCACCAAAAATGAAAAGTCGGAAATTATTTTAGGGCACCTCTAAAAATTGGTTTATGGCCATGAAATTGAGCGAGACCGAGCAAGAGCAGAAGCGAAAAGTGGCCAATAATTGCGTTATTCGCCACTTTGAGCGACGAACTATTGCGATGTGTCACAGTCGATTCCATAAAAAAAGAATTTTTAGAGGTGCCCTTTACTCTAACGACAATTTTTTTACATTCGAAGAAGACTCTACGCGCGCCCCTTTCCCCGTAAGGAAAAAGAACGCCCCCAAAAGGCTTACGACTAAACTTGTAAAATAGGCGAGCAACTGGATAAAAACCGATTCTAAACTAGGCACCCCGGCTTTGGCAAACAAAGACTGTGCCAGCAATTCGCGAGGGCCAAAACCACCAATGGAAATCGGGAGCGCACTCACCACCGCCACCATGGGGATGTAGAAAAAATACCAAGAAACAGCAATATCCAAACCGAGAGCTAAACCACAAAAGAAATGCACTAACACTCGTAAGACCTGTGTGAACGCAGACAGAAGCGTAATGTGCCACCACAAACGCCCCTCTCGAAAAGATTGAAACCGATCTTGCATGCGCAAAAAACGTTCCTGAACTCGTACCGGGAAAATCTTACTGGAGCCCTTACTCAAAATGCGACCCAATCTTCTGCTAAATAACGCCGCGAAGAATGCACAAAAGCCAAGGAAAACCCACAACGAAGGAAGCAAAAACCAACGCTGTTCCGGGTCATAGATAAAGAACAAAACCCCCACAACCAACGCCAAGACATTTAAAAAGAACAAACCAAAAAGACGATCAAAAAAGGTAGCGGTAAAACCCGCACCAATAGAAGTCTGACCTCCCTGCATGCGAATGTCATAAACTTTTTTTACATCTCCGCCGACATTCCCCGGCATAAAATTATTGAAAAATAAACCCACAAAATAGAGCTTCACCAGCTGAACATAGGGCATGCGTACCTCTTGACGCTCGAGCAACAATTTCCATTGATAACAACCCGTAAAATTGGACCCAACCAAACAACCGCAGGCGATTATCAATGGCCAATAATTCATGCGAAGAAACAAAGACTCAAGATCACTGGAATCCCACCCAGGTGTACTCGTTATATTTTTATAAACAAAATACGCAGGAACCAAGGTGACAAGACACTTGAGAAAAAAAACAACAGTGGCTTTAATCCGTGGACTCACTTTTTACCTGCCAATTCCTGTATCAAAGCTAAAGATTCTTGGGCCGCCCGATCCCAACTAAAAGTGGATGCCCACTTTTGAGCTTCTGCTTCTAGTTGTTTACGCAGTTCTACCTCTTTGTAAATACGTTCCATCGCCATGGCACATGATTCCGCGGCCTGAGGATAAAGGGGAAAAAGCAGACCCGTTTTCCCGTCCACAACACTATCACATAAACCAGGGACATTAGAAGCGACAGTCGTAGTACCTGTTTCACCCGCCTCAATAACAGTCAAGCCCCAGCCTTCCTTGTAACTCGTCTGCAAGAGACACAGCGCATGAGCAAACAAATCTGTTTTACGAGAAGCGGAAACACGTCCTTCTAAAACAACATGGTCTTGCATTCCAATATTTTTCAGAATTTCAGGAAGCTTTGCAAGCAACGGACCATCTCCCGCCACGCGAAGCTGCATCCCAGACTCTGGATTTCTCTGCATGAAAATTTTAAAAGCATCCAATGCAATCAAAATTCCTTTATAGCGATGCACACGCGATAACCACAAGAAAAACTTCTCTTTCTCAGAAGGAAGCACATATCCCGAAGGCAACCCATCCGCACCATAATAAACCAGAGAGATCCTATTTTTATCAATCCCCAGTTGCATCAACTCTTTTACAGTACTTGGGCCCCCTGTCACAAAATGACTTTTACGGTACAATAAAGGAATCAATGTTTCAAAAAGCCAGACACCAAATGCAATCGGGAAAAAGATTTCTCGGAAAATGGAATTGCGCCACAAATGATGAATTTGTATTAAATGTGGTTTGCGTGTGAGGAATGGGGTAAACAACGGGAGCTTGTTTAGATCTTCATAAATGAAATCAAAATTAAATTCGGCATCCAATTTTTTAAAATTTCTCAGCACCGTTATTTGGAACAACAAGTCCCCACCACAACGGATCACTAAAATACCATCCACCCATTCACGTTCCAAAGCGCCTTTAAAATGCGTCGTAAACAAAACCACTTCATGGCCTTGCTTTGCAATACGTCCAAAAACTTGGTGCAAATGCCGTTCTGCACCACCTGCTTCGGGATGCATGCGGTCTCGATAGTTCAGCACCAGAATTTTCATGGGCGAACCTTAGGCTTCTGTCCGAGAACCCCAATAGAAAGTTGTGTGTAATGCATCACAGGAACAGTTTCCAATGCATCAAGAATCGCATCCTTTGCTTTTTGATAAGCTGAGCCCGCAAAAGGATATTTTGGGAGTTCAACTCCAATTCGGAAAGCCGCTTCTCGAAGCATCCGGTAACAAAAATTGGGGCGCATCCAATCGCCATAAGAATACATGCAATTAAAACCAGCATCATTCATCAACGCTTTCAACTCCGGCATGGTAAACTGAGTTTCCCAACCTGCAAACCATTTATCCATAACAATCAAAATATGTTTAATCACGGTGTAGGGATGCACAGTCTGAGGCACATCACAAAGACAATAGCCACCGGGCTTTACAATACGAAAATTTTCTTTGAGCAACGGAAGCGGTTTTGTAAAATGCTCCGCCAGCCCCTGATGAAACACCAAATCAAAAGTATTGTCGGGAAATGGAGCCCGGAAAGCATCACCACGAATAAGATGCAAATTCGAGTCTAAATTTTCACGAATACGCAAGCCATTCACAATTTTAAGACTGCCTTCGGCATAGTCCAAAACATAGACCGTCGCCCCACGCCGCGCCAATTCAGCACTGTCACGACCACTCCCGGCACCCACTTCCAAAATGAGCTTTCCTTCCAAGTTGAAATGCTTGTCGATCGTCTGGAAAACGGTCGGAGAAGAAGGATACACCTTGGAAATATCGTTTTTGCTGTTCCAAAAACGATTCCATACCGATTGATCGGGTTCTTTTATAGACATAGTGGCCTAAATATATCATTTTACACTAATCTAGACCCAACAGAGGAAAAACACACATTCACTAATCATGAGCACCAGCAAATAGGCTTGTCAAACAAGTCATTTTAATATGACTTGTTTTATTTTATAGTCATATTTTTTATACATTCTATTTTGGAATAGCAGGCCATTTCTGCGTTTCTCGAAAATATCGAAATGTTTACATTCTTGGCATACTCCTTGCTTTTTGAAAATGTGATATTATTGATTGTTGGATTAAAGGACTTCTAAATGCATATTGACTCTACAGATACTACGCTTAAACGCTACCTTGAAGATATTCGAAAAACAGCACCGCTCTCCCGCGAAGAAGAGCAAATCCTTTTTCAAAAAGCAAAAGAAGGCGATAAAGTTGCCCGAAAAAGATTAATTTCCGCAAATATGCGGTTTGTGCTTAAAGTGGCTATTCAATACCGCGGTTGCCCAATACCACTCCCAGACTTGGTGAGTGAAGGTGCAATGGGCCTTGTTCGCGCGATTGAATCCTTTGAACATACTCGTGGTCTTAAGTTTATCAGTTATGGTGTGTGGTGGATTAAAGCCTACATTACGCGCGCCATTAATGAGCAAGGAAACTTGATTCGCTTGCCTGCCAACCAGCATCTACGTGTGCGCAAGGCATTGCACGAACAGTCCCGCGGGAAGGAAATTGGCGAAGATATTCGCGAATTAATTCAGATTGGCCAACGTGGTGTCTCTTTTGATAGTCCATTGAAGGCTGATTCTAAAGCCACTTATGCTGAAGTGCTTGCAGATGGTACTGCCAGCAACCCAGAAGCGGATTCCGAAATTCAGAGTGTGGAAACACTGGCAAAAGATTTGATGGAGCAACTCCCAGAACGCGAAGCCAAAGTTATTGCCGGCATATTCGGTATCAACCAAGAAGCGCCGCAGACACTCCGTGAAGTGGGAGAATCCATGAACATTTCTCACGAGCGTGTGCGTCAGCTCCGTGACCAAGCGTTGCGCCGCATTCGTAAATACAACAGTCGTGAATTTCTTCAAGAAAAGAAAGACGCTTTCCTTGCTGCCATTAACAAATAATTGGCAACATCCACTTTTTGTGATTTTGAAAAAAGCGTTCCTTTGAGGGGCGCTTTTCTTTTTTAAAAGTGAAAGCGGAGGTCCATCGTTTCTCACACAAAAAGCCTCCCCTTAGGGAGGCTTTATTAAAATTAAATAGTATTTCTACTTGTTGACTTTGCGGCGTACACCCCATTTGTCAAGCATTTCTTCTTCGATTTTCTTCGATTCGTAGCGAACGACCAGCTTGAACTGTACAATGTACACACCCGTGCCGACAAAGCGACCCGCATGATCTTTGTAATTCCAGTTCACGAATACCTTCTTATCGGTATTCAGGCAGTTTCCTCCAAATTTCGGACTATCGCAAGCCACAGTCAAAGTCGTATCATTCACATACTGGCCAATATTATCATAATAGCTGACACTGAACGTAATCAGAACCTTTGAAGGATCCAAGGCATCAAGTACTGAAGGATCATATTCACCATCCGCATTCACACTCGCTCCATCAACAAGTTGAGGCACAAATCGTTCTCCTAATGATATCAAGTGTCCCAAATTGCCGTTTTCACGCATATCTGAAGTGCGCATCGTATTCTGCACATAACTCAGCGAGATCGAATTCACTTCACGCAATTCTTCATTAGTGGGGTCAAATGTACCCATGTTCACCGATTCAACTAAGTGACTCAAAATACCGGAAATCACCACAGGAGCGGGAGTATCACCAGAAACGTTACCGAGGGCATCTTCAATGGACGTTTTTTCACCATGGAGAATCATCAAAGAATCACCCGGAACAATGCCATCCGAATTGTCACGTAACACCAGTGATGCACTCAAACCATCCGCCGACCACCGAATCTGAGACGGATAAAGGTCAATAGTGTCCTTTCCATGAATGTAAGAGAAGAAATCCTTACCTTGCAATTCGAGGTAATTGACCGGTTCAGAGAAAGTAACCACAAGCGTATCAGCATGATCATCGTCGCCATAATGCAACGCCGCACCGACAATCACAGGAGCCATTTTATCCTTGATTGCAACAGATTGCTCGCTCACAAAGGTATTGCCCATCACTTCATAATAGATGTAAAGACTTGCAGCCGGCACTGCGGAGCTAATGCTAGTAAGTCCCGAGGCAAGATTCACATTGCTCTTCACAGACCAAGAAACACGGGTCGAATCCTTAGGATCAATGACCAAATCACCCGGCTGCGCTTGAAGTTCAATAAGCAACCCACGGGAGCTATACCAAGGGAAGGAAAAATATAGCTGAGCCTTTTCTGCTTCAGAGATACCATCTTCAAAGACGGCAACGATAGAGTCCAGTACACCATCGCCATTATTATCGTAGTATTCCACATATTTAACCCCTGGCAAACGATCAGTCACTTCAACAGTCACCTGACGATCATATTCATCCGAGGTCATGTATGGTAGATTCTCAAATGTCACCCCAGGACAAAGAGACACATAGTCACTATCCTTACCCTTAAGACCTAAATCTTTGCCAACCAAGATAATCATATTCTTAGTGGGCATCTGGATGGACTCAATCTGTTCTAAGTTAAATCCCATACCATTCAAGAATACAATGAACTCAGCTTGAGTAATATCCACAGGCATCAGGTCGATATTGAATTCTATGAATAAGGAATCGCTACCGAGAACATTCCGAATGGCATAGGCCGATTTGATGACATGTCCACCGGCTTCAATCAAAGCGACCTCCCGAACGTAATTTACTCCATTTTTATCTGTGTAAGTTACAAGAACCTTCGCATCATCTGGAAAGTCGGAAGGCAAAGTTAGGTCAGAAACATCGGCAAGAATACGGTCTCCATTTTTAACTGTCGGCACCGAGTTAACTTCAATGGTATCACCATTGATGATGAGAGACATCGCCGTGACAGAAATACCTGCTGGGAGTGTATCCGCAAGGACCACCTCAACCGCATCAAGGGCGTCATCCCCATCAGAATCCTTAATGAAGGCCGTTTTCGCATCCGGAATTGGGTCTACAAAATTGATTCCATTAAAGATAACCAAGTGTCCATCCGCATCCGTAAAATAGATATTACCACCCACCACTTCCTGATTAGCAGTTACCCAGATACTAAGATCCTTACCCGTAACAATGATGGCAATCGAATCGGAAGCGGCACTGGGGTTCGAAGGATCTACGAACAAGAGTCCACTAGAACCTCTGACATAAATGGTATCACCCACGTTGGCACCAAAATAGTCCACCAACTTATCAGCACTGAGAGTTATTTTCACAACTTCACCCACATTCACCGCTTCACGACCTTCCGTTAAAAGAGAATCGCTTGCGTAAGTGGACAACGCTGAACCCACTGGATTCTGAACTAAATAAGTATTACCACCCAAAGTGATTGTACCAGCAGTCCCAGGTTCAAGATCCGTCGGAGTAAGTACCGTACCACCCGTTACCAAGGTATCACCATTATCACGACTTTCATTCGATGGATATGGATCAGTACCTGTACCCGGATCTGTGTCAATATCATCAAAACCGGTATAGGAGTTACTACTGTTCACCCAGTTTGGAATTTCTCCACCACCCCCAGTAGTGCTGCTGGAAGAACTTGAAGTCGGATTATCACCACCACCTCCAATAATGCTACTCGAAGAACCTGTAGTCGAACCGGAAGAGGTCACGGTGGAGCCTGAAGACGTCACAGTCGAACCTGAGGAGGTTATGATTGAACCTGAGGAAGTACCTGTTGAGCCAGAGGAGGTTATGGTCGAACCTGAGGAAGTACCTGTTGAGCCAGAGGAGGTTATGGTCGAACCTGAGGAAGTACCTGTCGAGCCTGAGGAGGTTATGGTCGAACCTGAGGAAGTACCTGTCGAACCAGAGGAGGTTATGATTGAACCTGAGGAAGTACCTGTCGAGCCTGAAGAGGTTCCCGTCTTAGAACTACTCGATTCCACATAGATATCCACACTTGAACTCGAAAGGTTACGACTGCTGCTCGAGACATCAGTACCACCACTCGTATTCGCTGTAGAGCGCTGAGAACCAGCACCAGAAAGAGGAGCCACATCGTCGAGATAGTTATCCAGCCATTGCATGTGAATTAAAATGTTATTATCAATACGCTTGTTCGGATTCGAAGTATAATCCACAAAAATCATATGCCCTGAGTTACTCGCCACAAAAAGATGTCCCTTTCCGTCGGTAGTTCCCTGATCCAAACGCCAAAGAACTTCAGTAGGCCAATCAATAGCAGTATCCGCAAACATGTAAGTACGCAAATCCAAAGTGGCTACGATCGTACGTGACTTGGGGTCAATTTGTACAATACGCGAATCCCCGAAGATAAAAATAGTCTTGGAATACTCATCGTAGCTAGCACCATGAGCTCCCACTAAGTTGGAAAAAATAGTTTGAGTTTTGAGCCCTGTGATTTCACCCGCCGCATTATACGTGGTATCCGATATCCAGCCAAATGAAGCATTTGATGCGTGGCCATAGCCACCACCCCAATAATCGGAGCTGGTATAAAAAGCCGTGCCATCTTCATCCCATACTAAAGTAGTCAGCGTGTTGACCGATCCTGTCAAAGTAACCTGAACTCCATTGGCTAAATTATTGGTAGCTGCATTCGTAGCCGTGGAATGACGAGCCAAAGTGCCAGGAATACCAGCAGCCCACAAAATATCATTCGAAGGATCCATCATTAAGTGATAATTACCAGTACTTGGATTGCTCGTCACAGTACGAACTACACATTTCTGATTGTCGGGGCTATAACCTATAGTCTTACTGACCTTATAAATATTGGTTCCTTGACCCGCAACCAACAAATCACCATCGGGATGATGAATAATACCATCGGCGCCATTCGTGTAGCACAAGGTATCCTTATTATGTAAATTAAGGTAACCATTTCCATCATAGTAATACTGAACACTTTTGACGCGATCTTTAACAGAGGCATAGCGCGTATAGTAAAGTGTCGCCGATGTCGATGCCGAGGGATAAAGGTCTCCCACCTGCTGAATCCAGATACCTGTCGCTGGATTGTACGGCGCGTTGATCACCACATCTGCAGCAAGTGCCCCGCTGAAAGAGCCGGTCACTAAACTGAAGAGCAAGAAGAGCTTTTGCATATTTTTCATTGTCATACCCTCTTAGGACTAATCCAGCGCAAGTCCGTGATTGCCGCCGTGAACGCCCCATTTGAAAATCCGTTCATACGTGTATGATTCTTTTTCACCGTATACTTTGAGATAGAATTTCGCCACATATACACCAACACCCACTTTACGTTCATCATCCGAACGCAAATTCCAACGCAAATATATCCGTTTCGGATTATCAAAACAATTGCCACCAAAATCGCTATCATCACACTTGATGGAGCTATGAGAACTCGCCACATAAGCACCGAGATTCGTATAGACATACATTTCCCACTCCATTCCTATCTTACTCAAATCCAAATTTGCACCTGTCGAATCATCAAAAATAGTCGCATAAGAAATATCAAGCATTACGCCAAGAGATTTGCCCATTTCTTCTTTTACCGAAGTCCCCGCGGGGAAAATACGTTGTGTAAAGGAAGCCCCTTCTGGGGCCAAAGCCACCCGATCCAATCCAATGAACGACGAGGTTTCCACCAATACACGAGGATCACCTTCAATCATCACCACCGGACTATTGTCTGCAACTTTGTTGCCATGAAGGTCTTGAATACCACCGGAGACTGCGGCAAGACGGATAGAATCTCTTGGATTCGCTCGATCTAACAAATTTTCGTCTTGCGCAACTAACACTTGTAGTTTTGTATTGTTATCGCTCCAAACCGCATTCGAAAGATCGTAGCTTACCCATTTTCCATCCACAAAGAAGGAAAGGTATCCATCCGCAGAAGTAATCGACTGGATATCAATCGGCTCAGAAAATTCAATGGTGAGCTTATCCGGTGAGGATTCCCACCGAGACTCTGGTTCCAAGAAGATTCCAGAAATCACAGGAGCAATGCGGTCATTCATTTCAAGATAGCTAATCGTTTCTATAGTACTGTCATTCACAACAGCGGTACTTACAAGAGTAGAATACCCATAGTCTTCATTATCAATAGAAGTCAAACCATCCTTAACTCGTGATTCCCATTTTTCAGACAAAGAATAAGAGACAATTTTACCATTGGAAGAAAGCACCAAATCATCCACATCCGGTTTAATTTCTAAAACATTACCCAGCGAATCCTGCCAGTAAAAACGAAGATCTAATCCCTCTAGCTGTTCCTGGGTAATAGCCACTTCAAAACCAACAGAAACGCTATCCATACGACCATCACCATCAGAGTCGTAAAAACCGTTATTTTCATTACTCAAATACACACGACCTGAACTATTCACTTTCACAGGACGATTATAAGAAGGTTCATTTCCATCGGCAGCAATAATGCCACCATCAAGAGTGATACTCAAAGAATCTCCTACACTCACAGCACCAGAATCCGCGACAAAAGTCCATGTGTCCCCATTTTTTTCAATAGCAGTCACATAAATTTTATCCCCATTAGGAAGAACAAAAGCTTTGCCTGCACTAAAGAGCGAATCCAAATCCTTATTAAAATTCACCACCAAGGTGTCTTCATCGCCATTCAAGCCTGGGATAATGGTAATTGCTTGAATCACAGGGCCAATTTTATCATCCAACTTCGAATTTAAAAGACCGACAGATCCACTCAAGGAAGTCGCGTAAACATTGAGTTCTCCTTGACCGGAATCCTTAGGAAGAGTCGTTTCTACATCTGAAAGTCCAAGGACTCCATTCTTGTAGGTGAATGTCCCATCAAATTCAGTAAAAGCGTCCCCATTCGGCCAGCTATAAAAGAAACTATCCAAAGTAGCGGCAGCGGTATTGCCAGAGAACCATGCCGCAATGCTATCACCCACACCATCCCCATTGGTATCAAAAATAGAAGCGCTATCAAGAGTCGGCATATCAGGATTGTCAAACACAAGATCTCCAGGAAACTCTGCCCGCACCATGTAAGTGGTGTCGCCTGCAACAGAAAGAGTATCTGGATATCCGTTCAAGGTAAAAGAACCATTCTGCACGGCACGAGTTGCCTTAATAAGAAACGCGCCTGTACCCCCAATCACATCCAGACGTGAAGTCGTATCGCCACCCAAAGTGTAAAATTGCAAACCCTCTGAACCCAAAATAGTAGAGAAATAAAA
>DBTP01000065.1 GCA_002307115.1 Fibrobacter sp. UBA1313 | reverse complement strand
CTGTATTCTACGCTGAGATAAGCTAATTCAAAAGGATCATCACGTCAACGATCCAATCCAGCAATCCACTGGTTTTGTTATGAGATTGGAGACAGAAAACCCCCGCAAAGGCAGGGTAGATCTACGTTTCTTTAGATATTTTTTATTTATTAATATCCATTCCAACTACTCATTTTTTCAATCGGTTTCCGAATTTTTGTCTTTATCGAAGCCTCGGTATACCCGACCGAAATCAACAAAGGAACCCGTTTATCCTTATCAATATGCAATATTTTTTTTATTGCCTTTTCATCAAACCAACCAATGATACAAGTGCCAAGCCCCAAGTCTGTCGCTTGTAAACAAAACTGATTGACAGCAATACCTATATCCAGCAACGGATATTCTTTATCCTGAATGACACTCCCCAAAAAAGACATATCGGATGCTATACGCATGAATTGTTTTGAACAGTAGTGGTATAAATTTATCGTTAGTCTTTATTGGTACTTGGCATTAATTTGCAAATCCAAATTTTTCACGAATCTTAAACTACCTAATGGAAGCCAGATATTTAATAATGATATCAACGCTCTTATCCAAACCTATCTGGCTGGTATTAAGACACATCTCATATTGTCTTGCATCTGCCCAAGATTTAGAGGTAAATGTCTGATAGTAGAGGGCCCGATCCTTATCATTTTGTTCTACACGTTTCCTTGCTTCCTCTTCGGTAAGGTGATACAACTGTTTAATACGTTCCGCTCGAATGGATATGTCCCCGTGCAAATAAAAACGGACGCATTTGTGTTTTTCACGAAGAACATGAGAGCCGCACCGACCGATAATCACTACAGCACCTTTCTCGGCAATGTGCCGAATTACTTTGGTCTCAGCCTCAAAAATTTCCGCGTCGGTAGGAATTCGTGTTTCAGGTGAAATAATATAACCTGGAATTCCTACGGCGTACATTTTGGCAAAAGATTCCCAAAAAGCACTCACTCGTTCTTCGTACTGTTCGAGCTTTTCTGCGACAAGGGATAATTGTTTAGCCGCTTTTGTAATTATCTCCCGATCCGCATAGAATAAATTCAATTTTTGAGACAGTTGCTGCCCTATATAAGCTCCGCCACTGCCCATCTCGCGGTTAATAGTAATCACAAGGGGTAAAGTCTGTTTCATTTATGGAACTCCTTCTTTTTCTCTGATTTATCTTGTTTAATAAATAAAGCGATTATGAGCCCTATAACCACCACTATCAAAGCAACAGTAAATGCATAATGAGTTCCAGTGATGATTGCCAGGCGTTCCTGTATTTTGTCAGGATAAGCCATCTTGCTAAGGTATTTTGCCTGAGACGCTCCCATGAGCCCAATGAACAAAGAAGATCCAAAAGCAGCCGCAATTTGCTGAATGGTATTCAGCATGGCGATACCATCTGCATGATCCTTAGGCGGAAGCGAATTCAGAGAACAGGTCTGGATTGGTGTAGCAATAGACCCTACACCAAAAGCCATAATCGCCTGCAAAACAATAATCATCGTTAAACTTGTAGTAATCGAAATCCGCGAAAGAAAGAACATGGCTATAGTCAATGCGATAAATCCAGTCAGTAGTAATGGTTTAATTCCAATGCGATCAAAGAGCATACCAGCGACTGGCGCAGCTATTACATTCACAACACAACCGGGGAGGAGTGCAATACCCGCAAGAAAAACCGACAGACCCATGGAATTCTGCATATACGTTGGCAAAATGATATTTACTGCAAAAGGCATCATAAAGACAATGAACATGACAACAGCACCCAATGTAAACATGGGGAACCTGAAAATGCGCAAATTTAACATTGGCATTGCTATGGCAAACTGACGTTTGGAAAACACCCATAATGCGATCGCACCCACTAAAAAAGAAACAATGACAATCATACTGGTTAAACCCAATTCTTCAAGGGAGCAAATACTAAATAACAAACCACCAAAACCGAGCGTTGAAAGAATAATGGAAGGTATATCCATCTTCGGCCTCGTGAGCTCCGAATAATTGCGGAGAATAATAAATCCTGCGATAGTCGTCAAGATACCCAGCGGCAAAATCAAAAAGAATAGCCAGCGCCAACCCCACAACTGCATTATCACCCCCGCAATCGTAGGACCAATGCCAGGAGCGGCGACAATCACCATCATACACAAGCCTATAGCCGTGCCCCGCTTCTCTTGGGGGAAAATTTCCACAATGGTATTCATCATAATCGGGAGAAGCATACCTGTGCCTACGCCCTGCAAAATACGGAAAAACAACAATTCAGAAAAACTGGTAGCAAACCCGCAAAACACGGTACCCACACAAAAAACAGACATCGCTGCCACAAAAAGATTCCGCGCAGAAAGCGTCTTGATAAGAAACGCAGCCACAGGAACAGAAATACCGATCACCAACATATACCCCGTAGAGAGCCACTGAATTGTCGTCATCGGGACTTTCAGACTCGCCATCAATTGCGGAAGAGCCGTATTGAGAATAGTCTCATTCAATAGGGCCATAAACCCACCAATCAGCAAGGGGAGCATCACGATCACGCGCCGCTTATTCGTCATATTCAAACTCGATTCCATTTGCATTATTAGCCTTGCCGGTAAGTTCCAACCATTATTTTGTTCATATACAGCGATACGGTCTTCACAGCATTGAAAAATTCTTTTTTCTCACCTGCTTCAAGATGCGCTGTCAAAGACTTGAAATACTTTTCCCAATCGTTCTTAATCATTTTCACCGTAGAGTTACCCTTCTCCGTGAAAATGATGAACACGACTCTTCGATCTTTTGTTGAGACTTTTCTTTCAACGTAACCACCCTTCACAAGTTGATCGGCCGCGCGGGTAAACGAACTCCGTTCCAGCCCCACTTCCCGGCTAATCAGGGACATGGGTTTATCGCGATGTTCATCCATGAGCATCAACACCGCAATTTGAGGGTGCGTCATAGTGAGTCCTGTCGCCGAAAGATCATGTTCATTGAACAAAAGCCTTACAAATTTTGGGAATTCTTTAATTTCATGCATATTATTATCCACGAATCCGGTGCGATTAGTTGTATTTGCAACTAATTTAGAAGAATCTATTAACGGTGGCAAGTGAAATTTTTATGGACAACAAAATTAAAGATGACTAATATTTGATAACGACACGCGACTTTACCCCAATGTCCACAAATTCATCTGTGATGGGATCACTTTCACTAAGTGCTGATTCGTGTTTCTAGCTGGTTCTCGCTCAAAAATCTGTCAAAAGCAAATTTTTTAGTAGCCTGTGAATCGTTCTGCAAAACCCCATGTATCTCGCAACGTTTCTATTATTTGATTTCAGGATTTGCCGCAGACGAGCTTACTGCTTGCATTGAATTCAGTTGGGGCGTACAGGTAATTTTTCCCCAATTACTCACACATTCCACATAATACGTTGCTTTCTTTTCACAACCCGTAACACCAATACTCATCGATGTCATTTGCTGCCCGAGCCGGGTTACATCACTAATCAAAACCATTTGTACGTCTTTGCAATCCATATCAAACTGCACTCTCTTTCCTACGGCTTCCTGTGCTTTTTCTTCATGCATTTTGCCGTTGGGAAATGTAGACGCACAGGCGGTTAAGAAGACTATTAGGGAGCCGATCAGATACTTTTTCATCGCAAACCTCAAAGGTGTTATGTGTGTGAACTTCTAATGTAATTTATTAATCATCGAAAATTCATTGTCCTATTATACAATCAAACGAACAAGGGCGATGCAGAATAAAATAACCTAAAAATAAATGGCTATTTCCATAGAGCGATTCAGGAACTTACGTTCCCTATTTTTAATTTTAATCGGCAAAGCCCAAATGAAACCACCCACAATTATCGAAAGAATAGGAATGTACAACAAACAAAATTTTATAACTGCCAAACGCACTTCAGAATCATAGGCATAAGCACCATCCAAATGTTTTATCGCCCCCGCATCAATCTTGAGGAGGAGGAAAACGTTGAAGATTGCAAATATCCCTTGCATCCCCCCTAATTTTATTGTACTCAACATTCTTAAAAAATTCATCCGATTTCCTGCACATTTTCCGGCCCTTTACGAACGGCCTCTAACAAAGGCTTGATACTTTCTTTATCCGTAAAATCAAATGGTTTGTCATATCCCTGGATCATTCCCTCATCATCTTCAGTGCGATTCTTTTTTCTTTTCAGATGCATGGTAAAGAAATACATGAGAATTTTGTTTGGAATATCCAACTTAGAAAAATTGTATCCACCGCGGAAATAAAATAAAGGTGTTTTTGCCAAAGCTGTATTTTCCAAATTATGCTGTCGCACTATTCCTGGAATTTTTTCACTACAAGGAGACGCGCCCACCGCAAATAAAAAGAGCCTCTTTCCTGCAATCTTTTTATAATACTGCAAAAAAGATTTCAATCCATTTAAACCACAGGCATGTAAACTACCACCATAAATAATTACATCAAAATCACGCAAGTCTACATTCTTCATCGCATTCAGGTTATAAACGGGGCAATCCAAGGCTTCGCCGATCCATCGGGCATACTTTTCAGTAAATCCCGAAATTGATTTATAAAAAACAACAGGCGTCATAATTGCATCTCCGAATGATTTAAACTTCTGTATCTTTTGTCCACTAATACAACAGACGTTTCAATTTGTCTTTTAGGAATACGCCAGTATGCTGGCAAAAGAGTATTCTTTTCCTCTTTCGAAACCAAAAAGAATCCGTGCTTCTCATAGAAATGAATGGCCCAAGAAGCCTCTTTCCAAGTACCAATAAGCATCGGTTTTGTAGAATTTTCAATCAAATATTCTAATAAAAGTCCACCGATTCCTTTTTGCCTTTGCTGCGTCCGAACATAAGCATGGCGGATCAAGTCCACATTTTCCTTCCCTTGAATACCCATCACGCCTAGCATACAATGATTTTCTTCATAGCAATAAAAAATGACTCCGTCTTCTAATTGCTCTTGCAATTCCTTGGAGGACATGTAAGGTTCATGCCATCGATCTTCTGGGATCACCCCTTTATAAGCCATGGCGGCATCATTGATAATTTCATAGATCATTTCAAAATCATTTTTTGTAGTAAGCCGAATCATAAATAAAGCCTTTTTCAGAGCCGTTCTACAGAACACACGGTCAACAAATTCTCTCGAACCGCAAATTTGATATTGAACCCCGCAAAATCTAATCCATAGGTTCGCAAAGGATCTTCGTGATAAGAGGGCCGTGGATCTTGTTCCAAAACGCCCCAAAGCGCGTCTCTACGATCTTCTGGAATTTGGTTCAGCAACACCTCTGGAAAGTTCACATTCAACGAATAATCCTTATGTGTATCCGCAAAGCCACCGACAGCATCTGCGTGACTATCCGTATAAGGAACATAAGGTTTAATATCAAAAATGGGGGTTTTATCCATGAGATCCGCACCAGAAACCATAAGCACCGTACCCCATTCCGAGTGTACCTCAATACTATTGAGCCTTACAGAAGAAAGTCCAATGGCATTTGGGCGAAAAGGCGAACGCGTTGCAAAAACCCCCATCCGTTTGTTGCCACCAAGACGAGGCGGCCGCACCGTGGGAGACCATGTGTCGCGCACCACTTCGGAAAACTGCCAAAGAAGCCAAAGATGCGAAAAAGTTTCTAATCCGCGAAACGCCTCTGGATTGCGATACTCGGGCTCAAAGACAACCATCCCTTTGAGAGCGTTTACAATTCCACTCTGCCGTGGGATGCCAAATTTCGTTGGAAAATCAGTATGAATATGGGCGATTATTTTCATCATTGGTTTTCTCCTATTCTCTTACTCCAACTTTTGAATTTCTTTGGCCATCTTAAGATCTAATGAGTCAATGACATGATCATAGATATGCGTATTCTCAACCAATGATTTTCGAATCAATTCATAAGATTGTATTCTCAACAAATTATAATTTTTCAAAATTTTATCTTGCAAAACAAATTCATCATACAAGCCTTCAATAGTATCCATCGCGGTCAATATTTTAATATTGGATTTCCAAGCCGGGAGACCTACACTATCAATAAAGTGGATGCACACCTGAACATCTCCCACATCAATCAGGTCATATAGTTCTAGTGCTTTTTCCTCATTTTGATCCACCTGAGTGATTCCATGATCATATTTTTTAGTATCAAAATCATTAGAAAATAAATAAAAGTATGCAAAAAGAATGCCCAAAATAATCGCTAAGCAAATAGCCCCCACGCCGAGAGCTTTCCATAGCGAATAAAAGACTCCGTTGTTTTCTTTATGACATTTCAAAGTGGGCCCTTGTAACCAATCAACGAAAGCATAAATGATAGCAGTATAAACCGTTGGGATTAAAGAATTTGGAATTTTGTCCAAAATATTTTCTGGAACACTGAAAATCAAAACGAAGACAATAAAAGTCGCAACAACACCCACGGGTATAGAATACGTTGCGAATTTATTTTTACCCATATTTATGAAATTGCGCCGCGCAAGAATCCCTGCCGCTAGAGGTCCACCAAAATAAGTGGCAATAGCGATGGCAATTCTTGAATAATATTTTTTGGGTGAATCGTCAACCATCTTTCCCTGCTCATAGAAATAATTGCTACATCAAGGACACGCCTAAAAATTAGATTATTTTGGAACAGCCTATAGATGAAATCGTTACGCTAAGCTTCGTTTCATCCAGTTTGGTTAAAACGTTAAACCCAGTCCAGACATTTTCTGCACAAGACATCGGATAAAATAGAAAAAGAAACGTTCAATGCAGCACAATAAAAGCCTTTATAATAAAGGCGATCATGGTAGTACTTTAGTCTGTAAATCCTATTTTTTGCATTCTTTCACCGTCAACAAATAAAGCCATTCCCGTCTTCATTCGCTTAAAATTTTCTTTTTCATAAAAACGTTCCTTTCCCGGAGACGCATACAAAATAAAATTACAATGAGGAATATTTTTAACAATAGTTTGAACGATCAGTTTCCCTATTCCTTGACCTTGGTAGCTTGGGAGTACCGCAACATCATATAGGGCGGCTTGATATTCTCCATCGGAAAGAGCCCTCCCAAAACCGATTAAGTTTTCTCCATCAAATACGAATACAACGGTATGACTGTTATTAAATGCTCGTCTGTGGATTTCATTTGTATGATATGACATTCCCACTTTTTGCAAAGTATCAACGACCCTATCCCAATCAATATCTGTCGTATCCAGTTGTAATCGTATGTTCATAAATATTTTTTCCATCAATAGAATAAATGTATCAGAGTCATTCACGCGGCGTAAAAAGTCATTATTAATAGCGTAACGAATCTTCATCCATTTTTGTTACCACTTCATTTTCAAAATTATAAAGTCTTACATACGTTTGAGAAGACGTATCCGCATCTTGTGGTGTCACTACGACAAAATTCATGGTTGTGGCAGCAACACTGTTACTATCAATCCATGTTCCGGTATTTGCATAAATTGCTTTCTGACCCTCATGGTCTTCAGAAGCAATAATTTTCGCATCGTGAGTATGCCCAAAGATGACAATTCTTTTGTCTGACTCTGTATTCAAAAAATATTGAGTCGTCGCCTGGAGATCCGACTCACTTGACTTCGCCGAATTTGCAATTGCTTGAAGCACTGGAATATTAACCGCGACATGATTGAGAGCTTGCCTTTGATCCCATGTGTCTTGAATTCCATCATAAAGATTCACATTGATAAGTCCACCCGCAATCGTTTGATGTGGGAGTAAATCATTTACAGAATAGTTCCCTACAAACCCATCAATATTGGTAACAATCATATTTTCGTCAAATTTATTTTCGATAGGCAAATAATTTATTGCCCATTCCCAAAGTTTTCGATAAGCAAGCAGCAAATCTTGACTTTCATTACCGGAAGTATTTTTAGTAACGACATCCAAAGTATCGCCGGGAATCGGATCGTGTTGCGTTACGTGGAGTGCCGCTATTCTTGTGAAAAAGTATCCCGGAGGCAGTATGGTACCTGGCGCAGCAACTTGATTTGAAATAGGATCCGGTGCACAGAAGAAATTATAGCGGTGGCCATGCTCAATCGCGATTTTAGGGTAATTCGCCGGGGAATAAGTACCTAAACCCAGCTCTGCGTCTCGCGCTTGATTGATTCCAGGAAGGATCAACTCCACACTTGCCGCCGTAATAGTCAAGTCATGATTTCCGGGTACATAAGTCACAAAAATATTACTGTCCTGGATAATATTGTTAATAGCATTAATCACCCCTTTATTGGTTGTCGCGATGCGTCGTACGAAATCAGCCTGATCCTTTCCTTGATAAGTATCTATTGTGGCTGGCACAAACCATTCATCCAGTAAATCTCCTGCAATCACCAGTTCTTTAACATTCGGGGCTTCTCTTATCTGTTTCAGTAATTTTTCTAGAGCACCACGATTCTTGTTGCACTCCGCATAGGAAGTATCGGCACCAAGATGAATGTCGCTGATAACTACAAGCATATTCCTTTCATTCCCGCCATTGCTAAACGGATTTATTTCCGAATCTGCGGGTCCTGTAGAATCTGAATTGCTACAAGATGAAAGTGCGCTTAATAAAAAAAGCATAAAGCACATACTGATTTTTTTCATGATAATTCTCATATTGCTCTCCTTTTATGATTTCCTGGTTTTTATTTAAATGTGGAGGCTTTTAAGGCCCTATTATTGGTCATTAGTTTTTTAGAAGTGGACCCTAGTAACTTACTTTATTGGACCGTTTCCACAAATTAAAGGCATCTAGAGAATTCCCTGTAGTGCATTGAAAAACTTTCAAAAGCCTTTTCGAATAAGGCGCTCCTAATTCGCTGTATATTTCTTCATCAGAAAAGTGAACTCCTGGAACGGCAGCATCAAAGCGTGTAGCCGCAAACAACAAAACTTTTAATTTTGCCCAGCAAATTGCGGAATAGCACATCGGGCAAGGTTCAGTACTGCTATAAATGATGCAATAAGAAACATCCCCAGGCTGATCAAGAAGAGAATTTTCTTTTCTGATTTCGCCCAAATCAAAAATGCCTAACGATTTACAGGCACTTCTTATGGTCATCACTTCTGCATGAGCGGTAGGGTCCTTCGTTAAAGTCACCTGATTATAGTTTTTCCAATACCTAATAATCTGATTTGTGTCCTTATCGATTTGCAAGAGAATTGCCCCAAAGGGTCCCCCTTTATCATTTACAGAATTCAATGCGGTCTCGCAGGCCATTTGTATCCAAATATCACTCCCGCGCTCGATTCCGTGGTAAATATTATTTGCTTTTATATTTGCTTTTTGGATCGGGAAATCTTTATGTTCATCGCTATTATCAAGGGTACAAGAAGGTTCATAACCATCCCAGGGTTGGTAACTACTCGCATTGGTGTATTCCGGTGGAAATTCATAAATGGTAGGTTCTTCAAGCTGGATTGGGTCTGAGAAATAAGAGTCAAAAACTTGCGATTTTTCATTTTTAAAATTTTGTTTATTAAGCATATTTTCTCTGCATTTTAAAATTGAAATAATCGAGTTATGAATTTATCTACAACGCATTTATAAAAAGAATCTCTTTTTATTTAAGCGTTTTCAATTAAATTATGGGGCTTCAAGTCATCATAGAATTTGGCAATGCTTGTTTGAGCATACGGGAAAAGCCATAAAAAGCCTATTCCCAGAGTAAGAATACAAAGCAAAAACCAACCCACAAACCTCAGTTGAAGACATACAAACTTCCATTTGTATCCTTTCATCATCGTTTTACTTTTACGAATGGCATCCATGACTCCAATGGAATGGTCATCAGCCAAGATATAAAACGTCATGGCATAAGAAATGGCGGCAATGATACCTGGAACGATCAACAAAAGAGCCCAAAGACAAGAAAATAATGTTGTCAAAAAATAGGCTCCAAAAGCCGTTCCAAAGCGGTCAAATCCCTGAAAAAGTTGATTAACGGATACATTTTCGTTTCTTGAAACAGAGAGAAAAAAGATCGCAAGGCCCAGCATAAAGGGTCCCACTAAAAGGCATGTTGTAACACTACTCAGTAGCGTCGCCACATCGCCAAAAGGAAGAAATCCCAGTCCGAGATTGGCGGCAAATAGAATAACCAGATAGGTCAAAAAAACAGCGATAGCGGTACTCCATTTGCCCTTCAAAGACTGTTTTGCCATCTGCATAAGTACTGCATTTTCTGTTTTCATTTATCATTCTCCTATTTGTGCCTGTTAGTAACAATATATTATTAAAAGGAAACATTCTATCATTATTCAATAATGATTTGATATTTATAAAGTAAACCATCGAGATTGAACGCCGAAAATTTAGCCCCTTTCAATTTATTATTTTCAGGATCAATGGTAAAATTTTTTGCGGTCCTAAAATCCGTTTTTTCAAGTACTGTTTTTGAAAAATAAGTTCTCGAAAGGTCACATTCCGCAAAAACCGCCAAAGACAAGTCCGCTTCTGAAAAATCAGTTTCTTTTAAGGAGCAGCGGTTAAAAATCGTTTTTTTTAATTTTGTCCCAAAAAATGAAGAATAATCTAGGTAACAGTCATCAAAAGCGAAAGAAAACATAAACTTATTGCATTCTGAAAAATTAACCCCCAAAAGTTTACTTTCCTTGAAATGAGCGTTTCTAAATCCAGCCCCACCCACAACCGTTAACGAAAAATTGCAACAGATAAATTCACAGCTTTCAAAATCATTCCCTCGTATATCGCTCTTTGTGAAATTGCATTCTATAAACTTGCATTTAATAAAACTTCTATCTCTGAGTTTTTTTTCAGAATAATCAACACTTCTAAATTCTTTATTTTCATGTATCACTGAATCCGACATAAAAATCCTTTTTATCACTACGACACGATCCAACTAAAAAATATTTTCCCGGCAGCGGAAGGCGCCAAGTTCTATTATTTTATTTTCCCTTAAACTTTACAAAAAAATCTGAGAATACACAAGAAGGATAAATAAGCTTTGCAATAACCTCTATTTTTTCGGTTCATTTTCTCAAATGTAGGCTAGCGTTGAATTAGTTTACATTTCTTTAACGATATAAAAAATGGCGGCATCCCCAAGAATACCGTCATCCATTTTTTCCCTATTATTTTACGGCATCACGAGCTTTTTCTGGGCAAGAACGTTTCCACTTTCAGAAATGAGGCGAGCAAAAACCACTCCGTTCCCCGCCAATGAGGAAAGAGAGATGTGAGTACTCGTGTTCTGAATCGCTTGGAAGCGGATGATTTTACCCTTGATATTAAAGAACAACAATTGATTATTCCCGGAAGGAGCGGTCACTAAAAGATCCGAACCTATACGGTTCATCGTCGCCACAAAAGATTGATGCTGAGTAAGGGCTGGAATTGAGGTCAACGCGCCGATATTTCCATAGATAAGTCCGCGACCCACTGTGCTCATGTACACCCGTCCGTACACATTCATATCCCCTTGAACAAACGCCCCATTATGCATCGCGGGACCTCCATACTGATGGGCATCATCATTAAGAAGTTCCCAAGTCGCTCCCTTATCAATAGAGCGATAAATGCCGATGGGGCTTGTGTCATCACCGATCACACCCCAGATATAAATCGTTTCATAGTCCGCACCGTCAGCCGCTTTACCGATACCCACCGCCTGCGCCGAATGCACAGTCGAAAGTCGCGTCCAAGTTTCTCCGCCATCTTCAGAATAAGCAAGTCCGTTGGTGCTATACAGGCCATTGCTAGCCCAAGTTTGTGGTTGGTCGAGAGGGGCCCAGAGATGACCTTCACGACCGGGAACCGTGCGGATTAAACCATTACTGGCTTGCCATAAATTCTGAGAATTATCCTCCACCGAACCCACGGCAACAAAGGAAACGCCCTTGTCTGTCGATCGTTTAAGAACACCCTGCTGATCAAGCAAATAGAAAACATTGGCGTTCACCGGGTCGCATACGATTTTTACATACTGCGCCTGCCCATCAATGCCTGTTACCGTTGTCCAGGTGGCCCCCTGATCTGCCGAGCGGTATACCGTAGTGAAATCTGTCGGACGATGGAGCAGTACTTTACCATCCGCCGAAAGAACCACCAAACCTTGAGTACCAATAGGCGTCGGAAGTTTTGTCCAGGTCGCGGCGGTATCCGCAGAATAATACATGACATCTCCTTCAATGCCCGTACCTGTAGAGTAATCTGTCACACGACCCGTGCGGAGGAACGCTCCCACCAGCGGAGCATATCCCAGAGACTTGGTCGTACCAATTCTAGGATTGTGGATAGGTGTCGCTTTAGTGATATCTGTATAAACAGCCCCATCATAGTCTCCAATCGCTGTCACCAAAGGGCCTCCCGGAACACTCACAATATCGCATGGCACCGTTTCTTCAAGACCACGAGATTCAAATTTCCAAATGGGAAGAGAATCATTCACATTTTCACAGTGAAATACACCATTTCCTGACGTAACCCAGGCTTCATCCGTATTGAACGGATTGAACGTCACAGATCCAGCCCAGTGGATAGCGTGGCCTGTAATCCACGCATTTCCGTTTACAGAGGCATTCGCATTTTCCGGCAAAGCAGGATCCTTATGGGTAAAGGCCGTATACCAGGTGGAACCGCCGTCTTTTGTGACGTAAATACGATCACCCCAGCCTTCCGAACCATCCCCATAACGCGTCTGCCCGCCATAATAACCGAGCGTCGTGATAATAATGTGATTGGGGTCATTGGGGTCCACACTGACACCACCAAAACCGTGCACATAAGATTGTCCACCGCTCCCCAGGTAAACGCCATTTTCCTGTGGCGTGATGTTTGTCCAGGCTTTAGACGCAATATTGTATTTATAAAAGGCACCCGTGCTAACACCATTTGGACCTGCGGAACTTGAAAATGTAATGAACAAATTCCCATTACTGAGTACTGCACGGTGAGGCATTTGATTCAAAGGTCCCCCCGAAATAGCGGTAAAAGAGACACCACCATCCTTACTCACATACAAATTATTTGTCGTCGCGGAAACACCCATAAAAATGGTGCTGGTTCCACCCGCAGCAGTAAGACTACTCGCCGGGTCAAAAAGAACAAAGCTAATTCCATTAGTGTTCAAAAGATCTGCACCCGGTTGAGCTCCAATAGTGCTTACGTTTGCCCAGGTGACACCCGCATCAGCACTTTTAAAAAGGCCCGCGGTACGAGTTCCACAAAAAAGAATATCCGGATTCTGGGGATCTACAGCCAGTTTTTCGCCCGTCTGACGTCCCATCCCGTTACCGTGAGCCTTCCAAAGACTCGTCACAATGGTAGTATCGAAGGTTGCCCCATAATCTTTTGAACGGAAAATGGCCGTTTTACCATCACTAAAATACTTCGTCCCCGCCATAATGTAGAGACGCTCTGGATTGCTGGGATCCAGAGCAACACTTTCCGTGCCATATAAACCCTCATCAGCCTGCAAAAGCCAGTCCATCAGCGGAATCCAAACTTTATAAGTATTATCCCAGCGATAGATACCTCCCACATCCGTACGCGCATAAAAAAGATTTTCAACAGTGGGACTCGCAATCACTGCCGATACAAAACCGCCACCCTCCAGGCGTACATTTCCCCAGGAATAGGCATCTAGGGCCATCGCCGGGATCACGGCACAAATTCCAACGAAGAGACCAAGTATCTTATTCATAAACTTTTTCCAATAAAATTTTGAACTCTCACCTTAAAAACACCTCTAACAAAACAGTTTCTCTGAAACTCACTTGATTCTCTTCATTTGAAGTGCACAAATAAGCAACACTACTTGTTTTTTATTTCTACTCTAACTCGACTTCGTTCATTTTCATTATCGCAAAGCAATTTTTAGAGAAAAGCTCAATATATATCTAATGAATAACGGAGAAAATAAACTTCTAATGGCGATACATTTTTACTTTACACTATAAAATACCTACTTACGTTGACCGCAACGCAACACCAGACAACACTTTAAGCCATTTTTAGTAGGTTCACCCTCAAATTTTGAAGACTTTTAGTACCTTTTTCTTACATGGTGGGTAGGAGTGTCACGAGAAGAGCCTAGGTATTTATTATGAAAAACTTTGTGTTGCCTGCCCTCATGACCGTTCTGATCCATAACATTTCAGCCGCTGATGATACCTAACTTTAATTCTAGGATTCTTATGCGAAAGTCTCTTTTTGGTATAATCCTTATAGTTTCTCTTTTAGTGGCCTGCGCGTCAAGTTCAGACCAGATTCAAAAAAAGTCAGTCAAGCCTGAGACCAAAACATCTACTACTGAAACCCACTCGCAGACGTCATCACAAACTATATCCACTGCAAAAAATGGTTTCATTCCAGTAGCGCAAAAAACAAAAAAAAATCCGCGCCCCACCATTATGGTGATTCCCGCAGAAACAGGGAATGAAGCGAGTAGCCTCGACATCATCCAAACCAACCCGCTCGCGAAAGCTTCCATGGAAGCGATTAATCAATATTTGACCCACAAACAGTATAACGTTAAATCGTTGGAAGGACAAAGCCAAATGGATGCCATCGTTCAAATTCAGGGGGATGTTTTTGACCAAGAAGCCGATCTTTCCTATATTGCAAGCCTTTCGTTAGGTGCCGATATTTATATCAAATTTGCAAGCACCGTACAAAAAGATCAAGTATTGGTATCTCTTAGTGCTTACGAAGCCTCTACGGGGAGACTCCTCGGGACCCAAACGAGCGAAGTCAATATCAACCGCGGGAACACCACTCGTGAACTGACTCAGTCTGCTATGCGTAAAGCCATGCCCGGCTTAGAAAGTAAAATGATCGCCTACTGGAACGAAGATGCCAAAAGCGGCATTCAATACAAAATTATTATCCGTTTAGAAGGCGAATTTCATGACAATCAAGTGGAAGACATCCATAGCGAAGTCTCCAACTTTCTGAAGCAATCGTTCACCAAAGTGAAAATCAATGCCATGACAGATAAAACAATGGACTTGACTGTTTATGTAAATCCATCTCAATTTCAAGATGCAGAAGAGGTATACGAATTTATCAGACAGGGTTTACAGGGAAGCTACGCTGTCAAAAAAAGAAATTTAACACAAAAACTCATTTTCATGGAGCTTCGATAGCCTATGAATCTAACAGCCTTTGTAATTTCATTACTTTTCGCTTTTGGTAGCGCATTGGCGGGTCGTATTGTCTCATACACTGCAACCTCCACAGTATCCCAACAAGAGGCGAACAACAGCGCTATCGTAGGCGTTGCAACGCAAATAGCCTCTGAGATATCGTCGACTCAAGTGTCTACCCAATCAGAAATAAAAACAAATGGAATACAAAGTTCTAAGCAATCATTTTCCGAAACAAATAAATTGCGGTCTCAATTATTTTTGCAGGGTCTTCGTATTCAGCCCGGGACAAAAAAGGGAAACCAATTTGTGTGTACCGCATTCATTGATTTGGATGATGCTACCGCAAATACTCGTTTTCAAATACAAGAAATTCAGCGGAACGCGGCAAACAAAGAATATATCATTCGCGAGGC
>DBTP01000209.1:2022-3298 GCA_002307115.1 Fibrobacter sp. UBA1313 | reverse complement strand
TTTATTGGTAGTATGAAACGCCCCGATGTGGAAAGTATTCGAGGTATTTCACCGACTATTTCCATTGACCAAAAGACAGTGAACCGAAATCCTCGTTCTACGGTGGGGACGGTGGTAGAAATCATGGATTACTACCGACTTTTATTCGCACGTCTCGGTGTTCCTCATTGCCCTAAATGTGGCAAAAAAATTCAGGCTCAAACGCCAGACCAAATTGTCGATAATCTTTATGCGGAGTCTGAGGGGCGGGCGCTGGTGGTGCTTGCGCCGATTGTACAAGAACGCAAAGGCGAATACCGCAAAGAACTTGCAGATTTGGTGAACAAAGGATTTTCTCGAGTCCGCGTTGACGGAGTTTTTTACCGCCTAGAAGAGGTTCCTCTCCTCGTGCGTTATGAGAAGCACACGATTGAAGTTGTTATGGATCGTTTGCCGCTAGAGAAAAAGAATATTTCGCGTGTGCGAGAAGCCATTGAGGGAGCTCTCCGTTTAACAGAAGGGAAAATCGTCGCTTTTTTATTAGATGATAAAGATTACTTTGTACAAGGTACAGAACTCGCTTGCGTGAAGTGTGCTATTTCCATTCCAGAATTGGAACCCCGCTTATTTTCATTTAATGACCCACAAGGCCAGTGCCCGAATTGCAAAGGCTTGGGGCGTAGCTATCGGTTTGAGCCGAACTTAATTGTCCCGGATGATTCCCTCTCCATTGAAGACGGTGCTTTAGGATGTCAAAAAGCGGACGGAGATGTCATTTTTACGCATCACGGTTGGTCTGCATTTAAAGCGGCGGCAAAAGCAGATAATTTTTCTTTGTCCACACCATGGAAAGATCTTTCAGAATCGGCAAAGAACGCCATATTCTATGGTACGGAACATGTGATTCGCTATCGTTCGAGAGAAGGTTATGTGACTCAATCCGTGCCAGGAATTATCCCGCAAATGCAAGCGCTTTGGGATCAATGGCATATTATGCATTTCAAAAAATTCATGCATGAAGAAGTTTGTAATGTCTGCGGGGGTGCGCGCTTGCACCCGGTGGCGAATGCTGTAGAGTTTCATGGACATGGCCTTCACGAGATGAGTGAATGGTCTATTGAACGTTCGGAAAAGTTTTTTAGAGAACTCCAGCTGAGTGCACGAGAAGATCGTATTGGACACGAAATATTTAAGGAAATTCGAAACCGTTTGGGCTTTTTAACATCGGTGGGGTTAGGTTATCTTACCCTTTCGCGTGGGGCTGCTACGTTGAGTGGTGGCGAAGCGCAACGTATTC
>DBTP01000209.1:0-1682 GCA_002307115.1 Fibrobacter sp. UBA1313 | reverse complement strand
GGTTTACATCCCCGCGATAATGAAATGCTTTTGTCGATTCTTGAGAGATTGAGAGCGCAGGGCAACAGTTTGATTATCGTGGAGCATGATGAAGAGACCATGCGCCATGCAGATTGTGTGATTGATATTGGTCCTGGCGCAGGTGTGGAAGGCGGCAATGTCGTCGCCATGGGAACCGTTGAAGATTTGGAAAAGAATCCCAAGTCGCTTACGGGGCAGTATTTGAGTGGTGCAAAGAGAATTGAAATTCCTAAAGTTCGAAAACCGGTAAATTCTAAAACGCATTTTTTAGAAGTCTTGGGAGCGGCAGAGCATAATCTTAAAAGTATTGATGTGAAAATTCCCCTAGATGGTATTTTTACTGTGGTGACAGGGGTTTCGGGTTCTGGAAAAAGTTCTCTGGTGAATCATATTCTGCGCCGTGAACTTTCAAGGCATTTTTTTGGAGCTAAGGACACTTCGGGAAAATTTGATCGCATTGATGGCTTGGAATATATTGATAAGGTGATTGAAATTGATCAAACACCGATTGGGCGCACACCGCGTTCTAATCCTGCGACTTATACCAAAATTTTTGATGATATTCGGGATTTATTTGCGAGTCTTTCAGAAAGCAAAATGCGCGGTTACACCAAAAGTCGTTTTAGTTTTAATGTAAGCGGTGGCCGTTGTGAAGCGTGCGAAGGCGCTGGCGTGAAGAATGTGGAGATGCAGATTCTTCCCGATATTCAGGTGCCTTGTGAAGTTTGTGATGGCAAACGTTTTAATGATGCCACTCTCGAAATTCATTATCACGGCCGCACCATCACCGATATATTAGATATGACGATTGAGGATGCCTGCAAATTCTTTGCGGATCTTCCTCGCATTGCAGAACCGTTGGCGTTATTGAAAGAAATTGGTTTGGGATATCTGACATTAGGGCAGCCCTCTACCACATTGAGTGGCGGCGAGGCTCAACGTATTAAAATCAGCACAGAATTGCGTCGTCCAGGAACCGGTCACACGTTATACCTTTTAGATGAGCCCACCACAGGCCTCCATTTTGAAGATATTCGCAAACTTTTAGAATGTCTTGCACGCTTGCGCGTTTTAGGCAATAGTATGGTGGTGATTGAACATAATTTGGATGTGATCAAATGTGCTGATTGGGTTATTGATTTAGGACCTGAGGCGGGTGAAAAAGGGGGTTACATTGTAGCCACTGGGACCCCAGAGCAAGTGGCTAAAAATAAGAAGTCTTATACAGGTCGGTATTTAGCGCCCCTCCTTGCGAACGCCTCTCTTGCCCCGATTGTCAAAAATCCTTGGCGAGCAGCGGAAAGTACCGCTTCTTTGGATATTGAAGTGGTCGGCGCGCGTAAACATAATTTGAAGAATTTTTCTGTGACCATTCCTCGTCATAAATTCACTGTAGTTTCTGGTGTTTCTGGCTCTGGAAAATCCAGTTTTGCGTTTCATACACTTTTTGCAGAAGGTCAACGCCGTTTTGTAGAGACGCTTAGCACTTACGCGCGGCGATTCTTGGGTCGCATGGATCGTGGTTGCATTGACAGTATTCATGGACTTGCGCCAGCGATTGCGATTGACCAGGGCAGTTCTAGTAGAAGCCCTCGTAGTACCGTGGCAACGCTTACCGAAATTTATGATTACTTTCGCATTCTTTGGGCGCGCGTGGGAGA
>DBTP01000068.1:1866-2748 GCA_002307115.1 Fibrobacter sp. UBA1313 | reverse complement strand
AGCTTTCGGCGGATACCGCGATTGGTCTTTTGTTTGTGGGAATGCTCGCTCTTGGCGTGGTGATCGTATCGCGCTCCCAGTCTTTTTCTGGAGATCTGGTAAAGGTTCTTTTTGGACAGTTTTTGGGAATTTCCACAATAGATCTAGTGATCCAAGGGGCCGCGACAGTACTTCTCTCGCTGATGGCATTTGTGTTCCACAGGCCATTTCTGCTTCTCTGTTTTAGCGAAGAACAGACGCAAGTTTCCGGGTACTCCGCAAAATTCTATCACTTTTTACTGTTGCTGATGATCGCCGTTTCAGTGATTGTGGCGTTCCAGACCGTAGGAACCCTTCTTGTGTTTGGGATGCTGGTCGCTCCTGCCGCCTCCAGTTCCTTTATCTCCAGGCGACTGGGCTCCATGATGATGCTCGCGAGTGGATTCGGGTTCATCGCGGTTTATGCAGGGCTGCTTTTAAGTTACCATTTTAATTTGTCTGCAGGAGCTTCAGTGGTGCTGGTGGCTGTAGGAATCTTTTTCACAATTTTTCTTTTTTCTCAAAGGTCACCTCTAAAAATTGGTTTGCGGTCATGAATTTGAGCGAGACCGAGCAAGAGTAGAAACGAAAAGTGGTGAATACTGCTTGTATTCGCCACTTTGAGTGACGACCTATTGCGATGTGTCACAGCCAATTTCATAGAAAAAGAATTTTTAGAGGTGACCAAAGATTAAAACCAAGGAAAACCCATGCCACAAGATGTAATTAGTTTCAAGAACGGAGCTATTGGTTATGAGGGACAATCCGTTATTTCTGATCTGAATTTGACACTTGCAGAAGGCTCATCCCTGGCGCTTGTAGGCGGTAACGGTTCTGGGAAATCAACATTTTTAAAAACCATCG
>DBTP01000068.1:0-1608 GCA_002307115.1 Fibrobacter sp. UBA1313 | reverse complement strand
TTTTAAAAACCATCGCTGGCCTTTTACCCGTGATCTCTGGAGAGGTGCGCGTCTTAGAGGACAAACCCGGCACGCAAACGCTAAGAATTGCTTATCACGGTCAATTTCACCCACATTCGTTTCTCCTCCCTCTACGGAGCATCGATGTGGTCCGGATGGCGCGGTTCCCCCACCGTGGCCTTCTCGGGCGATTCACCGCCGAGGATGAAATGATCGTTCGCGAATCTCTGGAAATCATGGGGGCTTGGAATTTTGCCTCGGAACCCATCAATAGTTTATCCGGGGGGCAAAGGCAACGCGTATTTCTCGCACATACGCTCGCAAGAAAAGCGGATCTTCTTTTGCTGGACGAGCCGACGGCGGGTTTGGATGTGCCAGGGATCAGCCTCTATGAACAACTTATTTGTAAATTTAAGAAAGAAGGAAAAACGATTTTAGTGGCGACGCATAGCATCAAAGAAGCCTCTCAGTGCGATAAAGTGCTTCTTTTAGCATCACGGGTCATCGCTTTTGGGACCCCCTCTCAAGTGCTGACACGGGAAACTCTGCTGGAAACCTTCGGATTGGTAGCGCAACTAAATGAAGAAAATCTTCTATTCGTAGACCCACATCACCATGGATAACCGGGAACAAAGGAATGGAAAGAAATACAAGACAACGCGAAGTCATCAAGCAGGTTTTTGAATCCGAAGCAAGGCCTTTGAATCCTTTGGAAATTCTGGATCTTGCCAAAGTCAGCTTATCCCGTGTGAGTGTTGCCACGGTTTACCGCGCCATCAAAGAATTGATCGAAGAAAAATGGCTTACTCCGGTGAAAATTTCGGGGCAGCCCCTTTATTACGAAAGGGACCGTCACCATCATCATCATCATTTTTATTGCGAATCCTGCTGCAAAGTCTTTGAGGTAGAGGGTTGCATTCCCGTGAAAAAACTTACTCCCAAGGGATTCTCATTGGAATCGCATGACATTCTCCTCTCCGGACGCTGCCCCGCTTGCCTTAAGCAATAAGGTTTACAAAAAACGACAGCCTTCTCAAGACTCCAGAAGCTCCCCACGCGGAGGATGCTTTCTTTGTTTATCACAGAAATGTAAAAGTTCGGTTTACCTTGTGTGAAAAAAACTTTCATTTTACTTTACAAGTGGTTTCTTCCCAAAAGATTTTCGATGTTATCAGTATGGGCATCAATGAAGATGCCCTGTTCAAGGAGGCCCTTCAATAATCAAGGAGGTTATCATGAAAAAGCTACTTTTTTTCGCCGCTGCTGTCGTTATGCTTGGGGCATGTGCATCTACTAGTAATAGCCCTTCTCAGCATGACTCAGCCTCATTGAGTGCTTATTTTACCCATGTACAAGATTCACTCAAGGCAACACAATCAACCAATAACTAATTCCGAATGAATTACTCCACCTGAGACTCGGTTCGTCTCCACGGGCCGGGTTTCTTTTTGGATTTCTATGGATAAATTATCAACGCCCCTAATCTGTCCAAAACCCCTTATTTTTGCATTTTTATTTATTTTATAGGGATGCTAAATTTCGTTGAAGTCACTGATTATCGGGAGTTCCTCAAGAACTACTACGAGCAGCGAAAAAAACAAATGCCAC
>DBTP01000034.1 GCA_002307115.1 Fibrobacter sp. UBA1313 | reverse complement strand
CGAGAAGGCACGCCGAGCGGATTCAAAAGAATCTGAAGCGGACGACCATCTTCGGTGAACGGCATATCTTCTACAGGGACGATTTTAGAGACAACGCCCTTGTTACCGTGACGACCCGCCATCTTATCACCGATGGACAGACGACGTTTCTTAGCAATATAAACCTTGACCGTTTGGAGCACACCGGGTTTGAGTTCATCACCCTTAGTGACCTTGTCAATTTCTTTTTCCATGGTGCGTGTCAAATGATCCAACGATTCCTTAGCTACTTGGAGCAAGCTCATCGCCTTTTCTTGCGCTTCTGCATTGTCACGCGCAAGCACGGAAGAAGCAGAAACCTTGATCAAATCTATGCTGGAAAGCATCTTTTCCGTAAGGGTTTTCCCTTCTTGGATAAGCACTTCATGGGTTTCTTCATCAAGAATTTTACCGCAGACCAAGCCATTCAAAATCTGAGTCAGATTCTCACGGCAGGCGATCTTGATACCATCAATTTCAGTCTGGAACTTTTCCTTAATGCGATTGATCGTTTCCTGATCTTCCGCTTTATTTTTCTTATCGCTACGATCCTTGCGACTAAAGGTGCGTGTTTCTACAACAATGCCCTTCATGCCTGGAGGAGCCTTCAAAGAAGAATCGCGAACATCACCAGCCTTCTCGCCGAAAATAGCGCGAAGTAAGCGTTCTTCTGGAGAAAGTTCAGTTTCACCCTTAGGCGTAACCTTACCCACAAGAATATCATCGGCACGCACTTCCGCACCGACACGAACAATACCGTTCTCATCAAGATTACGGAGGGCCTCTTCGCCCACGTTCGGAATTTCGCGAGTCAATTCTTCAGGACCGCGCTTGGTATCACGTACTTCCAATTCGTATTCTTCAATATGAATGGAGGTAAAGGTATCCTTGATTGCCAATTCTTCAGAAATGATCACAGCATCTTCGTAGTTGTAACCATTCCAAGGCAAAAAGCCAATCAAAATATTTTTACCGAGAGCAAGTTCCCCATGGTCGGTAGAAGCGCCATCAGCAAGAACTTCACCCGCTTCTACAAAGTGACCCACATCAACAACTGGCTTTTGGTTAATGCAAGAATCTTGGTTAGAACGTTCGAACTTACGAAGAATGTATTCATCGATAGGTTCATGTCCCAAGAACTCAAAATTTTCGCCAAGGCCTTCAAGCGGCTGGAAAGTTCCATCCACCAAATTGCCCCGTTCCACGATAATCTGAGTAGCATCTACAAACTTAACGCGACCCGAATGCTGCGCACGAACAACAGTACCGGAATCCAAAGCGGCGCGCGCTTCGAGACCGGTACCGATGACAGGAGCTTCAGCACGAAGTAGTGGAACGGCTTGGCGTTGCATGTTAGAACCCATCAACGCACGGTTCGCATCATCATGTTCGAGGAATGGAATAAGACCCGCAGCGATTGATACAATCTGCTTCGGCGCCACATCCATCAAATCAATACGTTCTGTCGTAAGGTCATCAATAGCAATTTGAGCTGCACGAGGAACATGAGGATATTCACTCTTGTCACGGACAATCACAAATTCATCAATAAAGCAGTTATCATCATCCAACGGCGTACTCGCCGGAGCAACTCTATAGTTGTCTTCTTCATCAGCAGTAAGATAAGTGATAAAACTGGAAACCTTTTGGTTGATCACGGAGGAAGTCTGAACATAGTCCGGCTTACCTGCGAAAGACTCCAAAACAGTACCGTTGCGAACGAAAATGCTCTTGGATGCACCTTTGAATTCAAACACCTTGTTGATGAATGAATCAAAGAGAAAACGTTGTCCATGATCCAGCGTGGTACGAACCTGTTGCTGTTCCTTGAGAGAAAGCTCCAGAAGAACGAAGAGATGCGGTTCACGAACAAAGCCTTTAAACAAACCAAAGTGCCATTTTTCTTCAGGGAAGAAACAAGGCTTGCCTGTGGCATCACGGAACTCTACGAGACCGACAATACGGTACGGAGTCTCGATAAAGCCAAAGTGATTGATAACGGCAAAGGTAGCAAGAGAGTTGATAAGACCAATGTTCGGTCCTTCAGGGGTTTCAATCGGGCAAAGACGTCCATAGTGAGTATAGTGCACGTCGCGGACTTCGAAGCCAGCGCGTTCACGAGAAAGACCACCAGGGCCCAAGGCCGAAAGACGACGCTTATGAGTCAATTCGGACAGCGGATTCATTTGGTCCATAAACTGAGACAATTGGCTGGAACCAAAGAACGCTTGAACGACAGAATTGACCGTACGAGTATTCACCAAATCTCGTGGTGTAAGACCTTCACTCTCACGGAGAGAAAGATTTTCACGAATAACACGGCTCATACGGCTCAGGCCTACTGAGAGCTGGTTTGCAAGAAGTTCACCTACAGAACGAGTACGACGATTGCCCAAGTGATCAATATCATCAAGAGCATAACCATCAACACCGCAATAGAGGCCAACCATATAGTCAATAATGCCAAGGAAATCAGCCTCAGTCATTGTCATGGTGGTAAGAGGTGGCTTCGCCATACCCTTAGACGCAAGTTGCTTTTCAATATTCGGAGTATAAACCTTAGCATTCAGACGATAACGACCGACTTCACCAAGGTCATATTTACGAGGATCGCGAAGGAACAAATTCTCAAAGAAAATCTGTGCCGTTGCTGCATTAGGAGCTTCTTCCTGAGACTGGTGAGTCACAGAATAAATTTGTTTAAATGCCTCTTCCTTATTGCGACACTTATCCACAGAAAGGGTGTTATGAATGAGCTGATTATCTTCATCCGCGTTCAAGAAAACGACATCAAAAACACCACTTTCGCATAAACGTTCACTGCTCTTTTCATCAAAGACTTTATTGGCTTCCAGAATTACTTCACCAGAATCCTTGTCAATGACGTCCGAGAAAACAATACGGCCATAATAGGCTTCAAGTTTGCTAGGATCGAGAGTCACCTTCTCTACATTCGTGTAGAAAAGATTCAAAATAGCCTGTGTAGTTTCAAAACCTATACAGCGTAACAAAGCCGTCGCAGGGATCTTCTTTTTACGGTCGATGATGAGATAGAGAATATCTCCATCGGTATTAAATTCCACCCACGCACCGCGATGTGGAATAATACGACTCTTAAAGTCAGAACGACCATTCGGGAGAAGATCTTCATCGAAGCTCACGCCTGGAGAACGATGCAACTGCGAAACGACAACTCGCTCTGCACCATTAATAATGAATGTTCCATTATCCGTCATGATCGGAAGTTCGCAAATGAGAACATCATTTTTGATTTCTTCTTTCAGCTTGCGATCTTCACCATCTTCTTCAAAAACTTGAAGCGACAGATTCGCATGAAGCGGAATGGAATGCGTTAAGCCGCGTTCGCGGCATTCCTGGATGCTATACTTTGGGATTCCGAAGAAGTACCCTTCGTACTTCAGGGAGAAGAGTTCCTTCATGTCTGAAATGGGGAATATGTCTTGGAAAACTCTTTCCAAACCCACCTTCAAACGTTTCTGTGGAGAAACGCCATTTTGGAGGAATTGATCATATGAAGCTTTTTGGACTTCGACCAAGTATGGAAGTTCCAGTTGGAACTTATTGGAGGAGTAGCTTTTTCGCTCCGTCATTGAAAATACCTCATCCGGTGAAAAACCTTGAACAAGAGAAAGACCAAAAGCCCACACGCTCGTGCAGGCATTTGGTTTTAAGGATCAATGAGCTGAAAGCATTACTTCAGAGCGACCTTTGCTCCGAGGTCTTCCAGTTCCTTCTTAATCTTTTCGGCATCAGCCTTTGGTGCAGCTTCCTTCACCATGCTGTTAGCCTTCTCCACGAGATCCTTGGCTTCCTTGAGACCGAGACCCGTAATTGTACGGATAGCCTTAAGGACATCCATTTTCTTAGCACCGCATTCAACGAGTACAATGTCGAATTCGGTCTTTTCTTCTACAGCTTCAGCAGGAGCAGCAGCCATAACGACTCCGCCACCAGCAGCGGCTTCAATGCCGTGGGTTTCTTTAAGGTAGTCAGCCAATTGCTTAGCTTCGAGAAGGGTAAGACCCGCGATTTGATCACCAATAGCCTTGATATCTGTTGCCATGATGTGTTTCTCCGATTATTCCGTTTTTATAGTTTCTTGTGTGATTGTGGGAGGTCCGATCAGCCGGCCTCTTTTTCCAGTTTCTCAGTAATAGTCTTCAACTGACCCGCGATTGTCGAACCCGGTCCAAGAATGATCGTGACCAACTGGGCAAGCATGCCCTTGCGATCCGGAATCTTGGAAAGGTTAACAACAGCAGAACCAGGCATCATCTTGCCGTCGACAAAGATACTCTTCGCGATGAGGAAATCTGCGTTCGTCTTATGGAACGCTTCGATTTCACGAGCCGGAAGCAGAGGATCTTCTTCAAAACCAACCATCACAGAGGTTGCACCGACGAGCGCATCGTCGAGACCCTTGACGTCTAGCTTTGCAAGAACACGCTTCAGAAGAGTATTCTTAACAGCACAATACTTCACGCCCTTAGCCTTAAGGTTACGGCGAAGTAGGCTGTCTTTTTCAACAGTGATACCCTGATAATTCAGTAGGTAGATTGCAGTCGCCCCCTTGAAGGACTCAACGATAGCATCCACAGTCTGTTGTTTTTTAACTACAGCTTTCATGGTGTCTCCTATCGGGTCATGCCCAAATCAAGTTTAACGCTAGGGGTCATCGTCGCAGTCATAGATAGACTCTTGATGAATGTACCCTTAGAAGTCTGCGGCTTCGCCTTCATCACAGAATCGATAACAACCTTCGCATTTTCAGCGAGCTGTTCGACTGTGAACGAGAGCTTACCAACCGGGGCGTGCACGTTCGCACCCTTATCTACGCGATACTGGATCTTACCGGCCTTCAGTTCTTTGACGGTCTGAGCCACATTAATAGTGACTGTACCAGCCTTAGGACTAGGCATCAATCCACGGGGGCCAAGAACCTTTGCAACCTTACTAATCACCGGCATCATGTCGGGAGTAGCAATAACGGAATCAAAGTCGAGCCAGCCACCCAGAATTTTCTGAACCAAGTCATCGCCACCCACGTAATCAGCACCAGCATCCTTCGCAACCTGGAAGTTATTATCCTTACAGAATACGAGAACACGGACCTTACGTCCGGTGCCATGGGGAAGCACTACTGTGCCACGAACCACTTGGTCGGAATGTTTTGGATCCACACCGAGATTAAAGTGCAACTCGACCGTTTGGTCGAACTTCACCTCGGACTTTTTAAGAATTTGAATGGCTTCATCTACACCATACGTTTTAGTACGGTCATAGGCTTCAACCACTTTCTTGTATTTTTTTCCTCTGAACATGGTGTTTCCTGTCAGATACATCTAACGGTTAATTACCTGCCTCTCAGTCAATCACATCCACACCCATGGAACGGGCAGTGCCCGTAACCATACGCATGGCGGCTTCGAGGTCGATTGTATTCAGATCAGGCATCTTCTTTTGAGCGATTTCCTTGATCTGGGCTTGAGTGATCTTAGCAACTTTTTTACGGTTGGGTTCACCCGAGGCGCTTTCGATACCAACAGCTTTCTTAATAAGAACTGCTACTGGCGAGACCTTCGTAATGAAGGTAAAGCTTTTGTCTGCATAGACCGTGATAACCACAGGAATAATCATTCCTTTGGCATCTTGCGTCTTAGCATTAAATTGCTTACAAAACTCCATAATGTTCACACCCTTTTGACCAAGGGCTGGACCCACCGGAGGAGACGGATTTGCCGCGCCACCGGGGATTTGGAGCTTAATGTAACCTGTAATTTTCTTAGCCACTTTTTATTCTCCGTTACAAAAACCCTAGAGTTAAGAGACTGTCTCCACTTGGCCAAAACCAAGCTCGACTGGCGTGGAACGTCCGAACACGGATACCATGACTTTAAGTTTTAATTTATCAGTCATAATTTCTTCCACAGTGCCTACAAAGCCCTTGAATGGACCTTCCTTGATGCAAACACTATCGCCAACCACATAGGGAATTTGGATCTCACCTTCCAAGTTGTCTTCAGGATCAACACCAAGAAGGCGATCGACCTCGCTCTGACGTAGAGGAACTGGCACCTTATTCAGTCTGCTAGTTCCTCCAAAATGGGTAACACCTTGAATGGTCGTTACCAGGTGCTGGGTGAGCTCGTCCAGCTCCATTTCAACAATGATATACGCAGGAAATAGATTCTGTACCGTTGTCTTGCGTTTACCGCGGACATTGCTTTGCACCACTTTCTGTGGCACAAGTATGCGACCGAACTTATCTTGAACGCCTTCGCGCTCAATCAACATCTCAAGATGTTTCTTGATATTGCTTTCTTGACCAGAAAAAGTATGTATCGCGTACCATTTCATATTATTTTACCCGCGACCTAAGAATTTTTCTACAAGCATAGCAAAAACAAAGTCAAGTCCTGCAATGTAGCATCCCATAATGACGCTAAAGAGAATCACAACCATCGTTGAACCCTTGAGCTCTTCCCAGGTCGGCCAGGTCACTTTCTTCAATTCCTGAATGACTTCTTTAATGTATTGCTGGATTTTTTGCATTTTTTAGACTCCGGAAGTGAAACAGGTCGGGAGGGAATCGAACCCCCAACCGACGGTTTTGGAGACCGTAACTCTACCAATTGAGCTACCGACCTATTTAATTTCCTTACTTAGTTTCCTTGTGAACGGTATGCTTACGACAAAACGGGCAGTACTTTTTATGTTCTACGCGTGACGGGTGCAGACGCTTGTTCTTATCGCAATCGTAGTTGCGCTGGTTGCATACTGTACATTCAAGCGTAATTAGTTCCCTTGGCATGTTACTCTCTCTTTCTTACTTGATGATTTCGGTAACGGAGCCAGCGCCCACGGTGCGACCACCTTCGCGAATTGCGAAGCGAAGTTGCTTGTCCATAGCGATCGGAGCGATGAGTTCCACTGTAATTGTAACGGTATCACCCGGAGTCACCATTTCAATACCTTCTGGAAGCTGGATCGAACCAGTTACATCAGTGGTACGGAAATAGAACTGAGGACGGTACCCATTCATAAACGGAGTATGACGGCCACCTTCGTCTTTCTTCAAAACGTAAATTTCGGCCTTAAAGTTTGCATGAGGAGTAATGGACTTCGGAGCTGCCAGAACTTGGCCACGATCGATGTCCTTCTTTTCTGCACCGCGTAAAAGCAAACCGACGTTATCACCCGCTTGGGCATCATCGAGAAGCTTACGGAACATTTCAACACCGGTCACAACGTATTCGGCGGTATCACCCAAACCAACGCGTTCGACCTTGTCGTTAACACGGATAATGCCACGTTCGATACGACCAGTAGCAA
>DBTP01000103.1:978-43576 GCA_002307115.1 Fibrobacter sp. UBA1313 | reverse complement strand
AGTGTATATTTGAGCAGTACTCTTTGGAGGCTCCATGATTGAACAACTCCGTGGCATACTCGCCCAAAAACACGCCACAATCGCTGTGATTGATTGTGCGGGTGTAGGTTATGGCATACAAATTTCTTCGCGTACCGGTGAACGCCTTCCGAATGTTGGTGATGAGGTTACGCTTCTCACTCACATGGTTGTGCGAGAAGATGCACTGATTCTGTTTGGTTTTTACGATCTTCAAGAAAAAGAACTGTTCCTGCAAATGATAGAAGTGAACGGAGTGGGTCCTAAAATGGCCCAGCGCATTTTAAGTAGCGTTGCCCCTTGTGATTTTTTAGGAATGATCGCTCGCGAAGACCTTACAGCCTTGAGTAAAATAAAAGGTATTGGAAAAAAGACCGCAGAAATGCTGGTTCTCACGCTCAAAGACAAGGCTTTAGCCCTTTCTGTAGTCACAGGATGTTCGACCCAAATTTTGCTTCCCACAAACCAACAAGAAGCGATTCTCGCCTTGCATACGTTGGGAGTCAAAGACCCTACCGCACAAAAAGCGGTGGAAAAAGCAATAGAAAATCTTGGAACGGAGGCTTCTGTCTCAAAGCTTATCCCAGAGGCCCTGAAATACGTCTAATCCCAAGGGAGGACGCACTTTCTTTTAGGACTTATTCTTTAGGATTTATATATGGCAGACCGCATAATCTCCCCAGAACAAGACAGCTTTGATGAAGCGGAAATTGAACGCAATCTTCGCCCCCTTTCCCTCCATGATTTTACAGGGCAGGAACCGCTCAAAGAGAGTCTTCAAATTGCAATCGAAGCCGCGAAACACCGCGGTGACGCTTTAGATCATTGTCTTTTCGCAGGCCCACCAGGACTTGGCAAAACGACCCTCGCAGGGATCATCGCCAAAGAGATGGGAGTCCAAATTCACATCACCAGCGGTCCTGTGCTCGACAAAGCAAGCGATCTTGTGGGTATTCTCACAAGCATGCAAGAAAATGATATTCTTTTTATCGATGAAATTCATCGCATGGGTCGCGTTATTGAAGAATACCTCTATCCCGCGATGGAAGATTTCCGCTTGGATATTATGCTGGATTCCGGCCCTGCGGCGCGTAGTGTCAATCTTCCACTTAAACATTTCACCTTGGTGGGTGCCACCACTCGCAGTGGCCTTTTGACAAGCCCACTCAGAGATCGTTTTGGGCTTCATTATCGCCTTGATCTTTATAACGAAAAGGAAATTATCAAAATTCTCCTTCGGAGTGCAGAGATTCTAAATATTCAGCTTGATAAGGATGCGGCTAAAATGCTTGGCGCACGCTGCCGTGGCACACCACGTGTCGCAAATAGAGTGCTTCGTCGGTGCCGCGATGTGGCACAAGTGCGAGGCAAGGGCATCATTGATGCCGCAGCGGCTGAACGTACCTTGCAGATGTTAGGAATTGATGCGGATGGTTTAGATTCGATGGATAGGCGTATTCTCGAAACGATGATTTGCAAATTCTCTGGAGGTCCTGTGGGCCTCGGTACCATTGGCGCCGCTCTTGGTGAAGAACCGGATACCCTTGAAGAAGTTTACGAACCCTATCTGATTCAAAAAGGGTATCTTGCCCGCACACCGCGTGGCCGCGTGGTAACGCTGAACGCCTACAATAAAATGAATATCACGCCACCGAGTTCACTCATCACAGCTCAAGCGGAATTGCCTTTCTAAGAAGACTCCTAGGCTCACCACCCTACCGATTGTAAACAATTTCGTATTTCTAATGACAGAAATCTTTCATTTTTGCTGAAGTTTTTGTGATTAATTTACAACAGCAATATGACAGATGAAGTTTTTTCATATTACTAAAGGGATATGATTTGTCAGAAATCATTTTGGCATGAGTTTTGCATTAATTGCGGTAAACTAAAGTATTTTTAGTTATCACATCGATAAGGCTCTATTTTCAATGATAAATAAAATTAAAGATACTTTAGGAATTTCTCAACTCACCACATTCTACCAAGCGATCATATCTGTTAAGACCCACGAAATTATCGCTTACGAAGCCTTAGTTCGAGCTTGGAATACATCAAATGAGCTTATGTCACCTGATACTCTTTTCATAAATGCACACAAAAAGCAATGCATCCGCGAATTAGACCATATTTGTCAGGTACACGCAATACAAATGTTTGCCAAAGAACAAACGGCAAAAAGAAAAATATTATCCCTCAATTTGCCCTGCTACCTTTTTAGCGATAACAATGATCAACATTCCATTTTGGATATTGTTCATAATCTTCAATTTGACAAAGATCTTTTGATGCTTGAGATTTGTGAAGAGGACGTGACTGATGAGGCTAAACTTCTCGAATTTGTTCAATTATGCCATGAAAAAAAAATTCTCGTGGCTATTGATGACTTAGGAAAAAAGTTTTCCAATTTAGACCGTTTAGTGATGTTATTACCGGACGTAGTCAAACTAGATCGTTGCTTGATTAAAAATATTCATAAAAATAGAATGCAGCAAGCGGTTGTTAAAAGTATGGTAGAACTTTGCAATAGCATGGGTTCCCTTCTTTTGGCCGAGGGTACAGAAACTAAGGAAGAAGTGCTTTGTTTGCTTGACTTAGGAATTAATTATTTTCAAGGCTTCTATTTTTCCCATCCTGCCCCAGAATCTGAATTTCATTTTAACGAAAATCGAATTCTTTCCATTATTGAAAATACAGGCAATGAATTTGTTGCTAATTGTAAAACCAATCTTCAACACAAAAGATTATTCTGGGAGACGGTATCACAAAAAGCAAAGTTAATTTGTAAACAATTGAGTAAAAGCCAAGAGGCTCTTCACAAAACAGAGCTACGAAAAGCACTTCTATTTTTTGAAAATGCGGACTGTGCCTATATCCTTGATCAAAAAGGCATACAGGTGAGCCCAACCGTATTTCAGGAAGAAAAAAAATCCTATTCCACGAATAAATTTTTTGCTCCTGCAATTCCTGGAACCGATCATAGTCAAAAAGATTATTTTATTTATCTGAAACCCTGGACAGAAGAAATGGCAAAAAATATCGAGTTACGTCCAGACTTTATTTCTCATCGTTATCGTAGTATGGCAACAGGAACGACTTGCCAAACTTTTTGTTGTTGGTTCACGGATATTACCCAAAAGCCTTTTATTCTTTGTCTGGACTTTACTTCCTAGCAAGCCTAAGGGCTTCTAAAGATTGCTTTGCGGGAATGAAATCGAACGAGTATTGTGCAAAACGAATGACGCTTTAGCGTCAAACCGAGCCAGAAACAGAGACCATTGTGCTTTAGCACTTAGTGACTCTGATCCTTCATAGATGCTTTTGCGAAATGAGTGTGGAGTAGGAATGAAACGAGGTAAATACTAGCGGTATTGATACCTTCGGCACTTTGAATAACAACCCTAAAATTGGAAGTAAAGGAATGGATTGTAGCTCTGTGTAAAAAGCGAGAGTGTAGCTATGGCAAAAAGTACCATGGCCGTGACCATGCGCGGAATAGAAACGGTTTGACACCAGGTGTATGCGCGAATTGGAGAAATAGCGTAACCGAGAGCGAGAATCATGAATACGATACTTGTCGGTGTGAAAATTTGAGCGGTGAGAAGCGGGTCGGCAAGACTTACTGGAGCAAGTCCGATCAACGCTTTCCACATTTCCCAAGCACTGCCGATATCCGCAGAACGGAATAATACCCAACCGAACAAAACGATTACTTGTGTTATTAAAATTTGTACAAAAACAGGCATGCGAGAGTACCAAGCCTGTTTTTTATTATAGCGTTCCGCGAGCATAAAGAAGGCATGATAAAGACCCCAGCAAATGAATGTCCATGCAGCACCATGCCAAATACCACTCACAAACATGACGAGGAACAAGTTAATATAGGTGCGCCTGTTAGAAAGACGATTCCCACCGAGAGGAATATAAAGGTAGTCCCGCAGCCATTTGGTGAGAGACATGTGCCAACGCGTCCAGAAGTCAGAAATACTCACCGAGCGATAAGGACCATTAAAATTTCTCGGGAAATGAAAGCCGAGCATTAAACCAAGACCCACAGCCATATCGGAATAGGCAGAAAAGTCAAAATAAATCTGGAATGTATAAGCGAGACAACCCCACCAGGCATTTAATATGCCAGGAGCATCCGCCTGAAAAACACGATCCGCAATGATACCCACCTGATTGGCAATAAGAATTTTCTTCGCAAAACCAAGACAAAAATAAGTCATGCCTTTGGTCCAATTTTCAAACGTGTGCGTACGAGAAGCGAGTTCTTCAGCAACCGTGTTGTAACGAACAATAGGACCCGCAACTAACTGCGGAAACAGAGCGACGTAACATGAAAACGTAGCAAGGTTCTTCACGGGTGGAGCATCCCCACGCCACACGTCAATGGTGTAACTCATGGATTGGAACGTATAAAAAGAAATGCCCACGGGGAGGATAATGGTCATGACTGAAAACGGTTCAAGGCCCAAGCGAGCGATGATGGCGTTAAGCCCACCCATAGCAAACATGTAATATTTAAAAAATCCAAGCGTACAAAGATTCGCCGTCATAGAGAGCGCAAGAGCCAAATTGCGCTGACATCTGGAAGCCCCTTGCGCAGAAATAAACCTACCCGCAACATAATCGGTACAAGTGGAGCAGAACATCAAAGCAAGAAGCCAGGGTTCCATCCATCCGTAAAAGACGTAACTGAAAATGGTTATAAAAAGGTTCAGGTACGAATGACGAACGCCCCGCCAAACGAGGAAAAAATATCCCACAAAAAAAATGGGAAGAAAATAAAAAAGAAATACCTGGGAAGAAAAAACCATCGGGAGAGATTCGCTAAGTCAGAATTTATTGATTCACTTCAATAGCCAAATAACGTTCAGATTCATCATCGAAATATTCATCTTCGATAGCGCCATCCCAATTGCCTTCAAGAGGAATGAGTTTGAGAGTATGTTTATCACCAGCCTTGAAACTACGAACATTGCCTTTGGCCTTGGCCGTCATTTTATCTTTTACCTGACCGCGAGCAATGAGCGGATTATACACCCCCACCAAAACTTCTTTTTTCTTCAAGTCACCAGAGACTACTTTAATCACCTTGTACTTGAACATATAGACATAATTATACAAATCATTTGTAGGCATTTTACCTGGGACTTCTGTAAGTTTTCCTTCGACAACAAGATCCGCAGAAAAAGCAAAAGCAGAGAGGAGCAAAAGAAGGGTCAGTATTTTTTTCATAGGAAAGCTCGCAATAATTTTGGGTGAAATATAGAAAGTAAGAAAAATTTGAAAAGACAAGGAAGCTAAACTCTACAAAGAAAAGACACTATAAGCGATAAAGAACCCCCTCTAAAAGTTGCCTTGCAGCCATGAAATTTATACACGAACACTTGCGCTTTAATGCTTAGTGTGAACTATTCCATAGGGTACGAGACAAAAAAATCGCAGGCGCAGGAAATGGAGTAGGGATATTGACAACTTCGGCACTTTGAATAACGCACTATGGCAGTGGTTTTATGCTCACTTCTGACGGTAAAAAATGAATTTCGAAACGTACCCTAAAGTACAAGAGAAATGAATCAAAAAAAAAGAATATTTTTATAACAGCAGTAGAAAAACAAATACCAGAAAGCCTCAAAAATTCGCAGAAAATTCATTTTTTCTACCTTTCCGTTCGAATTATGGATTTATCTTCTCTCCCAGGCCTCGGCCCCAAACGCGTTCGGGCGCTGAACGAAGCGGGTTACCGTTCTATCGTTGACCTCCTCTACAATGTTCCCCGCGATTGGGTGGACCGCACCCGTATTACTCAAATTGCGGATTGCAAGCCCGATGCCAAAGTGATTCTGATTGGTCACATTGCACGCGCAGGAATGATTCGAGGGCGCAAGTCCCGTTTCACTGCATACCTGGATGATGGCACAGGACAAATGAGTCTGGTGTTTTTCCGTGGAGCAAATCATTGGGCAAAAAATCTTACTGTGGGAAGCCGCTGGATGGCAATCGGTAAGGTGAACGATTATCGCGGTCTACAGATCGTGCATCCCGAACTTCAGCACATGGAAGAAGAGACTGCGTTTGAAGGGGGGATCGTCCCCGTTTATAGCATTTCCGAAGTGCTTCGTGAATCTCGCATGGAGCAGAAGTTTTTTAGAAATTTGTACGCACAAATTTTCAAGATGCCGAACTTGAGCGTTCCTAATGGATGCCCCAAGGAACTCACCGAATACATGGGCCTCAAACCCGTGCTCGAAAATTTACGGCGATTGCATTTTCCCGTGAGCTTTGGAGATGCAATGCAAGGCCGGATGCAATTGAAGAAGCTGGAACTTTTGCCTTTCTGTTTGCGTATGACAAAACGCCGTCGAAGTCTTGCTTTGCGCGGACGCGAAAGGGCTATTGACCAGGGTGCGGTAATGAAAGCGAGGGCGGAACTCCCCTACACCTTAACGGATGGGCAAGACAAAGCGCTCGCACAAATTTTAGAAGGACTTCACGGCAAAAAGCAATTTCATGCTCTGCTACAAGGGGATGTGGGTAGCGGAAAAACCGCGGTGGCGATGCTCGCGATGCTTGCCGTGTGCGGCGCCCATGAGCAATGTGCGTTTATGGTACCTACCGATATTTTGGCACGACAACATTATGCGACGCTCAAACCATTTTTTGATGCGGCAGGGCTTCGTATCAGTTTGCTTTTAGGCGCCACAGGCACCGTGGAACGGCGTTCCATTGTGAGCGAATTACAAATGGGGCTCACCCATGCGGTGATTGGCACCCATGCCTTATTTTCCAAAGATGTTTTATTTGAAAATCTCACTTTTGTGATTATCGATGAGCAGCACCGTTTTGGGGTGAACCAGCGGGAAGCTTTGCTTGCCAAGGGAAATTATCCTGACTTGCTCGTGATGAGTGCGACACCTATTCCGCGAAGTTTGGCGATGACTTTTTACGGGGATCTCACCAGCATTGTGATGCGCGAAAAACCTCCTGGAAGAATGCCGATTAAAACGCGCCTGGTGGAAAGCGAAAAGCGCGAAGACATGAAGGCATTTATTCTGAAAGAAGCGCTTGAGGGCAACCGCTGCTACTGGGTTGTGAGCCGCGTGGAAATTGACAGCGAAGGCGGCGCATTAAGCGTGGGTGAAGTTAAAGAAGAGCTGCAATCATTCAGCCCCGAGTGGAAAGTGGGAGCTGTCCATGGGCAAATGGATGATGGCGAACGCGATAGAATCCTTGCGGCGTTTGCGGCGGGGACTATTCATGTTATTGTAGCCACCACCGTGATCGAAGTGGGCGTGAATATTCCGGCGGCGAACTTAATGGTGATTGACCAACCCGAACGTTTTGGTCTGGCGCAACTGCACCAGTTGCGAGGGCGTGTGGGGCGCGGACAAGCGCAAGCATGGTGCTTTCTCATGTGTGAGCAGAGCAACACCGCACGGGAGCGTTTGGTAGGCTTCGCCGGTACCGAAGATGGTTTCGAAATTGCCGAAATGGACATGCGCGATAGAGGCGCAGGCAACTTAGAAGGGAGCGAACAAAGCGGCGCGTGGGTATTCCGCTGGTTTGATTGGATTGAAGATCAGAACCTGATTCAAAAGATGCTGGATCTCTCCGAAGAAATTCTGGATAACCAACCGAATTTCGATTTAGCCACTCGAGAAAAAATTCAGACGTGGTACAGTGAGCTCCCGGAAGGGAACGACGACGGTATTCATTAATCGGAGAAGTTCCACAAAAACATCCCCATCAATTTTATGGAAAATGAATTTTTAGAGATCCCTTGAGAGGACTCCATTATTCTAAATTCACGTTACAAGTTTACGAGGTAATTTATGCTATTTAATCTGGACATGATCCAATCTCATTATGCGAAAATTCCAGGCCGCGTTGCCGTAGCACGCAAAGAACTCGGTCGCCCACTCACTTTAGCGGAAAAGATTCTCTATACTCACCTCGTGGAAGGCGCAGAAAATCGTACCTACAAACGCGGTGCTGACTTCGCCGAATTTCACCCGGATCGCGTGGCGATGCAGGATGCCACCGCCCAGATGGCTCTTTTGCAATTTACCACGGCAGGGAAACCCCGCACAGCCGTGCCAAGCTCCGTCCATTGCGATCACCTGATCACCGCAAAAGAAGGCGTTGAAAAAGATTTGCCTTTCGCGCTTGAAGAAAATAAAGAAGTTTATTCCTTCCTGGAATCGGTCGCTGCCAAGTATGGCATTGATTTCTGGAGACCGGGTGCGGGCATTATTCATCAGGTTGTCCTTGAAAATTATGCATTCCCCGGTGGAATGATGATTGGTACGGATTCCCACACGGTGAACGCGGGCGGTTTAGGCATGATCGCCATTGGTGTGGGCGGTGCCGATGCTGTGGACGCTATGGTGGGGCTCCCTTGGGAACTCAAGTACCCGAAACTGATCGGTGTAAAACTCACCGGTAGCTTAAAAGGTTTTGCAACAGCCAAAGACATTATTCTAAAGCTGGCGGGCATTTTAACAGTAAAAGGCGGCACGAACGCCATCGTGGAATATTTTGGAGAGGGTGCCCGCGCCCTTTCTGCCACAGGGAAAGCCACCATTGCGAACATGGGTGCCGAAGTCGGTGCGACTTGTTCTACCTTCAGCTATGACGCATCCATGGCACGCTATCTCCGGGCCACGGATCGCGAAGCAATCGCCGATGCCGCAGATAAAATTGCAGAGCACCTCCGCTGTGATGCCGAAGTGGAAGCCACCCCAGAGAAGTTTTTTGACCGCGTTGTCGAAATCAACCTCGATGAACTCAAACCCTATTACAATGGCCCCTTTAGCCCAGACCGCGCCTACGCAGTCTCTAACATGAAGGAATCCCTCCGAGAAAATAATTCTACGGATGTCGTGAGTGCTTCTCTCATCGGAAGCTGTACCAACTCCAGCTACGAAGATCTCTACCAAGCGGCGAGCCTCATCAAACAAGCCTTGGGAAAAGGTCTCCAACCAAAAGCGCCGTTGATCATTAATCCTGGTTCCGAACAAGTGCGCTATACCGCCGAACGCGATGGTCTTATTGATCTATTCAAACAATTTGGGGCAACGCTCATGACAAATGCTTGCGGGCCTTGTATTGGGATGTGGGATCGTCTCGGTGCCGACAAAAAGGAAAAGAACAGTATCGTGCATTCCTTTAACCGCAACTTTGCGAAGCGCGCCGATGGGAATCCGAATACACACGCCTTCGTCGCGAGCCCGCAAATGGCGGTCATCGCTGCTTTAAGCGGTTCTCTTTTATTTAACCCAGACACCGACACTCTCGTCAATAGCGCAGGGGAAACCGTGCGTTTGAATCCACCGGAAACATCTGAACTCCCCGTCCAGGGCTTTGAAGTCAAAGATGCTGGTTACCAAGCTCCGGCAAATGATGGTTCCGCCATTCAAATTAATATTGCGAAGAATAGCAAGCGTCTCCAAGCTCTCATTCCTTTTATCGCTTGGGATGGCAAAGATATTCAAGCTGCACACCTACTTATCAAAGCCAAAGGCAAATGCACCACAGATCACATTTCCATGGCAGGACCCTGGCTCAAATACCGTGGTCACCTGGAAAATATTTCGGGCAATATGCTCATCGGTGCTGTCAATGCTTTCAGTGGCGAAACCAATAAAGTAAAGTCCTCGGACGGGAACATCTATGAAGTCCCCGTACTCGCTAAAGCCTATCGTGATCAAGGTGCAGGCTCTATTGTTATTGGTGACGAAAACTACGGAGAGGGCTCCAGCCGCGAACACGCTGCGATGGAACCACGTTTCCTCGGTGTGAAAGCGGTCATCGTGAAAAGTTTCGCGCGTATCCACGAAACCAACTTGAAAAAGCAAGGCATCTTAGCCCTTACATTCGTAACCCCGACCGATTATGATAAAATTCAGGAAACCGATGTATTTGATATTCTGGGACTCACCCAATTCGCTCCGGGAAGCCCCTTTACTTTGGTGGCTCACCATACGGATGGGAGCAAAGACAATATCGCCCTCGGCCACACTTACAATGGACAACAATGGGAATGGTTCAAAGCGGGCAGCGCTCTGAACTTAATCCGTCAAAGCTTATAGTTGTAGGGAAGCCGACAACAGATAACTTTTAACTCGTATAAAAAACGCTGACAAATTTTTGCTAGCGTTTTTTTATTGCAATAAAATATGAATCAAAAAAAAGCGGATAATGATTATTCGCTTTTAATATGATTCCTATAATTGTTTTGATAATTTACGTTAGAATTTCATCACTAAAATGGTAATGTCATCCGCCTGAGGGGTACCATGAGCAAAGTTCTGGAGCGTTTCCAATAGTTCTTTACGAATCGATTCTGCCGAAAGATTTTGGTGTGCTTCTACAAAGGTTTTAAGACGTTCCAACCCAAACATGGCATGATCCATATTTGTCATTTCTGTGACACCATCTGTATAAAGAACCACCGTATCATTAGGGGCCACAGGAAGTGCTTTTTCTTTGATTATTTTACTATTGTCTTCTACCATCGCAAGCGCAATACCGCCAGAACGAATACAATCCAACTTTTTATCCGCCGCCCGATAGTGTAAAATATGTTCGTGCCCACAACTGGTGTAATGCAATGCCTTTTTTTCAGAATTCCATTCAAAGAAAATAAGCGAAGCAAACATATTGTTGGTAATATTCGATGCCAACTGAGAATTGACTTGAACAAGCGTACGATAAGTATTTACGAAATGACGACATTCCGCATGGAGAAAAGCGTAGAGAGAAGTCATCACCATACCGGCAGGAACCCCTTTCCCAGAAACATCCCCGACCACAATACCCAAGCTATTATTGCCCAGATTTACAAAATCAAAATAATCGCCCCCAATTTCCTTTGCAGGAGTCATGGAACCCGCCAAAGAAATTCCCGGGAAAGTCGGAATCGTAGAAGGGAGCAAACCCGATTGAATTTGATAACCCAATTGCAATTCCATTTGTGCCATAATTTGCCCTTGTTTTTCAAGAGCCACATCATGCGCTTTTAAAATCATTGTTGCGTAATGAGAAAAATTACGAACAAGATAAGCGTCACTTTCTGTGAAATAACGCTCGTACAATTTATTCTCAACAACAAGAACCCCTAAGAGCTCTTGGTCAAAAACAAGCGGTTCCAAAATAAGCGTTTGAATATTAGCGGCGCGGCTCCCCAAAGAAAGAATACGCTCGTCCTGAGAGGCAAAAGGAACATGAAAACCTTGACGTTTCACGCCACATTCCCAAACGATATTCGTTGTTTCCACAATATCTTGAGAGAAAGCAATTTCACGAAGCGCATCCACGTGGGTAAAGCTCATTTCATTGCCTCGTACCAAGGGGAAAAATACACCCCAAATTTCTATACAATGAAAATTATCGGCTTTGGCATCCCACATATAAATTGCCGCAGACTTTGCTTCAATTCCTTCACTCAAATTTTTAAGATAATTAGATAGAGCTTGATGTAAATCAGAGAAGTCATGGAGCGAAGTACTCATCTGAGAAACAATCTGGTGATTTACTAGGCGTTCCTCTCGATAGGTTTGGATCTTATGTTCCTTCCCGTCGACCCAGACCATATAGCGCTTGTAAAAAATATAGGCCACTTGCACCAAAAACAAAAGACGAAATACAGGGAGAAACAACAACATAGAAACGATCCAAAAAATAAAGAGCAAACGGAAACGCAGTTTAGGATAATAAGAAGATCGCACATAGAGACGTTCAAAATAAAGCGCCAAAAGGACGGCACAAAGAACTGCGGCAAAAAATAACGGCGGTTGTCGCACAAAGAAAACTATTTGCGCAAAAGAAGAAATCAAAAAAGCAATGACTCCGCGAGTCACAAAATAACGAAGATTAGGACAAGTTACTTGAAGGGCATTCCCAGAAAGCAACGTCGCTTTTGAGCTTTCCATCGAAATCACTAAAGTCAAAAGCAAAAGCATGAGCAACATATCAATAATGCGAATAAAGGGCCCCCCAAAATCCGCCGCAGATAAAAAACGAGCAAGGAATCCATGCCAAGCAAAGAAAAGAAAAGAAAAGGCAAGTAAGAGTGTTTGAAGTTTAGATTGCGGCCGATGCCCGCGGAGTTCCACAATCATTATAAAAAGAGGAAATGCGGCAATCAGCGGAATAAAAGGAAGCAATACAGTGACAAGCATTATACCCCCCTACGCCGAATCATTTCTTCACGAATGAAAGAATAAAATGTAGGGCCAAAGAAAATTATGTAATTAATACAAGAGAGAGCAAGGCAAAGCGTCATCTGCCATGCACCAAAAAGAATCTGTTGTAAACAAAGTAATACGGCGGCAAATACAGCAATCCATTTCATCTTTAATGGAAGAATAAAAAACACCATCACTTCATAATCAGGCAAGAGCGTCGCTATCGCAAAAAAGAATGTGATCTCAATAAGCACAAAACTTTCTACTCGCGCATCAAAAAGAAATGCGCCCCCTACAGCCCCAAACCACGCCAAAAAGAAGTACAAAGAGAATTTAAAGTCTCCCCACCTGAAGCGCAATGTTTTGAAGATATAATAGAGAAACCACAACACAAAAAACATCAGGAAACTATCGGAAATAGGAATGGCGATAAACGTGACTAGTCGCCAGACTTCGCCATTGAGCACTGCCGATGGATCTAATACCAAGCGATCTACAAAATCAGGACGAGCGCGGACTAAAAAATAGCCGACCACTTGCACGATCACAATAATGAGACCCAAATGCGGGATAGAAAGCCACGGAGCTTTCTTTTCGAGCCATGTAATCCAACGAGGAAGAAACATTTTGCTAGAGAACCATCCTTTTTGAGCAAGCTCCCATATACAATTACTATCTTATGAAAAGATAACAAAGAGAGATCTCTCATGAAACGGATTCTTGAAAATATTTCCAATTTGGGGATGACTCTACCGGAATGCCCCCAACCAGTCGCCGCTTACATCCCCGCTTGCCGCTGTGGTTCTCTTATCTTTGTCTCTGGTCAACTGCCCTCCAAAGAAGGGAAGATGCCTCAAGGTACAGTGCCTAACGTGGTGAGTATCGAAGAAGCCTACACCGCTGCGGGGCAATGTTTTATGAATGGACTCGCGGCAGCTCTGAGCGTTCTTAAAGCCGACGAGAGTTTACGACTTGTGCAAATGCAAGGGTTCGTCCAGTGCGCTCCTGAGTTTAAAGAGATTCCTCAAGTGATCAATGGGGCTTCTGAACTCGCCCTGAAAATCTTTGGTGCTGAAGGCACCCACGCGCGCACCGCGGTAGGTGTCGCCGCCTTGCCCAAGAATGCTCCCGTAGAAATCGCATTTACCTATCAAGTAGAAAAAGAAGGTTCGCCCAAATTTGAAGGCCGTTATAACTGGCTCTAGTTGGCAACTAAAGGGAGCGAATCCACTCCCGCACTTTAAAAATCGGAACGTCTTTCATTTTGCGGACCATTTTTTTTCCCGCCTCTGTTGCCATTTTTTCTGGTATCGGTGGAATGTTCACCCGTCCTAAATCCAATCGATCTGCATCATAACAAGTATCCACAGTCACGATACCACTTACAGTTTCATGTGTATGATATTTACACGCATGGTAGAGCCAATCAAAACGTTGGTCCTCTATGTCAAAAAGTTTACCGCGCAATTGTTCGGCAAGTGCCGCTCCTCTCGGGCCATGTTCCGGATCAAAGCCATCATCCATACGACAAGAGTCGTGGAACAAAGCAAAGAGACGCACCACAATCGAATCAGCACCTGTTTCTTTTGCAAGCAAAAGCCCATTGTATTCCACTTGATTCCAATGATCCAATCCATGCACAGTATAATCGTCTGTAAGCTTATGGCTATAGACGTATTCCTGTAAAGCGACGAAATTAATCTCATCGTCCATCATTTGGCGTAATGTTCCTTTAACTCTGAAAGGTATTGAAGCGCTTGCATCGGCGTCATTTCTTCAGGTTTCACACGATGGAGTTCGGTAATCAAAAGTTGCGTATTTTCGTCCGGTGCTGCAAAAATATCCACTTGCGGTTTTTCACGCACCTTTTTATTCACATTAGAATCGCTCGGATCAATCTGATGTTTCTCCAAGCGGAGTAAAATGCGACGAGCACGGCGAATGACTTCTGTAGGAAGCCCCGCCATTTCTGCCACATGGATACCATAGCTCGAATCGCAAGCGCCTTCGATGATTTTGTGAAGGAACACAAGTTTATCACCATCTTCGCGCACAGAAACTTGATAATTCCCCGCATGATCCAGAGAATCCACCAATGAAGTTAATTCATGATAATGGGTCGCAAAAAGTGTCAGGGCCGCGCGATGAGGCTCGTTATGGAGGGTTTCCACAATTGCCCATGCAATGGAAAGCCCATCAAATGTACTCGTGCCACGGCCGATTTCATCCAAAAGCACCAAACTTCGCGGAGTCGCATTGCGCAAAATATTTGCGGTTTCAATCATCTCCACCATGAATGTCGAGAGTCCACGGGAAAGCCTGTCACTCGCACCCACACGCGTAAAAATACGATCCACCACGCCAATTTTTGCAGATTCAGCAGGGACAAAAGAACCGATTTGAGCCATGAGCACAATGAGGCCCGTCTGACGGAGATATGTTGATTTACCCGCCATGTTCGGCCCAGTGATGAGCATCAGCCGATCTTTTTCGGAAGATAAAAAGACATCATTGGAAACAAAGTTAAGTTCTGGATTCACCGCCACAATCACAGGGTGAAATCCGCCATGAATCTCAATGCCCGAACCTTCGTTCACTTCCGCACGGGCGTAATGGCGCTTCCGCGCAGCAAGAGACAAACTATAAAAGGCATCGATTTCTGAGATCGCCTCTGCAATTTCCTGCAGATCTGCACGCCAGCTATCCACCGTATCGCGAAGGCTACAGAAAATTTTGTATTCCTGAGCGTGAATGCGCGTCTCTGCACTGGAAATAATATTTTCGCAATCTTTCATCTCGGGCGTAATGTAACGCTCTGCGTTCACGGTCGTCTGTTTGCGAATATATTCCGGCGGAATTTTTTCCAAGTGTATCCTGGAGACTTCGATGTAATAACCAAAGACACGGTTATAACTCACCTTGAGGCTATTGATACCTAGGCGTTCGCGTTCACGAGCTTCTAAAGAACTGATCCATTCACGACGTTCACGAATTTCATTATTCATGGAATCCAATTCGGAGTCCGCACCATTGCGAATCATACCCCCTTCACGAATCGTGAGTGGCAATTCCTCTTGGAGAAGACCCAGAATTTGTTCTCCGCGCCCTTCTGCGGAAAGAAGCGTTTCGGATAAAATCCGGTAAATCGGAGAACGAAGCGTTGCAAGCACTGCGGCAACACCCGTCGCTCGCACCAAAGATTTTCCCATCCCCGCAAGATCGCGCGCATTCGCACGACCGCTTCCCACGCGACCCATGAGACGTTCCATATCCAAAATTTCACGCAAGGCGAGTTTCAATTCATCAAGGCAAATCGGATTGGAGACAAGCTCCCCCACCGCATCAGAGCGTTCATCAATACGTTTTACAGAAACGAGCGGGTGCGAAATCCATTCGCGAAGTCTACGCCCCCCCATCGCTGTCACCGTGTAATCCAACACAGAGCAAAGCGTGCTTGCTTCATCATCGGAATTCAATGGACGTACCAGTTCCAAGTTGCGCAGCGTTGCGGGATCCAGCGTCATGTAATCGCCCAAATTCAAAATTTCAAGGCGCGTAATATGAGAAAGTTCTGATTTTTTCTGATCCAGAAGATAGGCGAGAGCGGCACCCGCGACACACGTTTCGCCATCACAATGCAAGAGACCAAGTCCCTCTAAAGATTCCACCTTAAAGTGCGAAAGTAACGTTCGCGAGGCCTCGTTCTCAGAAAAAAGAGTTTCTGGAAGAGCGGTCACGAGAATGCCTTCTGATTGAATAAATTCTGCAATGACCGTTGGGATATCCACACCCATAGGAACCAAAATTTCTTTGGGCAAACGGCGCGCGAGTTCGCTTTCAAAAGTCTGCAAGTTGCAAGAGCCCACCGCAAAATAACCCGTCGTGACATCTGCAAAAGAAAAGGAAACCAGTTCTTTACCTGGGAGCAGAGAGCACAAATAGTTGGCTTCTTTAGCATCCAAGTTCGCTTCGCTCATGGCAGTGCCCGCACTGATAATTTCCACGACAGCGCGTTTCACAATTCCCTTCGCAAGTTTCGGATCTTCTACTTGTTCACAAACAGCAATGCGGTAACCGGCGGCCACCATCTTAGGAAAATAGCGGTCAGAGGCATGATGTGGGAAACCACACAAAGGAGTTGCACCCGAAGCTCCATTGTTCCGGCTCGTGAGGGTAAGCCCTAAAACACGAGAAGCTATTTCGGCATCGTCTTCAAAAAGCTCAAAGAAGTCGCCCATTCTAAAAAAGAGAATACAACCGGGATTCTCCGCCTTAATCTCGTAGTACTGCTGCATTAAAGGCGTGCAACTCACGGCGTACCTATGGAAAGTTCTACTTGATCTGGATTATTCATCTGATGGGGTAAATCAGTACCTTCTTCGGCATCCCTCCGGCCGTATTGAGGGACCAAGGCCCCTGCAGCGATGAGTTCTTCGAATTCACGTAAGCGAGGTAAGTCCTCGGGGATTCGGTTGATTCCAAAATACTTCAGAAAATCGGGAGTGGTCATATAGGTGTAGGGGTTCCCCACGGTTTCAGCACGAGCCCCTAACGCAATCAATTTCTTTTCGAGAAGACTCCTCAAGGGAGCATCGCAAGAAACCCCTCGAACTTGCTCCAAAGCAGCACGGGTAATGGGTTGCTGGTAGGCCACCACGGCGAGAGTTTCGAGTGCCGCCTGAGAAAGACGGCGAGCATTGAGATCCGGGAACAACTTGCGCACCCAAGGATAATATTTTGCACGCGTACGAAAACGATAGCCCCCCGCATGCTCCACAATTTCAAAAGGAGATTGAATACGGTTTAGTTCATCGTTCGCCGTCATGAGAGCTTCGGAAACCAAACGGACATCTAAAAAATCCCCCACAATTTCACGCAACTTCTTGAGTGTTACCACTTCTGGAGAGGCAAAAACAAGCGCTTGAATGATGCGGGCGAGATCTTCACCCGTTTCAATTTTGGGAAGGTCCGAAGACTCTTCTATTTCGAGTGGTTCTTTCTCTTCTACTTTAAGGGATTCTTCTTCCATGCGAGAAATTTAAGAAAATACACAGAAAAACACGAAAAGAAGAACGCGGAACATCCCTTTTTATTGACGAAAAGAGAGTTTACAGGGTGCCTCTAAAAATTGGTTTGCGCGAATGAAATCGAATGAGGTCGAGCCAGAGCAGGAATGAAAAGTGGTGAATACTACTTGTATTCGCCACTTTGAATGACGAACTATGGCGAAGTACCGCAATCGATTTCATAGAAAATGAATTTTTAGAGGTACCCTATAGAATATCGCGGTTGAGGAGTTCGCCATGGCGGAGAGAGAGACGGCGAAAAGGACTATTGAGGTAGAAATCTGGATTATGAGTCGCCATCACGACAGTAGTGCCGCGCGCGTTGATTTCTTTAAAAATGCGAAAGACATCGGCCGCATTTTCAGGATCCAAATTACCCGTCGGTTCATCGGCGAGGAGCAAATACGGATTGTGTACCATGGCTCTTGCAATGGCAACGCGCTGTTGTTCACCCCCACTCAAAGTATAAGGCATAGCGAGACGTTTGTGACTTATACCCACGAGAGCGAGCGCCTCAAAAACTTTTGCATTCATTTCCTTAGGGTTCACACCTGAAATGCGCAAAGCGAGAGCTACATTTTCATACACATTACGGTCTGAAAGCAACTTAAAATCTTGGAACACAATACCCATGTGTCTACGCAATGTTTGCACCGAACGTTCAGGCGTATTTTTGCTATCAAACACTAGGTTCTGCGTAAAGTGAACCATCAGTTGCCCACCTCGATCGAGGTCTGGACGCTCATCCATATAAACTAATTTGAGGAGAGTTGATTTACCAGCACCCGAATGTCCTGTCAAAAAAACGAATTCGCCCTTATGAATACGGAACGTTACATCGGAAAGGGCTTTCCAATCATCTTCATAAGTTTTCGTGACGTGAAGAAACTGAATCATAGAGCCTTCTTGGAAATAACAAAAAAAACTCGATCAGAACGAGCGAGCTTGGTACTCAAGGTAAAATCGGCGTAAGAAGCCTCTATTTCAAGGGAAGCCGCGCGCGCTGCCTTCGTAAAAAAACGCATAGGATAAATCACTTGACGGTGCGTTTCCATTTTGTGAGTATAGGTACCATTGGGGTTGGATTCAAAAAAGTCAAAGCGATTGAATTGCTCCCGCGTGGAGCGTTCGTACCAACTGCGGCGCGTTACAAAAGCCTCCCCTGGATATTCGTCTACACTGGAGCTATCGGCAAAATACGTCAGAGAATTATGCTCTGTGGTGACATCAAAAATGAATACACCTTTGTCCGTAAGGAGTCGGTACACTTCCGAAAAAAAGGAAGCAATCCCTTCCTCCGAAAGATAATTGATGGCATCATAAGTCATGAGAATCATATCAAACTTGCGCGTAAACGGGAGCTGAACGGCATTCACCGTCACTCTGTACCCCGCATATTCTGGGTTCGCCAAAGCAATCATTTCTGAAGAAATATCAGTTGTCACACGATATTGAATAGAAGAGGGACGAAAATGATAAGCGAGGAGACCACTCCCTGCGCCCAATTCTAAAAGGGATTTTGGCTTTCTTCCATGAGTTTTTAAAAGAAGTAATAAATAGTCCGCCCATGAAGCATAATCGACATGCTCCATGACCCTCTGATAATAAGGAGCCAGTGCCGCATACGGCCTCGCCTCTATCACTCTTTCAGCCGAATCTCGATATGGACTTCTTCCCGCCACTTTTTGACTAGCTCCTCAAGCTTTTTATTTTCCATGTAGGTGATGGCCAATTGCTCCACTTTCATGTAATCTTCTTCTAATGTATATTCTCGCACTTGACGCGAATCTTCTAAACGGAAAATATGGTAGGAATCCCCAATAAGAACAGGTTCAGAATTTTCACCCGCAGAAAGCTGAGAGAGCGGCTGCACGTAGGCAGAATCAATTTCTGATTTTTCAAACCAACCGAGATTTCCGCCCTTAAAATTCGTCTCTTTGTCGTCACTAAAACTTTTTGCAGCAGTAGCGAAGAGAGCTTGTGTGGTCAGCACTTTACGAAGAGAATCCGCCTTAGCAAAAACGAGGGCAGAATCTGCAGCAAGAGGCTCCGTACGAAGCAAAATTTGAGCGGTACGGATACCATCTTCTTTACGACCTAATACCCGAATAATGTGCCAACCTAAAGCGGTATGCACTGGTTTATCGGTGTATTCACCATTGCCAAGATGTTCAATAGCGCGTTCATAATCAGGGTCTAAAAGACCTTTCTTAAAGTAACCGATGTCTCCGCCCTTTTTTGCAGAAGAATCTTGAGAATGACGTCCTGCAAGCACGTCCCAGCTCATACCATGATCCAAACTATCAATCAAAATTTCCGCACTTTTTTTCACGGAATCAATAACACCTTGATTCGGTTTAATCTTCATCTGCAAATGACTCACCAAAATGCAATTGTACTGACGCGGCAAAGAATCCTTGTAACTCTTGTAGAAATCAGTGACTTCTTTTTTGGTAGGCTGAATAACGCCCACATGCAATTGGCGAATACGTCCAATGGTCATTTGCTCGCGGACCTGCTTAGAAAGGTTGTCGCGGTATTGAGCAATGCTCAAACCTAACTGAGAGCGAATCGCTTTTTCAAGAGTCGCCATATCAATATTTTGACGAAGTGCCAAGTTTTGCAAATGCGCAGTAACGCGCTGATCGACTTCGTCTTCGGTAACCTTAATAGAATCCCGATCCACACGACTCAAAAGCACCTTATCATCAATCAATTTGTCCAAAACAAACTTGATCTGCTGCTCTTCCGTCATGGAACTAGCCTCTGGCATAGCCTGAAACTGATATAAGTTGTTCATCACTTCGGAGCGCATAATGGGCTTTCCATCGACCACCGCCGCAATGGACTCAAAAAGTTCCGGTGCCGCATGGACGCTAGTGCTAGCAACCACGAAAAAAAGACCGGAAAAGACATAGGACATGGTTCTATTCATTCATTCCTCGTTATTCCTTACTAGGGCCACAGAAATAGTCCGGGTAAGTAAAAATGGCACGTTTATTTTTTGTTTCAATTTTAAAATTTTTCATTTTCTCATTGCGTTTATCTCCGCGCGCAAGATTTTCTGCAAAAGAAAACACATCTGCCAAAGGCTTCACTGAACCGGAATCCAAAGAGGAGAATATCACCATGCTCTTAAAAGAACCTTTGCAAGAACGTGGCGGAGTCAATTTACCTGATGCAAGCGCACTCAAATCTTCCGCAATACAAGGATCTGGAGAGGTTTTAAGAGAATCAAAGCGTGTGATTGTTACACTATTAGAATCAATGGATGGAAGGGCATTCATATTTTGAGACTTGAGTTCACGAAAAACTCGGGTAGCGGCTTTCGTATCTGCATATCGAAAAATAGCACCCGAATAGAGGCTCTTCGTACGCAAAAAATATTCAGGGTGTGCTTCATAATAGTGTTGCACTTCATTTTCTGTCACTTGTAGAGTATCCGTAATCTTAGACGCTAACCGATCCAGAATAATCTTTTTTCGGGAAAAATCTAAAATACGTTTGGTGTCCGGATCTTGATCCACACCGCGCACCAGGGCTTCTTGATAAAGTGCCTCTTGCGTGATCCAAGTTTCCACCATCTGCAAGCGTTGTTTCTCAGAAGTTTGATCCCAATCTGGCCTGAGTAATTTGAGTTCCGATAGCTTTAATTCCGTTTTGCCCACACTAGCAACGACTGGGTCCGATTTTTTCCACGGCAAATCACAGCCCCAAAGGCACAAGACACAAATAAAAGCGAACCATTTAAACATTGAAGGGTAAATTAGAAAATTAAAGTTCTGGAGAGTCTTAAAGTCGTCCGAATTGTCCCTTGAGTTTTGCGAGAGCACTGACTTCGACGACTTCTTCGGGCGCAGAGGCTAAAAAGCCCCGTTTATAACGCAAAAGAGAAAAACGTTCAAGAAGCCCTTCCGCCTGAACCCAAAGTTCAAAATAGGCCTCATTATCACCCACAAATCGCTCTATATGCGTCAAAAGATCCCGTGCCGCTTTGAGTTCAAAATCTTTGAGAAATCGACCATTGAGAAAAGGCCTAAAACGCTCGCGAAGTTCTTTCCCGTTTGCCAAGGGAAGCGTCTCCGGGATACTTTCCAAGTGATCCACATCCGCATTCCAAAAGCGAGCAATCCATACGAGACGTTTGTAAAGCGAAGGGCATGAGAGTAAAGTGAGAGCTAATTTTTCGTAGTCTTCCCGGATAGGTTTCTGGCACCGCCACTGCGCCATGCACTCTCTTAAAAGAGACCATCCACGAATAAAAAACGGCAACCCTAAAAGCCCGGATTCCCAGACAAGTTGTACCAAACCCGTGCGCACTTGATTTTCAGTATCCCCTGTCGCTTGAGATAGTTCCTTAAAATGGTGAATCTTTTTCCCATGAGAAAACTCAAGACCCGAAAAACGATCCAACACGGATTCCAAATCACGTGCCGTGCGAGATCGATTTTCATGGACATCTCCATCGGCGAGGAGCGATTTTAAAACCCATTCCCGTGATGCCGTGGAATAATCAGAAGAGGCAGTCGCCACTCCGACCTCCAAAAATGAGAGGCGGTCTTCTAGTATGGCCTCGTAGGGGTTGGGAATGCTTGATTCTACACGATGGAAAAAGTCTTGCCAGAAGAAGGATTCTTCCGGAAACATCGCGGCCGTTTTTCCCAGACGCCATCCGAAACGGCAAAGCCCGACAGGTAAATCTAATAGAGCTCCAACAACCATAGGGCGAAGCGCCTCGAACCACTGGAAAACACCCCACTCTGGGGAAAGTTCTAACGGAAGTATCTGATTCTTGAATTTTTGAATGAGCGTCAAATGCAAACGCAAGTGATGTTCTTTATCTGGGTTCAATACCGAAGTATTTTCGGTAAAGTCTTTAAAACTGGCAAACGTTTCATACAAAAGAACCAACGGAGCTTCATTGGGACGCAAGTCCAGTAATTCACAAAAACGATCATCAATTTTTTCTTTTTGCTGTTCCCCTTTTTTGCGCAGCGTTTTCGGGAGTTCGCGGATAAAGGAGTCTTCCATCCAATCGCGCCATTTACCGATGTGACTGGCGAGCATGGCAGGTGTCAACCGAGAAACCATATCCATAGGGATTTCTAGAGAAATACCATCCCATTCCTTAGAGGCATCAAAGACTAATTCGCCTCGAATTTCTGTAGAATACAGGCGAAAATATTCAATGGTCCCCCCATGAACAGGTTCAGATTCCGCCTTCTTTTTAGAGGCCGAGTGCGGCAAAATTTGAGGCCCATTCTGGAACGATTCCAAGTGTTCCACTCCCGTACCACTCGCCTTTATCCAAGCGTCTGCATCCAAGCGTAATACTTTGTCTGTATTCTTCTCAATAAAATCGCGGAGCGTCTTCAAAGAGTGGACACCAGGAGCCTTCCCCACCAAGTACTGCACCTGCGCATCTTCACTAGGAGCAAGCCCCCAGCGACGCTGTCTTGCCTCCAACCCGCGCAAACCTTCGACCACGCGGTTATTGTATTCCATAAACGGGAAGGGTCTAGGCATATCGCCCATGACCACGGCATCTCTGAAAAAGATTTGAGCACAGTCTTCGGGGTTCACACGCCCGTAATCCACACGGCGCCCCCGCGTAAGCACCATACTCCTGAAAGTCACTTCTTCCACGGCTTCCACAAAGCCGCGTTCCGCATTCCAGCGAGGCTCATACCAGCGTCTTGTACAAAATGCGCCCGCCACCTGAATAATCCATTCCGGCTTGATCTCACAGGCTTTCGTCAAAAAGACACGACTCGTCTCGCGCACCTCCGCAGAGAAAAGCCATTCCACACTTTTCCCAAACAAATCGCTCCCAGGAAACACATGGGATTCGCGCCCACCCACCAAGCGGTAGCAGCCATTTTCAATATCGCGCCGCGCCACACCGCCTAAAAAGCCCGAAAGCAACGCAATGTGCAAATTATCTCTGTGGAACGCATCAAAGCCACACACGCGATCCTTAAAATCCACTTTAAGAATGCGGGCAAATTGTTCGTACAAATCGATCCACTCGCGGCACCGCATAAAATGAAGCCAGTTCTTTTCACAGAACTTGCGAAGCACATTCCACGAGCCCCCTTTCCATTCGCGGTTAAACGAATTCCACACGGCAAGATACGTCAGAAAATCGCTTTTGTGCCCGCCCAGTTTGCGGTGACAATCTCGCGCTTTTTGACGGTCCGGGTCTTCGGAGGGAAAGAGCCTCGGGTCCTGAATGGAAAGCCCTGCGCACACGATAATCGCAGGCTGCAAAACGCCCGCATCGCGCGCCCGCAAGAGTACGGCGGAAAGCGCCACATCCATAGGGAGCTTGGACATTTCTTCTCCCAAGGCAGTCACATCGGCACCCTGTTCTCCGTGGGTGAGTGCGCCCAATTCATGGAGTGCTTTGTAAGCGCCTCTAAAAGCGGAACGGGGCGGGGCCTGCAAAAAAGGGAAATCTTCAATCGCGAGACCTAAGCTGCGCAATTGCAAAACCACATTCGCCAAATTGGAGCGACGAATTTCAGGTTCCGTAAATTCTTCCCGCTCGTTGTAAGATTCTTCGCTATAAAGACGCACACAAAATCCGGTTTTCACACGCCCCGCGCGGCCCATGCGCTGCCTTGCACTCGCTTGGGAAATTTCCTCGATGGGAAGCCCCTGAATGCGGGACTGCGGATTGTATCTCGAAACACGCGCGGAACCCGTATCCACCACATAGGCGATCCCTGGAATCGTGAGCGATGTTTCGGCAATATTCGTCGCCAAAACCACGCGGGTTTTACCAGTAGCATGGAAAACGCGTCGCTGTTCCGCAGGGCTCATGCGCCCAAAAAGCGGCAAAATATCAAAAGATTTTTCATCCAATTCGGGCTTGAGCTCTGCCGCCAAATCCTGAATATCTCTCTCCGTCGGTAAAAAACAAAGGAGATTATCTTTGCCCACCAAAGTCATCAAATCGAGAATCGCATCGCGCGCTTCTTCGACAAGGCCGCTATCCCCCTTGGTTTTAGCAGGGTCCAATTGGGGATCACGATACACCACTTCTACGGGGAACATACGTCCTTCCGCTTCCAGCACACAGGCGTTATCATAAAAGGCTTCAAAGAGTTTAGCATCCAAGGTCGCCGAGGCGATAATCAAATGAAAATCAGGGCGTTTCGCAACGACATGCTTAAAAATGCCGAGCAGAATATCAATGTTCAAAGAACGCTCATGCGCCTCATCAATCATAATCACACTGTACTGCTTAAACAGACGATCCCTGCGAAATTCTTGCAAAAGAATACCGTCTGTCATCACCTTGATGGGGGCCGTCGCGGGACCTTCCTCCAAAAAGCGGATGCGCGTTGCCACGAGAGATTCATCCTTAAGTTCTTCGCGCAAACGGTCAGCAATAGAGAGTGCGGCCAAGCGACGCGGCTGAGTGACGCCAATGCGACCCTCGGATGCCAAGCCTGATTCTAAAAGGAATTTCGGGAGCTGAGTCGATTTACCCGAACCCGTATCCGCTTTCACAATAATTACTTGGTGCGTTTTTAAAAGCCCCAAAAACTCTTCTCGTTTTTGCACCACGGGAAGATCCGGATACTCAATTTTCAATGCGGAATAATCAACGGGGGATGCCATCAGATAGCCACAAAAAGGGAAACAGCCAGAAGCACAAAAATCGCGCCAGAGGCCCAATTCAGATTGCGATTGGCTTTAGGCGATTTTCCGAGATAATCATTCAGAAAGCCTGCAGCAAAAGCGACCGCACCAAAAACAATCAGAACCGAAAAAATAAAAAGCGCACCGAGACACACCATTTGCAACGCGGGTGCCATAGAAGATTTCATATCCACGGCAGGCGGAAGAAACGCAAGCAGAAAAAGAACCGCTTTCGGGTTCGTTAAGTTCATGATCACCCCGCGCGTATATTGCTGCTTGGGGGAAAGCGATACGGCCCCCGACACTTTTACCGCAGAGGCTCGCACCTGAAAACTCCGAAAGGCCAAATACAAAAGGTAGACCGCACCACAGCACTGCAAAACAAAAAAGGCAACGGGAGAATTCACAATAATTGCGGACACTCCAGCCACCAAAAGAGCCACCTGAATACCGATCCCCGTGCAAAGGCCAAGAATCACACGCAAGCCCGCTTTGCGACCAAAAGTCGCACTCTGCGCAAGGACAAAAAGATTATCAGGACCGGGAACCACAGCGACAATCAAGGCCGCCAAAAAGAATTGAAACATTCTACAGGCGCTCAATAAACTCAGAGACGTCTTTGCACGTTTCCAAATCAATAAGGATATCTGTCACATCCGACTTGGTAATCGCCCCCAACGGGGTCTCCTGCATAACAAGAGGCTGAGACTCCGGCGCGGGAGATTCCGCCTCCGCTTTCATCAACAAAGCTTCCACCACTGGAGCTAATTTCCGACGTAGATTCTGAAATTCTTCGCGGTCCAGTTCAAAAACTTCCCCATCAAAAGACATCAAGGGGGCTTTACATTGGGCACAAACACAGACCACCATTGAAGACGGTCTTCCGCGAAGTGAGACATCCATCTCAAACCCACAATGGGGGCATATCATGTGAATCGAATCCATAAAAATCAATTTATGTTTTTTGCTCCAAAATGTCCACTTTTAACGTTTATTTTACCATTTCAACCGAGTATAATCAACAACCCGTTAAAGAAGCTTTTGTTATCTTGCCTGTTATGATTCCTCTTTGGATGACCCTTATCACGTCAAAATCAGTGCAAACGGTTTTACAAACAGCCATTAGACAAAAAATGGATCTGTTACCGCTTTCTACTAAACTCGCGAAAGCATACGAACCCAATGACCGCAAAATCATTATGGATTATTTGGCTTTGGTGCCCAAGTTTAGAGAAAAATTCGGGACGGAAGCATTCCTCGTTTGTGATAAACTCGCTTTAGAGCAATCGACTGCAAAAGACATTGGTCATTGGAAAGCGACGTTATGGCCCATCGGAAGTCAAGTCAACGATCTTTGCTGTGGCATGGGTGGGGACTCTTTTTTTATTCCCTCTACGGTTACAGTTACGGGCGTGGATCTCGACCCTGATCGTATCGCCATGTACGAATACAATACGGCAATTCTAGGAACTTCCCGCAAAGCGGTACTTGCCGATGTGCGCACCTTTGAAAACGGCGCCGATTACTTTTGTATTGATCCTGCGCGAAGAGAAGCGGAGGGCGACAATCAACGAGACTTTTTGCACCTCACTCCCACTCTCGCGGAAGTGCTCCTTCTGAGTGAAAAATATAAGGGCGGCATGGCAAAAATCCCCCCCGGCTACCCCACCGATGAAATTCCAAAAACAGCAGAAATCGTCTATGTGGGAAACCGCACCGATTGTAGGGAATGCTTGGTGTTGTTGGGTGCCTTGGCAAAAAATCCGGGCAAAGTGCGCGCCGTGATGGTTTCTAAAACGGGAAATGTCCTAGAATGGATTTCCACCGCTTTCCGCACAGATCCACCGCGAGAATTGCCCCTGGGCCCTGTGAAAAAATTTATTGCAGAACCCATTCCGCTTTTGGTGCGGAGTCATCTTTTTACCCAAATCGCCGCAGAAAAAGGCTACCACCTATTTTCTCACGGCATCGCCTACATCACAGCCGATAAACCACTCCCCGAAATAGGCTTTACAAACTACGAAGTCTTAGAGACCTCCGCCATTACGACCTCCGCGGTGCGCTCTATCCTCAAAGCCCATGATGTAGGAAAACTCACCCTCAAAAAGCGCGGCGTTGAAATCATCCCCGAAGATGAGATCAAACGGCTTGCTCCCCGCGGCAAAAAAGAGGGCATCCTTTTCTATACGCGTATCGCGGGTGAAAAAGCGGCAATACTGACCTCCCCTTACCCCGTTTTCAGGTAAAAATCATTCGGAACACACTTAAGAGCACCTCTGAAAATTGGTTTGCAAAAGACAAAATGAACGAGACCGAGCCATCGCAGAAATGAAAATCGACTAATATTGGTAGCTATTGATTTGTCCATGAATGAATTTTTAGAGGTACTCTTATGGTAAAACTGGATCCAACCTGGCTTGAACTTTTAGGGGACCAATTTGAAGCGCCCTATTTTTTGAACATCAAAAAGACGCTCGTTGAAGAGAAGAAGAAATACACCATTTACCCTCCGGGTTCACAAATTTTTGCCGCACTAGATCTCTGTCCCGTAGACCACACCAAAGCGGTGATCATCGGCCAAGACCCCTACCACAACGTTGGCCAGGCCCACGGGCTTTGCTTTTCGGTGCAAAAAGGGGTGGAGCCTCCCCCATCTTTGGTGAATATTTTCAAAGAACTCCACGAAGACTTAGGCATCGAAACTCCGTCTCACGGTAACTTGGAAAACTGGGCGAAACAAGGTATTCTGCTACTCAACTCGTCTCTCACCGTGCGCGCCAACATGGCCGCTTCGCACTCCCAGATCGGCTGGCAAGAATTCACCAATACGGTCATCCAACGCCTTTCCCAAAAAAAGGAAAATCTCGTATTTCTCCTCTGGGGAAGTCACGCCATCAAAAAGAAAGAACTCATTGCACAGGGCCGGGGACACCTGATTCTGGAAGCCCCACACCCCAGTCCCCTCTCCGCCTACCGTGGATTTTTCGGGTGCAAACACTTCAGCAAAGCAAATGAATTTCTGCGTGCTAAAGGGTTACCCGAAATAGATTGGCACGTATAAATTAAGGGGCTGGCGTTGCAGACAATAAAGCCATTCTCGTCTAGCACAAAAGTGACGAGACAATTCGTGCCCACATGAAATTCAGCCGTTTGCACTCCGTTTATCTCTTTATATAAGGTCGGTTCGCCCCAATGAGAAATCAAAATATATTAGAAGCTCTTTTCTTCCCTGATCCCGCGCATCCCAAAATGAGGATGCAAACCAACAAAACTTAAGTAACAATGGATATTTTTTTCATGGTAGTGCCCAACTTTTATTTTTATTCCTAATTTCAGGGATATAATTTTTATTGAGTTTCAGATGAAAAAATTTGCACAACATTATCACGCAAACCACCTCGGTAACTGCGCTCAGTCTGTGGGTGCCGCCTGGGCCAATGCCCATAAAAAAGACATCAATGAAGTCACCCAACGTTTTGCTGCTTGTGGCGGAGGCCGCGCCGAAGGGGGCCTTTGCGGTGCCGTTTATGCAGCCATTGCAATCCACCCCGAGCAAAAGGATAAAATTCTTGAAAATTTCAAAGCAGTGACTGGAGGATTTGTGAACTGTAAAGACGTTCGATCCTTAAAAATGATCAGTTGCAATGAGTGCGTAGGGACCGCTGCGGAGATTGTAGAAAGAATCGAGGGATAATCACTTTTTTGGCAAAAGCATTATCGCTTCCTAAAGACGAAAGAAGCCTTCGTCCCGTTGAGCGATGCGACCCACAAAGTTCCATGAAGGCCTCTTGGCAATTGCACGCTCACCACACCAGCCGCTACATTTCCACTCCAGATAATTTGTCCTTGTAAATTGCGCAAAACCAATCGTCCCCCTTTAGCGCTATTGAGCACAAGGGACTCCCCCACAATATGATAACTGGGGGCTTCTGGCACCCCATTTTGAAACTCCGGCAATATAGTGGTAACCACAGGAGTCGCGGGTTCCACAAAGCCAAATTCAGAATCAATCCAAGCCATGCGTTCCTTGAACCAAGTTCTCACATGGGTTATTTCCTGTTCCCATGTGGGCTCAGAATAACCGTTAAAGCAAAAATTATAACTGAATCCACCCGTGCCCAAATTGACACAACTTGCAGAACCCAAAATCGGCCAACGATCAAAATTGCGCTCTGAAGCATTGGCGAGTAAAACAGAGAGGGAATCCATGTAGGCGTCAATGTAAGAAGAATGCCAAACAGAAGAGCGGAGCTCCACCCAACGGGCTTTGAAACGATCTTGGAACGCTGTATCCCCCCACAATTTTAGTAGCCAAGGAGGAACCTTATAATTACCAGCACTAATATTTAGCTCAATCTGCCAACCATTCGTTTCCATGCCTCCACTGTAATTCACAGCACCAAATGCGAGATTAAAATCCCAAGGGGGACCCAAACTGATTTTGCCACCCTCAGAATCGCGTTGTTTGAACATATAAAAGCTACAGATGTAAGCATCCGTATTTTTTGTGATTTCTTCATGCATCACATAATCAACAGCGGCATCGACATCCAAAAGTGTCGAATAACCTGTATTGGGGTCATTCCAGTGAGAGGCATCCATCAGGTTTTCAAACTTATTGATTGCTCCCTGCAAGTAAGTTTCTTGCTGTGGCATCATATCTTCTTTTTTGGGATAATGATAAACGATCTGCAAATTATCAGAAGAAAGGAAGCCTTCCGCATTAATATTATCAGACTTATCGATGCGGAAAATATAGCTCCCGGTAAGAGCATCCCCGGTCGTGTCGGCCTTCGTTAATTTTGTCAAATTTTGGCGATTTTTGCCGCGTTTGATCTTTTCCAACAACAGATACACACCCTGATATTCGTTATTTAGGAACACTTCTACAAAACGGCTTCGAGAACTATAGCGACCTGTGGACCGATACAAAAAATGCGCAAGAGCATTACGAATCAATGTTTTATCGATAAATGGCCCATGTAACACCCAGTCATCGCCTTCTGGCAAACCAAGCAATGCCACATCCATACTACCGCCAACAGAATCACGAGTTTCGATGCCATAACTCTTCTTATCAAAACTCGCCGAAGTTTGTCCACGAATCTCGATGCCTATTTTGGTAGAAAAGCCATTCACAGAATCCGCGGGGGAATTCACACCCTGATCAACAACATGCAAAACCGCATCCACCTTAGGATCTTGCGGGATACTCACCCCTTTCGTATTAATCAAGAGAAGCGGCAGATCATAAGTCTCTGCAAAAGACAACGATTGCCATAGCAAAATAGCAACGAAATATTTCAAGACAAAATGCATAAGCATCCTCTGTTTGATGAAATATCCGTCCCATAACCACTAAAATATAGTGCAAAGAAAGGCCATTTAAATGTTGAGATTTGTAAAATCAGGAGAGATGAAAAAAGCGACGTGAATTCACCGTCGCTTTTTCAAAATAATGAGGAAATGATAGATTCTGACTATTTTTTTAATTTTACCATGGTTCCGCGAACGGCCATATTAGCAATAGTAGAACCCACGTTGCATTCTAGTTTGGTGCTATCGGCAGAGACTTGGTCTCTCGAATAACTTTCAATATCAATCACCGCGTCAGCACCTAAGGACTTCGCTTTCTTCTCAATAGCAATTAAAGTACTCAGCAAGGCAACTTCACAAGCTTCGTCATCCTCTCGCCCGAAGCTCCGTGTCTTTTTGGAAGAATGAACATCGCCCATGTTTACCGCCACTTCTGGGTGAGCGGCTCCCTTCATAAAAAATTGAACTCCGCGCAATTTTTGCTTCCCCTGTTCCCCACTAGTGACCTTCAAGAGGTCTATTGGCAAAAAATCGCTCCTCGCAAAAGCCATACAAACTAAAACCATCAGGGACAGTGTCACGATTTTCTTCATCATAAGTGTAGCTCCTTCAAATTAAGATCACTTCTAGAATAATTATACAAATTTTGGGAGTTATATACTTAAGGTCACAGACTAAGCAACATCAGCCTCCCGAATTTTTGATATTCGCCATTTTCCCCTATTTTCCAAATTTGCGCACTAAAATATATAATCCCCCAAATTTTCGTTCACTTCTAGCCACAGAGAAAATATTTCACCGATTCAATATCCACTTCTGTTTACACAATCATTACTCTGACAAAAATATTAAATGACCGCTTCAGGACTCCTTTTTCTTATTACCTTTCGTACAGGTAAAAATGAAGAGGAGTTCTTATGCAAGTATTACAAAAATTACAAAAATTAGGTCCAACCCTAGAGACCGCCAATAAATATTTGTTAACGCCCGCTATTTTTATTTTAACCGTTGCGGTAAGTATTTACACTGCTATAACCAAAAATCAAATGGATAAGCAAAATGCGATAATTACCGAAGAAACAGCAAAGATTCAGAATGCGGCAAAATCTATTGAATCCGAACTTGCCGAAAAAGAATTTGAAAATAACTTGAAATTTCAGATGTATACCGAAGTTAAAGAGGCCATCTCCGATACCAACTCCAAAAAGCAAAAAGTGGTTCTCTCCTTGGTGAACGAAATGCTCGCCGATGATTCCACCTTCCGTGAAAAATTAATTACCATCCTTCTTGCATCCTCTCAGGTAGATGCCTCGGTTAAAGAGGAACAAAACCAAATTGAACTCCGAAAAGAACGTTTCGAGGGTGGTTTTCAAGACAGTTTTCCTGTGTTCACCATCGATGTTCTCTATTCCGATGATTTGGCAAAAAAAGTCTCTGTAAAAGCGGAGAGCGTTTCTAAACTACTCCAAGAAAAATACCCGAGCTACAATATCCGGTTACGTTCTCTTCCACGCGAAATTAACGCGAAAAGAGCTTTCCGTTTTGGCAGGAACGAAATTCGCTACAATAAAACAGATAGTGCCCTTGCCTATAATATTCAAAAAGAATTATTGGCAGCAAAGTTAATTAGCGAAGATTCAGTGAAGCTCAATGAAGGAATTGGTCCTCGAAATTCCGAGGGACCTAAGAACTATATGACCCTGTTTATCAAAACCGTGTCACAAAATTAAGGCATAAAGTCCACAATATTCTGTTTAATGCAGATCACATAGTTGCTATCTTGTTGCTATGGTTTTGAACGTTATATGGTTGCTCTTCTTTTTCGGTGCATTTATCGCCTGTGTGGTGCAATGCGTTGTTTTTGGGAATACAGGCATTTTTAACGATACCATTCAAGCAGCCTTTACCATGTCCAAGACGGCGTTTGAGATTGCACTGGGGTTGACCGGTATCCTTTCCCTGTGGCTCGGTATTTTAAAAGTCGGCGAAAAAGCGGGTGCTATCCAAATTCTCGCCAAACTCATTGATCCCCTCTTCTGTAGACTTTTTCCCAGCATTCCTAAAGGGCACCCAGTCAAGGGTACCATGCTCATGAATTTAAGTGCTAATATGCTGGGTTTAGATAATGCCGCAACTCCTATGGGCCTCAAAGCCATGAAGGAATTGCAAGAACTCAATCCCAATAAAGAAGTGGCGAGTGACGCCCAAATTCTTTTCTTGGTGCTCAATGCGAGTGGCCTTACGCTCATCCCGGTGAGTATTATGACCTACCGCGCTCAACTCGGTGCAGCGAACCCCGCTGATATTTTCCTTCCCATTTTACTCGCTACCTTTTTTAGCACTCTCGCAGGCATTCTCATCACGAGTTTTTTCCAAAAGATTGTACTCAAAAATCCAGTGACGATCGCTTGGTTTTTCGGGCTCACCGTAGCGGTCATGGGCACTCTTTTTTACTTTTCGCGTTTGAGCGCAGAGCAACTCGGTGTGAACAGTATTTTTGTGAGTGGGCTTGCTCTTTTCTCTATTATCATCGTCTTTTTCAGCTTAGCCGTTTATAAGAAAATCCGCGCTTACGAAGCCTTCGTAGAAGGTGCCAAAGACGGATTTCAAACAGCCGTCATGGTAATTCCGTACCTTGTTGCCATTCTCGTAGGTGTTGCTGTATTCCGCGCAAGTGGAGCAATGGATCTGTTGATGAGCGGCCTCTCTTCTCTGCTGTCTTTGGTGGGCGTCCCCAACGATGTTGTCCCCGCCCTTCCCACTGCGATTATGAAACCCCTTTCTGGGAGTGGCGCACGCGGTATGATGATCGATGCCATGACGACCTATGGCCCGGATAGCTTTGTGGGACATCTGAGTTGCATTTTCCAAGGTGCCACAGACACGACCTTTTATATTATCGCTGTGTATTTTGGTTCTGTGGGAATCCGAAAAACCCGCCATTCTGTTGTATGTGCTCTCTTTGCGGATTTGGTAGGCATTGTCGCCGCAATTATTATCGCTTATATATTTTTCCCCCCCATTATTCCCACAGTCGTATAAGGCAGTTGTAAAAAACCTGTTGTTACTATGAAAAGAATTTTTCTTTTTTTTGTTGGAGCAGCCCTCATTCTTCTCAATGCCTGCAACGCAAGTCACCCCCAATCCGGTGACAAGTCTTCTAGTTCTACCAAAAAAAATTTCAAGAAAAAATCGGCACAAGTTCTATCCTCAAATAGTTCCAGCACAGAAGCCGGTGCTTTTACTTACAACGCTTATAGACACTACCGCATTGCGATTGATACCGCACAAGGGGCTTTTCAAACGTTTACCAACTTCTGCGATTTCAATGAAGTTTCAGGGAAGACAGAATTTCGAACAGAAAGTGAACGTTTCGATTTCACGATGGGTACAGACTCTCTATTCCTCACTCGCAACAATTCTACCGAAGTTTATTACAACAAAAAAGCAACGCTGAATGGCCGCTGGGAATATGTATTCACATGCGAAAATAACGAATGTGTTGGGCTCCCGCAAGGGACTTCCATGTCCCGTATTTTCTCCTCGGATTCTATGATTTTTATTGTGACGTGGGATAATTATTGCTTTATGGATGCGTATGAAAGTTTTGATGTGCACCCCACCACCGATGTAATCACAAAGATCAACTGCCGCGAAGGGACAATCCAAGCAGATTCCACCCATATAATCAAGTTCCGCTTAGAATCTCTTACAGAAGAAGGCCTTGTTTATTCCTACTCTCTGGAATCCAAAACATGTAAATTCCACCTCCAATTCGGAAACTGGACTGAATCTCTCTGCAACGAAGCAGACAGCGACTCCGAATATCTCGGTGTCGGCTATCGTTATTCGACAAATACAGAAGAATTTAATCAGTGCATGAAGGAAATGTACTCAGAGGCAGGACTTTCTACTCCGCAGCTTTAAGAATCAGGGCAATTGATTTCTCTATGCCAATACCATCGCTGTTGAAACATAAATCGTAGTTTTTGGCCTCTCCCCATTTCTGAAAAGTGCATTTGTTATAATGCTCGGCACGAATTTTATCGCGGTGGTGAATTTTGCTCTCGACCTTATCGCTCGAAACTCCATATTCTGCAATGGCGCGCTTCACTCTGCTGTTCATATCTGAATAAATGAAGATACTGAGGCAGTCGGTTCTGTCGCGAAGTACAAAGTCGGCCCCTGTCCCAATGATCACGCACGGACCTTTCTCCACCAAGTTTTTAATAATCTTCTCTTGCATCAAAAACATGGTATCTGGAGGAGGAATCATCATATCCCCCCAGAAAGGCTCGGCATAAGATCCGTTCACGGCGAGTTGAAATAACATCGTTTCGTTGAGTTTTTCCTCAATCTCTCGCATGGATTCTGCCGAAAGTTTATCCTGCTGAATAGAAAGATCAATAAGCGTACGGTCATAAAAAGCATAACCCAGTGTTTCCGCTACCTTTTTTCCGATATCACGGCCACCGCTTCCAAACTCACGACTGATTGTTATGATACTCTTACTCATAATATTATCTCCCTAGTAATAAACTCCTGTCATTCAAACTACTAAAAAAAACAGGAAATCGAAAGAATCTTATTTTTATTTGCATAAAAAAAGACCCACATTTAAGCAGGCCCTTTTTTTATAAATTCCGATTTTCTTACTTTTTCTTCAGCAAAGCGGCAATATCAGAACGCATTTGGGGAATATCCTTCGCAAAATCTTTGTAGAGAATGTAAGAGCCATCAGGCTTTACAACGTAGATTTTGGGAACATAACCATCGCCATACAATTGACCAAACTGGCGAGACTCATCAAAAAGCATCACCATATTTTCAATCTTAAATTCTTCTGCAAAAGCACGGATATCTCGTTTGTTGTTTCCGCCAGAAGCAATCGCCAACGTGGTAAGACCAAGAGCACTAAATTCATTCACAATTTTTTGAACTTCTGGAGTCGCATGGCGACAGTGACCACAGGTGGTTGAGAAGTAGAAAATCAAAAGTGGCTTACCAGCGTATGCTTCGAGATCCGAAGACTCCACAGAAACGCCAGTCACTTTTACTCGAAAATTAATCTTGGCAGGGAGACCATCGGGAAGGGTATCACCCCGAAGTGGAGCAACTTCTGTTTCAATTTCCTTTTGTTCTTCCATCGCTTTTTTCTGAGCTTCCGCACGCAGTTCTTGAGCCTTTTGCTGGTAACGAGTGCTCACAGCGCGGAGAGTATCTTCTGAAAGTTGCATGTGCTGAGTCGAATCCGCACGCATAGCACGCGCATCACGAAGGCCTTGAACAAAGAACTTTTCATCGAGTTGGGCATTGAATTGTTTCCCCAATAAAACAAACTGAGTCCCAAATTGAACGCCGAGCATATAAGCAAATTTATCATTATCACTAGAAGTTAGACTGATGGTTGCTGGGTATTTATTCAATGCGGGAATTTCTGGCTTTACTGCCGGAGGAGTCGTACTCGTTTTTGCAATCTCTTGAAGCTTACGAGCGCTCTCTTGGAAACGTTGTCCCACCAAACGGAGTGTGTCGTCTGGGAGTTGAAGATGAAAAGAAGTATCGGCCATCATTTTCTGCGATTCAGAAGAACCCAAAATGAAAAGTTCTTCTTCTGCGGGAGCCTCAAACTGTTTTGCAATCATGGCGAACTGCGCCCCAAACTGCACTCCCAACATGTAAGCAAATTTTTGATCGTCCGTAGCATTGGGGCCAACCACTGTTTTTTCAACAGCCGTTTTTTCAGTATTACACGCACCCAAAACAAGTGTTATCACTAGAAGTGAAAATATCCTGAATTGCATTATTGCCTCCTTGGCATGCATTCTTTTTGAATGCCGATAATCTAGCAATTTTCTATGTTTTGCACCATTATGAAGCTCTCTAAGTTTTTCTATACCACCCTCCGGGAAATTCCCAGCGATGCCACCATGCCAAGTCACGTGTTTTTAATGCGCGGCGGCTATATTAAACCTCTTTCTACTGGAATTTACAGTATGTTGCCGATGGGTTTCAGAGTGTTGAAAAACATCGAAAAACTTATTCGTGAAGAAATGAACTCCATTGGAGGATTGGAAGTCGATCTCCCAGTGGTGCAGACAGCCGAACTTTGGAATGAATCAGGTCGCTATACGGCCATTGGTGAAGAATTATTGCGTTTCAAAGATCGCAATAATCATCCCATGGTTTTAGCAATGACACACGAAGAAGCGATGACCGACATGGCTCGTTACGTGCTTTCTAGCTATAAACAATTGCCGTTTATGCTTTACCAGTTTAAAACAAAGTACCGTGATGAAGCGCGCGCTCGTGGAGGGTTGATTCGCGTTCGCGAATTTTTGATGAAGGATGCCTATAGCTTCCATGCGTCTTCCGAAGATTTGGACAAGCATTACGAAGAAGAATATCAAGCTTACCTTCGCATTTTCCGTCGCGTAGGTATTAAGCCTATCGTGGTGCAGTCCGATACAGGGATCATGGGTGGCAAAGTCGCACATGAATTTATGCTCGATACTCCCAATGGTGAAGACTACTTAATTCTCTGCAAATCTTGCGGCTACCAAGCGAATCGCGAAATTGCAAAATTCGAGCGTGAGCCTTATCAAGGCAATGCGAATGCCACACCGGAAAAGGTGGCAACCCCTCACATGGAAAGCATTGAAGACGTATCCAAGTTTTTAAACGTACCTCCCGAATCGACGGCCAAGTGTGTGTTCTTCAATTTTGATAACCAACTAATTACCGTTCTTGTCCCTGGCAATTTGGAAGTCTCTGAAATCAAACTTCACAATTTGTTGAAAGCAAAGGATTTGGTTCCTGCGGATGAAGCCATGATTCGCGCAGCCGGCATGGAACCGGGTTTCGCAAGTCCCATGGGAGCAAAAAACACCCGCGTCATTATAGATGAGGGTTTAGAATTTGCGAACGATTTGGTGATGGGAGCAAACGAAGCAGGCTTCCACATGAAGCATTGCACCCCTAAACGCGACATTGCCTCTTTTGAAGTTGCTGACATTGCGGAAGCTAGTGAACTTTGCAAATGCCCCAACTGCGGTAACAAACTCAAAGAAACCCGCGGCATCGAACTCGGCAATATTTTCAAACTTGGCACCAAATTTTCCGAAAGCATGGGAGCCACCTACCTTTCTGCAGACGGCAAAAGTGAACCTGCAATCATGGGTTGCTACGGAATCGGTGTAGGCCGTTTGATGGCGAGTGTTGTGGAAAATAGCCACGATGACTTTGGTCCAATTTGGCCAAAAAGTATCGCGCCTTTCCATGTAGAAATTGTGACTATTGCGAAGGACGCAGAACTTTTAGAAGTTGCAGAAAAATTGGAAAGTGATCTTACTCTTGCAGGTTTTGAAGTACTCGTCGATGACCGCGAAGAGCGCCCGGGCGTCAAATTCAAAGACGCCGACCTTTGGGGCATTCCACTCCGTATTTCTGTTGGCAAGAAGGGCCTCGTGAATGGCGAAATCGAATGGAAACTCCGCACAGAGAAGAATTTCGAAATGGTCGCTATCAATGCGGTTCTCGAAAAGGTAAAACTTTTCTACGCGAAATAATTCGTAAGGATAATCATGGACGCCAAAGGCAAGACAGTGCAGTTTTCTCGTATTGAAACACATGACATTGTGCACCCCTCGGATGCGAATGCCTACGGGAATCTTTTTGGTGGACATTTAGTCGCACTCATGGATAAAGCAGCTTGTATGGTCGCTTACCGCCATTCCGAAGCCAAAGTGGTCACAGTTTCGGTCGATGGAATTTACTTTCAGCATCCCGCTCCTGTGGGAACCATGCTCACGTTACTCGCATCAGTAAATCGCGCCTTCCACTCTTCCATGGAAATTGGAATTAAAGTCATTGGCTGGCGCCCGAACGAACCTGATGTGGAAATTTGCAAAGCCTACATGACCTTTGTCGCTATCGATGAAGATAGTAAGCCGATGGCAATTCCACCCGTAATCCCCGAGACAGAAGAAGATAAACGGAGATACAACAACGCGATGATTCGGCGTGAAGCGCGCCTCGCCCTACGCGACAAACTTGTAGAAAAAGGTCCTAGTTCATTATGAAACCTCGTTTTTTTTGGCTTGGGTATTTTTTTGCTGTTTGGGGAGGCCGAGCCCTACTTCTCGCTTCTCTTTATTTTTTAGCGTCCTCTACTGGCATGCCCTTTGTGGATTGCTGGTATTACTATCTTCCCCACGCTCTTGTGGCTGAGGCGGGTGTTGTCGCTACCTTCACCTTTTTTTTCGCTCTTATCGATTCTTTTGTTTTTAAAAGAAACCCCCGATTGCTTCCCATCATTGGCAGCATCATGGCCTTTGTTTATCTTGCGACCAGCGGCGGCGATGATGAACTCATGCGCTGGATGGGCCAACACCTTTCACTTTCTTTTCTGCTAACTTATACGCACGCAAGTTCGGATCTGTCTTTGGTAGGGCGCGTATTTTTTGGAGGGCTCTTCCATTTTTGTATCACGGCGTTGCTTATCATTGCGAGTGCGGGACTTGCATCTTGGATTGCAATCCGTTTTGGAAAAAGAAGCATATCTACCCAAAAAGCAGGCGTTATTGCGCTTTGTATTTTGCTCATTCTCTGCATTGGGGGCCTCACTTCAAGAGAGTGGTTCGCGCCGAGCAAAATGCGCTGGAAACGAATACAGCCTGTAGCGTGGAGTTTTTACGATGAATGGCATTACCGTTTCGAGTATAACGGAAAACCAAGCGATTATGCCGCAGGTATTGCCATGCTTCACGGAAACGTCCAGGCAGAATATCCTTTCTGGCACCCAGTAGCCAACGAAAAAGAACTGATGAACGCGTTCCGGAATAAACCTTTAGAAGAAAAGCCTGATGTTATTTTAATGACCGTGGAAAGTCTCCGCGGGTGGACCGCCGATACACGCATTGGAACATCTTGCAAACGCTTCCCCAACCTTTGCAAATTACGTCAAACAGGAGCTTTTTTTCCCAACACACAAAGCGTCAGCTTCCCCTCTATTGAAGGAATGCTCGGCATTCAACTCAGCATGTGGAGTCACCCAGAAAAGGTACTTCTCTCTGACCGCGCCAACATCCAAACCCGTTCCCTCCCTGACATTCTAGGAGATGCCGGTTATTATCGCGTAGTCCTCACGGCATCGGAACCGAGCTTCGATAATCTGACCCCTTGGTTCGCAAAATGGTACGATTATTCCGAATACAAACCGGAAAACGATCACGATGTTCCTTTGGCCAACCGATTTGCCGAACTCTATGCGGAGCGCCCCAAAGATAAGCCTCTTTACCTGAATTGGATGAGTTCAACCATGCATGTGCCTTTCGCCATGCCCGAGAACTTGGGTCCAAACCCGGATGACATGGGAAAGCGTTACGAACGCACCTTCGCTTATACGGATAGCGCCATCGGCATTGTACTTGACGTCATCAACAAATCACCTCGCGCTCATAACACAATCATTATTGTTACTGGCGATCACTCTTTTCCCACAAAATCCCAAGCCTCTCTTGCCGAAACACAAGGAATTCATGCAGGTTACACTTGGGTAACGCTCCTCTTTGCAGGCCCAGGAGTCCCCCAAATGATGCAAGATCGTGAGGTCTCTCACGTGGATATTGCCCCTACACTCCTTCCCCTTCTAGGAATCCAGGCAAGCAACCACTTTGTAGGCCAGAACCTTTTTGCGCTACCTCAAAAGAATTCCACTTTTTCTTTTCGTAACAATGATCTTGCCTTTCAAGATAGCGCCTTTCGTACCCATGCAAGCCTTGATGATACCACTTTTGTCTTACAAACAAAGACGTTCCTTGAACCTACCTGGGATACCACCAATATCGTCGATGGCTTTACGAGCGGAAAAGAGCAGCCAAAAACGGAGGCTGCCAAAGCGATGGCAACTAAAATCAGAGCCGCCGCCAAAGCATGGAGGTACGTTGTAGATAACAACCTCATCATGCCTCCGGTTACGAAAGAAAACTAAAATCCTAATTTTTCCCATTCCTTTACCCAATAAGCTTTGCTAGCTTCAGTCTCATGAAACCAAAAAGTGCAGTCAAAGATCGCTCACTCATTAGCCTCTCTTGGCCGCTGATTCTCACATTTGGTATTGGTGTTTTACAACCCATGATGGATAGCTGGTTTTTATCCCGCACCTCTGAAACAGCAGCCGCAGGGGTGGGTGCTCTCATGCCCGTTTTGGGTACGGTTTTCATGGCCATTCAAGCCTTTTCCCAAGCGGGGGCCAGTATCGCCTCCCAGTATCTCGGGGGCAATTTCAATAGGCATGCGCGCGTCACTCAAACAATGGTACTTTTGGGGAGTTTTCTCTTAGGCATTGCAATGACGTGCCTCATTTATCCAAGTTCCGGCCTCATTATTTCCCTCATGGGACTTACTGGTGAAACGGCAAAATATGGCGGAGAATTTTTGATGGTTGTCTGTGCGGGCTTTGCTTTTCGCGCGGTTCAAACCACACTCACAGCACTGATTGCAACCCATGGCCTCACGATTTGGAATTTATTTGGGAACATCGTTACCATCATTTTTAATGCCATTTTGAATATCATTTTTTTAGAGGGCTGGTTCGGATTTCCCAAAATGGGAGTCACCGGCGTGGCCCTCGCCACCGCATCCTCGTGGCTTCTTTCCGCGATCATACTCTGGTTTGTGCTCCGCTACAAAGTAGGTCACCACACCCTCCGTAGCGACCTGAAGCGCACGCGTGTAATTCTCCCGGATTGGATTCGCATTGGGCTCCCCGCGGCCGCAGAACCAATCAGCTTTCAGCTTTTTCAAGTGTTCATCACAGCGATGGTGGTCCATCTCGGCACTCTTGCCGTCACCGCCCGCGTATTCAGCGCGAACTTTGCCATGTTTGCAGTGATTTTGAGCGTGGGGCTTGGTAACGGAAATCAGATTTTGGTCGCCCATTTAGTAGGGGCCCACGATTTTAAAAAAGCCGATCGGAGACTTCATCAGACACTCATTTCGAGTTGTATCGGAGCTTTCGTGGTGGCGGTGATTGTGGCCCTCACAGGTTCCCATCTTATGACCATTTTCACCTCCAACCCCGATGTCATTAAACTCGGTGCGACGTGCCTTTGGTGCGATGCCATTTTGCAGCCCTTTAAGGCGGGTAACATTGTGCTCACGAGTGCGCTCCGTGCGGCAGGCGATTCTAAATTCCCTGCGATTGTAGGGAGTAGCATGATGTGGACACTGGGCCTAGGCACGGCCCTTTTCCTTTGCTTTGGGCTTGAGCTCGGAATTATCGGACTTTGGCTCGGGATGGCTGCCGATGAATTCTACCGTTCCGTGGTGAATTACTTCCGTTGGCGCGGCGGCAAATGGCAAAAGTACGCCGTAGTCTGATCAAAAAGCTATCTTTGCCTTAATGGCTTTTTATTCCGACGATCTTCTCCAGCAACTGAAAGCGCACGCAGATATTTCTGCGGTGATTCAGCGTTTTTTGCCACTTAAAAAGTCTGGAGCGGGGCGTTATGTCGGTCGTTGCCCTTTTCATGATGACCATTCCCCTTCCATGAGCGTGAATCCACAACTGGGTATTTACAAGTGCTTTGCTTGTGGTGCCGGTGGCGACGTTTTTAAGTTTGTTATGGAGCACGAAAAGCTCGATTTTAAAGCGGCTGTGGAATGGGTTGCAAACGACTCTGGGTTTGCCTTACCTGCATTAGGGGCTCCTGAAAAGCAGGAAGTGCTCGAAGAACGCGCGTTGGTGCGCACCATCAATGAACTTGCCGCCACTTGGTTCGAAGAACAACTCAGTCAAAGTGAAACCGCCTGTAGTTACCTTGCAGGCCGGGGAATCACCGAAGAAACGCGCAAACTTTTTCACATTGGTTTTGCCCCCGAAGGCCGCGAAGGCTTTTTGTCTTTTGCCTCGCGCAAAGGCTTTTCACCACGGCAATTAGTAACAGCAGGCCTTGCCGTCGAAAGAGAAACCGGTGGCATCGCCGATAAATTCCGCGGGCGATTGATGTTTGCCATTCAAAATCTCACAGGAGCGGTTGTCGCTTTTGGCGGGCGCATTCTCGACACAAATTCTAAAGCCCCCAAATACCTCAATAGCCCGGAAACGATTCTTTATTCCAAAAGCGATATTCTTTACGGACTCACGCATAGTAAGCAAGAAATCGCCAAAATGGAAACGGTAATCTTGGTCGAAGGTTATTTTGATCTTATTAGCCTTTTCCAAGCAGGGATTCACAATGTGGTGGCGGTCTCAGGCACGGCCCTCACCGATACCCACGCCAACATACTTTCTCGATACGCAAAAACGGCCTACCTCGTTTTTGATAGCGATGCCGCAGGGAAAAAGGCGAC
>DBTP01000103.1:0-652 GCA_002307115.1 Fibrobacter sp. UBA1313 | reverse complement strand
CTTTCTCGCCCGAACGGAGAGAAAATAGACCCTGACAATTTCATTCGCGAAAAAGGCGCCGATGCCTTCCTTGAAGAACTTAAGAATGCAGAAGACTGGTTGTCGTATCTCGCTCATGAAAAGCCCACCACCACCCTTGAAGACCGTGCCGCCTTTATTAACTATACCAAGTCTCTCATCAAGAGTATCCGTGACATAGAACTCCGCGAGCAATACTTGCGTCTTTTAAGTGAACGATTTAATACCAAAGCAAATCTCGCCAATGTACAAGCCCTCAACAAAGGGCACGCGCACAAACACGCAGCCTCTACAACACCCACTTCCGATGCAGAACCCGCTCCACCTCAAGTGCCGTGGCAATCAATCCCCTCACTGGAACTCCGTTTTGTAACTCTCGTTCTCAAATCCCCCGTCGTTTGGGGGCCCGCCAGCGTTTTCTTTGATTTGGAATTTGCCACCGCAGAAGTTCCCTTCTTTGACGCCCCCCTTATGGGAGAGCTTCTAGAAAATGGGCTCGCCCTTTATGCAGAAACGGGGGCCATCCACCCACAAATTCTACACTCTAAACTTCCTCCACTTCTTCTCGAAATTCTTGAGAACCTCCCCGATGAAACCTGGGATGAAACCTGTGCACAAAAAGAATTTTTGGAAA
>DBTP01000080.1 GCA_002307115.1 Fibrobacter sp. UBA1313 | reverse complement strand
GAAAGACGCAAATAAGTTCCATAATTTTTCTGACATTCCTTGGCATCCGCCACTTCAGTGCGGGAATACACTTCACCCTTATCCACCTTTTCTACCATACGGTGCAAGGAAAAGCCGCCGCGGTGCCCAGCCACAAGCAAGCGCAAGTCACACAAAGTGCCGCGCGTTTCGGGGAGCAGACCGTGGTGGATATTAATGCAAGCGAGCTTAGGAATTCTCAGCAATGCTGTGCCTAAAATACAGCGTGTGCGCATATGAAGAATCAAATCCGGTTGAATCTGATGCAACCAGGCAAGCGTTGTTTCACTATTCGGATTCCGAGTCATCAATAGAGGAATCTGAGCCCGATGCGCTAGCGCTATTTTAGGATCCGGTAAGAGGGTATTTTTCAAAAGCGCAAAACCCACCCGAGGTGCTCCCATCAGCATTAAACCGAGGCCTTGAAAGACTACACCCGGAGAACAATTGTTCACTAACAACAGGCCCACGACCTCAATACCCGTCACCTGCAAACAAGCCTCCAAAAGAGATCTGTAATTTTCAGGGACATAATTCACCCGCGACATCATGATGACGATTTTCATCCTTGGCTCCAAATCTGAGGAAACCACAGGCTATACATAAAAAGAACCATTGTCGCCACCAATAAGGTCACAAGAAACGCAAGCCGCATACGAAGTAGGGGTGTCAATCGTTTTGTGTGGACTTGCAATAAGAAGGTATAAAAACGATCTGCGAAAATGGTTCCCGCGCAAAAGAGAATGATCGAAAGAGGATTTCGAAGTGCCGGGTAAAAATAAAGCTGGGGAGCAAAAATAAGAAGTAACATCCAAAGACTGCGAATCGCACTTTTCAAAAGTTGATGTGAATGCCAGGGCGAATTCTTACTCACCTGATCCTGCACCAAACCCCACCCAATGCAAAGCATAGACGAGATCGTCAACAAATAAGCGAGAATCATGATCGCCGCATAACGAGACGGGAAAAGATTGCTCACAAGTACCCAAAATAACGTAGAACCTACCCCATACACCACGGTGCGCACCTGAATCATGTGATCCAAATGTCTCTGACGTACAACGCCACTGTAATTGAAAAGCACAAGTGCCGTCCACATCGGAATTCCCCAATTCCATTGCAACAAACGGAAAGAAGCATCCAACAATAATCCTAAGCCCAAAATCACCAACGGTTCCAATTTTCGCCGCGGCCAAAGCGTCAAATACGACAGAGCAATACAACCCCCGAGGCAAAACACATCTATCGTGATGGTATCCAGATTTTTGCATGTAATTTTCCAAAGCAAATAAAAGGTGCCCATCGGAATCCAAAGATTGTCAGTGCCTTCCAAAGAAAAGGCTTCGAAAACGGTCACGAAAATTGCCACCCAAAAACCGATCAAAACACAAGAAAGTCGATCAATATCCGTTGCGAGCAACAGGGACAAATGGACAATCAAAAAAGTGGAAAATAAAAATATAATGGAACCTTCCCAGCTTTTAAAAGCAGAAGCCTCCACCACATATTTTTTTTGTCCATAGCGCACCCCTACGAGAGCCGCCAAAGTATCTGAAGTGGAAAGCACGGCGATGGAAATAAAATAAAGCAGAAAATTATCAACTTGGTAGGCTAGAAAAAAAGTAAGATAGGTAGCTACAGGAAACAGTACCGCCCCGTCTGATTTTCGCGAAACCCCGTGAACAGCGCGTAACCAGCCCAATTTTCGAGTGATTAGCATCGTGGCTATAAAAAGCACACAAAGTATTGCCACACTCCAATGACTCTTAAAAAGAAATCCAAAACTCATGGAAATAAACCCAGAGCCCAAATGAACCAGCTTTCTTGTTTTTTCCGGTTCTGGATTCCCCAAACGACACCAGAGTTCAGCGGCCACCATCAAGCCAAGAATAGCCCCGATAACACACAACAGTGGAAGCCAATCGGATTCAGGAATCATATCACCTCATCCACATGAAATGCGGAATAGAAAAAAGCGCGGTCTTCCTGGAACAACGCATTGGCAAATTCTTTTTTGTCCATCATTTTTTCTGGAAATATTTGCGCCATCGAACGCGGCACGAGCATATTCCAATAAGCAAAACGACTCCCGGAAGTAGCCTTTTGCAACAAGGATTCACTGACCTCACGGAACAATTGCGGATTCATGTATTCAAAGATATCAGACAAATTAAAACCGGTCGCTACAGCTTCTTTTTGAAAAAGAGCCTCACCCATATCGCCCTGTACAATACGAATCGCCCCTAAATGATCACGAACCTTGGGGTAAATATCCGCATCCAAATAAGGCGGGAGTGCGGTCCCAAAATTACCGTTCACAATGTAGTGGAGCCAAGGATTATTTTTCCCTGGCAAATAACGCAAAGTAAGTTCGGCGCGTTCAAAAATTTTTTGGGATACATTCCCTTCCACATAACGGAAAAATTCAGGATCTCGCCCTAAATGCCCCATCATCCACCGAGAGAAAAAAAGCCTAAACAAAAGGCGCCAGCGTCGATGATTCCAGCGCGCATCGTAAAAATGCGTCTGTTCGAGAGCATTTGTAATTTCAATAAATTCAGCCCGAGTCTCTGGACTATACAACAAAGGAAGCACTCGTTTTCCAAATAAACGCAGATAACTTTCAAAACGACCCGCATGAATAACGCCCGCTTCAATAGCCTCTTTTTGATTGTCCCAAAAAACGCGCGAAGGGGCTGTGAGCTGACGTCGCAAATTCTGATAAAGGGCAAAGCGCGGTTCTAATGAAGGCGTAAATCCGAGAAAGGCAAGGACAGACTCTCGATCGAGAATCGTCATCGCTACCATACGCAATTCCAGACAGGCAATTTGAGCGGCATTCAAATCCACTACTAACATTTCTGAAGGATCCAGGGATAGCAACGCCAAAGCGTTATCCCCTGCGGAACAGATGGAAACCATTCGTTTCCCCCGAAGCGGGGCAAGAGATTTCAATAGAAGCGCTCCATCCTCCCAGACATTAGCGTAACGAATGTGATCAAAGGCTGCGCGATTTTGAATCGCTTGGGCTGAAGAATTCATACGGACTTAAACTAGATAAAGGACGTCTTTATTTCCACAAATTTCTCAATTCTTACAAATTTTCAAGATGAATCGGCGAAATGAGGAGATAAAAAAGCCGCTCAAAAAAAGCGGCTTCTGAAAAGGAAGGTAAAAGACAAAGCCTAATAGGTCAGACCATACCCATAAGGATACAATCCTGTTTGTCCATCACCATCATTGATTGGAATTTGGCTCAACGTCGAGGGCCACGTGTGTGGCAGTTTGCCCGTGGGTGCATAATCCCCAAACAACACATCGGCAATGCCCTCGCCTTCGGAGCCGGGGAGCCATGCTGCAATAAAGGCGTCACTATCTTTGATGAGATTGGTAGCAATCATGGGGCGACCGCTGATAAGGATAGTCACTACTTTTTTACCCGCACTGCGATAAGTCGCAAGAGAAGATGATGTGGAAATAGCCGGATTGGAATCATCTCCTTTATATTCGGCATAAGGTTGCTCACCCGTCACATAAATAATAATATCCGCCGCACTTGCAGAAGTCACATAAGTCGCATTGGGGGCCACTTCCTGAATTCCATCATAGATCGTTGTTGCCCCAGTAATATCATAAGTAGTCCCCTGCCACCCCTGAGTCCAACCCCCGCTCTGGAGACCTGAATTATCCGCATGGGAACCAAACACATAAATAGACGCGGTCTTAGACAATGGCAATGTCGATGATTCATTTTTCAAAAGCACGAGGCTCTTGCGCACCGCTTCACGGGCGACAGCTCGATTCGCCACAGAGCCGATCAAAGAGGTCACGCGCATGTATGCAGAAGGACCCGCAACGTTATCCATACGCCCCGCACGGAACTTAGCGCGCAAAATACGACGAACCGCATCATCAATGCGAGCCTGCGTCACAGAACCTTCATTCACCAACTCCGTAAGCCAAGGAATGAAGTCTTCGAACTGATCCGGTTCCATAGCCAGATCCACTCCCGCATTAATCGCCTTGCGAACAGCGTCCTTGGTGAGCCAATTGCTAGAAGGATCATTAGTATAATCATCACCCCAATTGCCGGGATGATTTGAACTACCAATGCCATCCCAATCGCTAATCACATAACCATCAAAACCTAATTCCGTTTTTAACCAGCCCGTGATGCGCGTAGAATCCACATGTTGATGTACCCCATTAATTTGGTTGAAACTCACCATGACACTCAAGACACCCTGTTCCACCACCGCTTCGTAACCGGGCAAATGAGTTTTACGCAATTCTGCATCCGTGAGAGTCGCATTGCCACGATCTACACCGTCATCCGTTCCGCCATCCGCAAGATAATGTTTGGCGGTCGCAATCACACGCCAAGGCGCATCATAATGATTGCCCTGCAACCCGCGCACCATAGCGGCGCCCATCATCACCGCAAGTTCCGGGGTTTCGCCAAAGCCCTCGTAAGTGCGGCCCCAGCGTTCATCCTGAGGCACACTAATCGCCGGTGCAAAATCCAAATCGATTCCCGCCGCCCACATTTCCTTCGCGACCACTTCGCCCACACGCCTCACCAAAGCAGAATCTCGAGTGGCACCCAAGCCAATGTTATGGGGAAAAATCGTCGCATTGGTCACATCGCCAGCCCCGTGAACACAATCCTTACCATAAGTCACCGGAATTTTTGCAGAACCCGTCCAACTATTCACCTTATTATTGGTACTCGAAAGAAAAGAGGAACTGTACGCACCGCCCCCTTCCAAAACGCTTCCGAACAAAGATCCGTTATAGGAATACCCAGCATCCACCAAAGGCTCTGTCATCTGTGTTACTTTGTCTTTAAGGCTCATCAACGCTAAAACGCTATCAATGCGATCTTCTAAAGGATCCCGAGTGAGCACAATAATGCCCACATTTTGAACTGCCGCCGTAGGAATCAAACTATCGGGGAGATACCCAGCCTTGCGCACCACCAAAAACTGCCCTGCCGTTGAAACTTTCCGCGCCACATTGGTGGAACGGTGAGAAGAAACGAGACTCATTTCCGACGCGGTTCCCCCTTGATACAAAAGGGTTCCTAACAGTACGCGATGAGAATTGTACTCTGCAAAGATAACATAGACCCCTTGACCAAGACCATTCAGTATCGCTCGCGGATTTTCCAAACGATTCACGCCTGTCGTCGCCTGCAAACTCTCTCTTGCCCGTACTTGGCCTTTCACATCCATTGCGGTGATGCGCACCAGCATAGAGGAAGGAACCTCAAAGCTCCAATTACCGAGCACCGGAGCCTCCGAAAGATGTGGAATTGCCGTAAAATCAGGGGCCCCAGCGACCGTGAGCGTAAAATTTCCTTGGGCATCACTCAATGTGCGAACATAGGAAAGGATGCCTTCGCCATACTTGAGCTCAACCACCGCATTTTCGATAGGAGTTCCTGCTCCCGTCTGAACCACTCCCGAGAGCGATACGTTCGTCACAGCCCACGCAGAAAGAGAACCAAGGGACAATAAAAGAAGAGCCATTTTACGCATAGATTTCTCCATAAGAAACTCGGAACATCCTTATCCGAAATCTAACTAATGAACTCACCCAAAGGGATTCCCCATTTTTATTTTTTGTTTACAATTGTAGAACAGAGATTCAGGCACCGCATAAGCCAAATTCAATTCATTTATCCAAGACTTCTTGTTATATTTTGCCGTACTTTCGAGGAGTTTTATGACTCGTAATAATAGTTTTGGCAGATTGGTTCTTTTTGTAGTACTCGGCCTCGTTTTTGGCGGCATCCTCGGTGAAAGCTTGGGACTCCTTTTTGGCGAATTAGGTGTAATTATGAACGCCGGTGGCTACGATAACATTGTGCATAATTTTTTCGTTGCCCCTTTCTGGGCTTTTAATATCGGTACGGGAACAGACATTGCCCCCATCGTTATTGACCTTTATATGATCAAAATTGCCCTCGGCATTGGTCTTAAATTGAACGTGATGAGTTTAGTGGGCTTAGTCACAAGCCTTTACATTATGAAATGGTCTGGAGAACGCTAATGGCGAATATCAAAGAGTTCAGTGCCTTATTACAAAACGGAGAAAAAACCGCCGTCAATTTGGCCGAAGAAGCCCTCTCTAAAATCGAATCTCATAAAAGTCTCAATGCTTTTATTTCAATCCTTTCGGAACGCGCCCTGCAAAAGGCACACGAAGCGGACGAGCGCAAAAAGGCGGGGAAAAGTCTGGGGGCTCTCGATGGAATTCCGATCGCCATTAAAGACAATCTTTGTTTAGAAGGTTCTCGCACTACTGCGGCATCGAAGATTCTTGAAAATTTTGTGGCCCCTTATACCGCGACCGCCGTAGAAAAGCTGGAAGCCCAGGGTGCTGTGATTGTGGGAAAAACCAACATGGATGAATTTGCCATGGGTTCCTCCTCAGAATCATCGTTCTTTGGCCCTGTAGAAAATCCGCTGGATAAAACGCGTGTTCCTGGTGGTTCCTCGGGCGGTTCTGCCGTAGCCGTAGCCTCGGGTTGCGTACCGATAAGCCTCGGCTCGGACACCGGTGGATCCATTCGTCAGCCAGCCGCTTGCACCGGTGTAGTCGGCTTAAAGCCGACCTACGGCCGCGTCTCCCGTTACGGGCTCCTCGCTTATGCCTCCAGCCTGGATCAAATTGGCCCCATTGCAAGTAACGTCGAAGATTGCGCCACAATCCTTTCCATTATCTGCGGCCAGGATTCGCATGATAACACCACGAGCGCACGCCCCAGCGAAAATTTCGGAGCAAAACTCCAAGAAAGCATCAAAGGCAAAGTCATCGGCATCCCCAAAGAATACTTCGGCGAAGGCCTCGACAAGAATTGCAAAGCGGTCATGGAGAAGCACCTCAAAACACTTGAAGCCGAAGGCGCTATCCTTCGAGAAATTTCGCTACCCAATGTATCTTACGCCGTCTCTAGTTACTACATCATTGCGACCGCCGAAGCCTCCAGCAACTTAAGCCGATTTGATGGGGTCCGTTACACACACCGCAGTAAAGAGGCCCGTAATTTATTTGATCTTTACGCGATGTCCCGTAGCGAGGGTTTTGGCAAAGAAGTACAACGTCGCATTCTTCTCGGTTCTTACGTGCTGAGTTCCGGTTTCTACGATGCCTATTACGTACAAGCGCAAAAAGTGCGTCGATTGATTACCGATGATTTCACCAAAGCATTTGAAGTCTGTGATGTGATCGCAAGCCCTACCATGCCAGGACTTCCTCTCCACCGTGGCGTCAATGAAAGTGACCCAATGGCCATGTATCTTTCCGATATTTACACCGTGAGTCTCAACCTCGCAGGTCTCCCAGGAATTTCCCTCCCCTGCGGCACCGTGAAAAATTTTCCTATCGGTATGCAATGGATCGGAAAACCCTTTCAGGAGACCAATCTGCTTTCAGTGGCCGCCGCATCTGAAAGAGTTTCGCATTGTATAGAAAATTTATGATGAATCCGAACCTCGCAGGGTTCCAAGAAATTTTCTCCCTGGCGTGACACGGCGTAGGTCCTTAGAGCTCAGCCCCATAAGAATTAATATCTGATTCTCTTCGCTATCGCGCAGTCTTGTCATTTTTTATGCTTTTACTTTCAACAAAAAATCCCCGTATTGCTACGAGGATTTTTTCATTTTTCTTTTAATGGCTAGACGCGATAATTCGGCGCTTCCGTCGTAATTGTTACATCATGCGGATGGGATTCACGAAGACCCGCATTAGTAATACGAACAAAACGGGCGAGCTTGTGCATCGATTGAAGATCTTTAGCACCCACATAACCCATCGCCTGATGAATACCACCGACCAACTGATAAACCGTGTCACGGAGAGGGCCCTTATAAGCCACACGGCCTTCAATTCCTTCCGGCACAAATTTCTTTGTATCGGTAATGTTGCTCTGGAAATAACGATCCTTAGAACCATCCTTCATAGCGCCAATGGAACCCATGCCACGATAACTCTTAAAGCTACGACCATCGGCGAGAATAATTTCTCCGGGACTTTCTTCGGTACCTGCAAAGAGACTTCCAAGCATCACCGCGCGAGCGCCAGCGGCGAGTGCCTTCGCAATATCCCCAGAATACTTAATTCCACCATCGGCAATAATACCGATTCCCGCCTTTTTCGCGGCTTCAACACATTCCACAATTGCTGAGAACTGAGGATAACCCACACCCGCAATGACTCGCGTGGTGCAAATGGAACCCGGCCCGATGCCCACCTTTACAATATCCGCGCCACACTTGGCAAGTTCCGTGACCCCTTCTGGCGTAACGACATTCCCCGCACAAAGTGTCAATTTTGGATATTTTTTGCGCAGGGTTTTTACCATGTTGCGCACCCCAATATGGTGACCATGAGATGTATCCACCACAAGCATATCCACTCCGGCTTCCACCAGCGCTTCCACACGTTGCAAAGTATCAGCAGAAGTACTCACAGCAGCACCCACCAGCAACTGACCATTCTTATCAAGGCTCGCCGCAGGATTACTTTCGCGCTTCAGAATATCTGTTAGCGTGATAAGGCCCTTCAAGTTTCTCTGAGAATCGACCAATGGCAATTTTTCAATGCGGTTTGCATTGAGTAATTCTTTCGCCTTCACAAGGCTTACCTTGGGGCTCGCTGTGATGAGATCCTTTATCATGACATCTTTAATTTTCACTGAAAAATCAGTGATAGTCCGGAGGTCACGGCTCGTGAGCATCCCCACCAGCTTTCCTTTAGAAAGAATCGGGAATCCACTCACTTGAATACGCGCCTTCATAGCGATAGCATCACTCACCGGTTGATCTGCATCCAATGTCACCGGATCAAAAACAATACCGGACTGCCAACGTTTCACCGTGCGGACTTCTGCAGCCTGCTCAGCCACCGACATATTTTTATGAATCACACCGATGCCACCCTGCAAAGCTAAAGAAATAGCCAAAGGCGCTGTCGTCACGGTGTCCATTGCGGCACTTACAATTGGAATATTGAGCTTAAGATTGGGAGCAAGCTGAACGCTCAAGTCGGTATTACTAGGCAAGACTTCTGATTCGCCCGGAACAAGCAGAACGTCATCAAAAGTCAGAGCTTCTTTTAAAATTATCATTATTTCCTCACGACTTTTTTAGGGTTAAATACAAGAAAGCACCCACAATTGGGGCATTCTAAATAAGAGTTACAGTGACTGAGATCGACTAAAAATTGTTTGGGTAGATTTCCAAAGCAAAGCTTACAGGAATCGTCCCCTTGTGAAATCTGAGATAGAAACGTTGTCTGATCCCCTTTGCGAATCAAGGCGGCACGGGACTGGACCCACAGTGCCCAAGCAGAAGCATCCGCAACAGGAAGTTGATCTCGCAAAGTCACAATATCATTTGCCGTTTGATTCATTTTTACAATACACTCAGCGAGTTCGTTTTTCAATGTTTCCATTTCTGGAAGTAAAGTTTCTTCAAGACGATCAAAATCAGCCCGAATTAATTCAAGTTCTGCACGAATACTGGGGAGCGTTCTCCGCAATCTTGACTGTTCCTCTCGAGAATGACGAATCCGCTCTTGATAAGTCAACAGTTCGGCTTGCATGGTTTCATATTCTTTCTGAGAAACATTTTCCAGAGAAAGACTCTGTAACCGATTAATGCGACCCGTATCCATGATGACCCTTCCAGAAAAAGCATAAAGCGCATTTTCAGATGCTTCCACAATATTTTTTTTATCCGTCAAATCAGCAAGAGCCGAAGCCAAAATAGATTGCTTTTCAGAAATTTTACTGGATAAAGAAGCCTGAGCACACTCCAAATTCAATCGGCTTACTTCTAACCGATCCAATTCGAGCAATGTATTCACTTCAGGATTCATGAGTGCTCTCAGTGGAATTTTCAGGAACGTCTAAAAAAATAAACTTTTTCCAGAGGTCTCCGCATTGGGGTAAAGATAGTAATTATTCCGCTAACGGGCCATTATAGCGACCCATACAAACGTCTACGCCCTCATTCATCAAGGACGTCACAATCGCAGGAATATGTTTAAAAACAGGCTTTAGAGCGATCTTATCTTCATCCGATACTTTGGAAAGCACCCAATCCGACATTTCCCAGCAGGGAGGACATTTTCCTTCGCCAATCCGAATTCTCGGGAACGCATCCCCCACTTTTTCGATGATGCTGCGGAGCCCATTCTGACCTCCATGGCTCCCTTTCCCCCGCACGCGAACGCGACCACAATCTAGTGTCACATCATCCACCATTACAATCACATTTGTCACGGGAACTTTATACCAACTCATCAATGCCTGAACGGCTTCACCACTCAAATTCATAAACGTCTGAGGTTTTGCAAGCACCACTTCGTGACCACCCCAACGAAGCTTTTGAGTCAACGCTTTATATTCGGATTTCCAAGGGAGGGAGGAATCGGCAAGACAGTCTAAAGCCATAAAGCCTAAGTTATGACGCGTATGCTCGTACTTACTTCCCGGATTCCCGAGTCCGATAATGAGATACATAAAAACCTCTGCACAAAATTAAACTTTTTTTCAAATCTAAAATGGCCCTAAAAGAAAAAGCCCGCACTGAGGCGAGCTTTTCCATAAAAGAACCAAAAGCGATTACTTCTTATTAGCCTTTTCAGATTTATCGCCCTTTTCAGCAGGAGTCGCAGCAGGTGCAGCGGCAGGTGCAGCAACAACAGGAGCAGCAGCAGCGGCAGCAGCATCTTGCTTGAGTGCCTTAGACTTGGTCGAGATCGTAAAAATCACCGTACGAGCTGGAGAAACGAGGGTTGCTTCGCCAAGCTTAAAATCCTTAGCGTAGAAAGTCGTCCCGGCATTAAATTCAGAAACATCCAAGGAGAGGTTTGCTGCAATTTTACCTGGAACCACAGAGAGCTTGATATAACGATTCTCTTGAGAGAAAATACCACCCTGATTCTTAACACCTACCGGAATACCGGAGAGGACAACAGGGATACGAACAGCCACTGGAGTCGTCTCATCGATCTTCAAAAAGTCGATATGTGTGATCGCTTGAGTAATGCAATCTTTTTGGAACGAATAAACCAAAGCCGGATTGCCTGCCTTGCCATCGATCTCAAGATCCAAAAGCGTGTAACGCTTGCCTGGGGCGAGGATCTTGCGAAGTTCAATAGCGCTAACGCTAATGCTCACAGACTCCAAACCCTTACCATAATAGATAGCCGGAACTTGTCCAGCTTTACGCAAACGCGCTACATTGCGTGATGCGCCCGATACTCTCGAGGTTGCTTTGAGTGTTGTTAATTCCATGGAATTCTCCAGTTAAAAAAAACCTATTGGGGTAGCTGGACTCGAACCAACGAATAACGGAATCAAAATCCGTTGTCTTACCACTTGACGATACCCCATAGGGAGCCCCAAAGATAGCACTTGAATTTTGAAATTTAAAGGTCTCTTTTCTCAAAAACCCGCAAAAAATTGCGTTACGGCACTCCAACGAGCCTTTTCCCCTAGGGATTGCTGCGCAGAAATTGCCTTTTTTTCACTTTCGAATAAAGCAAAAACAGAAGCCCCTGAACCAGACATCAAAGCTTGCGTTGCACCCCTTGCAAGAAAAAAGGATTTCATCTCAACAATCAGGGGGAACTGCGGGAATACGGATTCTTCAAATTTATTGTAAAATTCACCGGCAAGAGCCGCGTAATTTGATTTTTTATAAGTCTCCCAACGTGCCTCCCCAGAAGGAATGCAACCCGCATAAGCGGCTTTCGTCGGTACAGCACACTGAGGAGTTGCCACAAGCAAAGCCTCTCCCTTTGGCAAAGCCACAGGAACCATTGGCGTCAATTTTTCGCCAATTCCCTCGGCCAGTGCAGAACCGCCACGCACCAAAAACGGAACATCCGCACCCAAAGAAGCCCCGAAAGAAGCTAATGATTCAAACGACAGATTCAAATTCCATAATTTGTTAAGAAGGCGGAGAGCTGCCGCACAATCAGCACTCCCACCACCCAA
>DBTP01000202.1 GCA_002307115.1 Fibrobacter sp. UBA1313 | reverse complement strand
GCGCCCGATGCTAAAGAATGGGTTTGTGAGCGAAAAATTGATGGCGTGAGCTTGTCAATCACTTATACTGAGGGAAAACTCACCCAAGCGGTGACTCGTGGTGATGGTGTTCAAGGGGATGAAATCACTCTGAATGTGCTCACGATCCAGGATATTCCTCAAGTTTTGCACCAGGCTCCCGCGGGCCTTTTAGAAGTGCGCGGTGAAGTTTACATGGAAGAAAAGGCTTTTTTTGCATTAAATGAGGCTTTGGAGTTGGAACACAAAAAGACATTCCAGAATCCACGCAACACGGTAGCGGGCAGTTTAAAGCTCAAAGATCCCAAAGAATGTGCTCGCCGCCCGCTTCGCTTTTTTGCCTACCATATTCCAGAGAATATAGAGACAGCCAAGCATTCTCAAAATCTGGAAAAACTCAAAGAAATGGGGTTCCCGACGAACCCCTATTGGCTCGCTCATAGTGTCGATGAAATTATGGCGATTGCGGATAAAATTTATGAAGGCAAAGAAAGTCTCGGTTATCCTATTGATGGAATGGTTGTCAAATTAAATGACTTACACCTCCAGCAGGAATTGGGTACCACGTCTAAAAATCCTCGTTGGGCGACAGCCTACAAGTTTAAAGCGGAGCGTGCTTATACGTCTGTGCTTTCCGTAGATTTTCAAGTGGGTCGCACTGGGGCGGTCACTCCTGTGGCGAATTTGAAACCGGTTTGGCTTTGTGGCACGACAGTAAAACGGGCAACCCTGCATAATTTTGACGAAGTGCAGCGATTGGATTTGCGTATTGGAGATACGGTTGGCGTCGAGAAAGGGGGTGAGATTATCCCCAAGATCGTGGAAATCCAACTGGAAAAACGCCCGGAAGGGACTCAAATTCTCGAAATTCCCACAAATTGTCCAGAATGTGGCATGCCATTGGTGCGCCCGGAAGGGGAAGTGATACTTCGGTGCGAAAATCTTCATTGCAAAGCCATGGTCCAATCTTTATTTGAGCATTTTGTGAGTCGAGAAGCCATGAATATCGAAAATTTAGGGCCGAGTTTGATTGCCCAACTTCTTGATTCCCAAAAAGTGAAACGCCTTTCTGATTTGTACCGGTTAACAGAACTGGACTTACTCTCTTTGGAGCGGATGGCGCAAAAAAGCGCAAAAAACGTCATCGATGCGATTCAAAAAAGCAAAGAACGGAGTTTGGAACATTTTCTGCATGGTCTAGGAATCCGTTTTGTGGGTCGCACCAGCGCCAGAAACATCGCCCGCCATTTTCAGAATTTAGAGGCGGTTCAGGCTGCTAGCGTGGAAGACCTCCAAGAAGTTTCAGATATTGGCGAACGCATTGCCATGAGCATTCATGAATTTTTCCAAAATCCGCGGGAACGTGACGAGGTGAATCAATTGGTGGAACTCGGGCTCCCTACCACATTTAAGGGATCCATTCGAAATTTATTCCAAGGACAAACGGCGGTGATCACGGGTACTCTTCCCTCTTTGGACAGGAACGAAGCTCGTAAGCTTATTGAGGACAATGGTGGCAAAGTGGCGGGTTCTGTGAGTAAGAAAACGAGTTGGATTTTAGCGGGTACGGATGCCGGTAGCAAGCTCACCAAAGCTCTGGAATTAGGGGTGACGATTCATGATGAAGCTTGGTTATTGGAAATAATCGCGACCCTTACCGAGGGCAAGCCCAAGGGTCAGGATTCACAAAGTATGGTTGATATAGTCGAATAATGTGTCACAACCAATTTTATAAAAAATGAATTTTTAGAATCCCTAATACAATCCGCCGATATTTTGTGTGGCAGACCAAATGGTAAATCAACACTGAAAAATTGTGGCTCTTGTGTACATATTCGCTCACCTAAACACAATAGAAATCAAAGCGGTAAGCAGGCTACGGGGAATAGAGTTCAAGAGATTAGATAAAGTTCATAATTCAATACATTATAAAGCGTTATAAAAAATACTTTAGAAAAGATTTCGACGAATTCTACTAAACAACGATCTCTAAAATGAGACGTATGTGGCAGTTATCTCTGCCAGTCAAATATCTTAGTGTTATCGATTGGATGTGAGTTCAAATTGGAGTTTTTCGTAGTTCTTGACTGCTAAATTCAAACGGTATTCGTTGGGGAATAAGCACACGGTGCGCCCTTCCTTATCCTGCATGCAGTCTAGGGCATACTCGCTAACAAAGGCTTCCACGTCCGCTTCTGGCCCCACCACCCAGCGAATTCCAAAAGAGGGCATGCGGTCCAATGCCACTTCGGCGCCATATTCGGCACTGAGACGGAATTGGAGCACATCAAACTGGAGTTCCCCCACCACCCCGATCACCGGAACTGGGGATTTTACAGGCTGGTACAATTGGGTTGCCCCTTCTTCAGAAAGCTCTTGCAAACCCTTGTTCATTTGTTTGGATTTGAGCGGGTTGAGAAGCGTAACGCGGGCAAAAAACTCAGGGGCAAAGTCAGGAATTCCTGTAAAATTGAATTTTTCGCCATTGGTGAGGGTGTCGCCAATGTGGAAAAGACCGGGGTCGTTAATGCCCACGATATCCCCTGCCCAGGCATGGTCGATGACTTCCTTATCTTTGGCAAGGAACGCGGTCGGAGCGGCTAAACGAATTTCTCTCCCGGAACGGCAGTGAAAGACTTTTTCCCCACGGGTAAAACTACCAGAGCAAATGCGAAGGAAAGCGGTGCGGTCGCGGTGCTTTGGGTCCATATTTGCCTGAATTTTGAAAATAAAGGCGCTAAAATTGGGCTCATTGGGGTCCACAAAACGAATATCTGTTTCACGAATCATCGGAGGCGGCGCTAATTTTGTGAATGCGTTAAGGAGTTGACGCACACCAAAATTGTTCACCGCACTGCCAAAGAAAACGGGACACATTTCGCCTTTTAAGTATTTGTCTCGATCAAAGGGTTCCATGGCGCCAGTGACCATATCATACTGTTCACGGAATTCTTTGGTCCAATTTTCTCCACATATTTCCAAGAGGCGAGGGTCATCAGCACCCGTCATTTTCAAAATTTCTTGTTTCCCTTCTTCTTTGTTAAAAGTATGGAAAGTATTCTCGGCGATGCTATAAACGCCCTTAAAAAGTTTTCCGCAACCAATAGGGAGGGTAAATGGGGACACCTTAATTTGGAGCACATTTTCGATTTCATCGAGCAAATCAAGCACATTGCGCCCATCCAAGTCCATTTTGTTAATGAAAGTAATAATAGGAGTGTGGCGCATGCGGCAGACTTCCATAAGCTTAATCGTCTGCTTTTCCACGCCATTGACGCTATCGATAAGCACTAGGGCGGCATCGACGGCGGTGAGGGCTCGATAGGTATCTTCGCAGAAGTCCTGATGCCCCGGGGTATCCACCAGGTTGAATTGACATCCTTCAAAAGGGAAGTTCAAAACGGAGCTGGAAACGGAAATTCCACGTTGTTGCTCGATTTTCATCCAGTCACTCACTGTGTAGCTACGGTTCGCCTTTGCGCGCACATGACCTGCTTCACGAATAACATTGCCGTACCACAAAAATTTTTCGGTAATAGTCGTTTTACCGGCATCAGGGTGACTGACGATTGCAAAGGTGCGGCGCTTTTCAATTTCTGGATGTATAGACAAAAGAGGCCTCGTTGTTAACGAGGCCCTAATATAGAAATCCAAAATTGGGTATCAAAGGAGCAAGAGATATTCCTTAGTTCGCGTGGCGCTCCAAATCCAAAATCATGCCCTGTAAGGTATCTTCCACAGTGTTGCGAAATTGTCCCACGCCTAAGCTACAACTTGAGACCGGGATGGCATGATCCTCTCCTTTATAAAGACGAATGACCGGATAAGTCTTTTCATCGGAAAAAGTGACTGAATAGCCCATTTGAAGTAATTTTTCGATAAGGTCCCGCATGAAAACTCCTTGAACAGGGTAGAAAGATGATGAAAAAAAAACAAAAGTTCGCCCGTATAAACTAGGCTTTTTTGATATAAAAGACAATCTAAAATGAATTCTTTTCCGTAAATTTTCGTGAAAATTAGGATTTAAAAATAAGAAGCTAATTTCACTCCGTTGCCTTTGATGTATTTACTTTTACACCATGCTTGACTCTCATATCCATTTAGCGCGACTCCCTCAGGCTGCAGAAGTTTGTTTAGCCTTAAAATCTCTTGGTTATGAAGCTATTTCAGTAGCTTGTGCTCCTTGGGAATGGGCGGCAAATGAAAAATTGATCCCCATTATGGGAAGTTCAATGACTCCGACTTTTGGTTTACACCCTTTCGAAATCGGAAACGCTCCTGAAGATTGGGACGCTCAAATTTCCATGTATCTAACCAAATATCCTAAAGCCTGGGTTGGCGAGTGCGGAATCGATAAGCGGTTTCCTGGATATGAAAAGGGTGGCTTTCAAGAAGCTGTTTTTGAACGGCAGGCAAAGATGGCCTTCGCTCATGCTCGTCCACTGGTGATTCATTGTTTGGGTGATTATCGACGTATATTTGATATTTTGGAGAATGCAGACTATCCAAAAGAAACCTCCCCCATTTTGTTGCACCGTTTTGGAGGGGATATGGAAGCGGTACGTCGAGGGGTTCGGATGAGAGCCCTTTTTTCCATTCATGCGGATTCAATCCAGAAAAAATCTACGCGGGAGGCTCTACGGGAAGTCCCCCAGCATTTGCTCCGTTACGAAACCGATGCAGAGGAATCGTTTGTTCTCCGAAATTTTGGTACAAAAAAGGCCAATCCTTCCGAAATAGCGCATCGCATCGTGGAAGTATTGACCTCTGTAACTCTAAAAATTATATAGCGTTATATCATTTTGCTATGTAAAGTAAATTGACGCCGCTGAAAATAGCACGCATATTTGCTTTGAGCGTATCACTCGAAATTCCGCGCCCTTCTACAGTTTTTCCATTGGCAGAAAGGGTGATTCTAGAAAGTCCCCGTCCGGCCCACAGAGGGTCTTTTTCGCTCACAACGACTTGTCTGTACTTGATGAGTTCGAGAGGAAATCCGATTTCGCGCATCAGTATCAGGCAAGCCTCAATGGGACCTTCGGCCGTAATAGAACGATTGTCGGCAAAACCGTCTTTTTTGAATTGGAATATAAATCGGTTCTCTGCTGGAATCACTTCGACGTTATTAAATATCAGACGTCCATTGACATTGCAGCGCCGTTCCCTAAATACGTCCAAAACACGTTCCGCGCTCAATTCGCCTTCTTTTTCACTGATGGATTTGAGAATCGGCTGCAATTCCGCGGCTTCTTCCAGAGAGAGATGGTAGCCATATTTCGAGATAATCTCATAAACAGCGGTACGGCCACTCTGACTGGTGAAGGAAATGGAATCATTTTCGTTGCGACCGATCAAAGAATAGTCGATAGGCCTGTAGGCTCCTTTCTTCATATTTTTGGTCTTGGAAGCACCATCCTGGTGAATGCCACTTCTGTGAACGACCGCTTCGGCACCGATTAACGGAGCGCGAGAATAGATATTCACGCCGGACCAATGACTCACCAACAGGGCCGTCTCATAAATTTTTTCCATGTGCAATGGTGAAGGCACTCCGGAATTGAAAAGGGCGACTGCCACCTCGTAGGCATTCGTGTTACCGCAACGTTCACCCAATCCGTTCAGAGCCACTTCTAATTGGGTGGCTCCCACAAAGAAACTTTCGACAGTCGCTGCGGTGGCCATCCCCAGATCATTGTGACAATGCACTGAAATGGTGATATCTTTGGGCAGTGCATCCACGACTTGCTTGACCTGATTCACATACAGCATGGGGTGGTAGCGTTCTACGGTATTTGGCAAATTAATGGTGGTCGCCCCAGCGGCAACACAAGCTTTCAAGACGTCAAATACAAAATCCATGTTGTCCAGGCAATCACCAAAGTGTTCTGCACTGAATTCTACATCCCCTTTGTTCCCGACCAAAGATTTGGCAAAAGTGACAGAATCCACGGCACGTTCCTTGACTTGCTCAGGCGTCATGTGCAAAACATTTTCCATTGATAACTTGCTAGTGGCAAGAAATACGTGAATGCGCGGATTTGGAGCATACTGAACAGCATCCCAAGCGCGTTGAATATCGGCGCGGTTGCATCGAGCAAGGCTTGCAACAACGACCTTTTGGGCGGACTCGTCACCATTTTCTGCCATAGAGGCCGTGAGTTTCGCGATTCCCATACAGGATTCAAAATCCATGTCAGAAGCAGCCGCAAAACCGACTTCTACCCCTTGAACCCCCAGTTTCAGTAATTGGAGATAAACATCTTCTTTTTGGGCATTATTCCATGGTTGTGCCAAAGCCTGATTTCCGTCACGCAGGGTGACATCGTAAAAAAAGGGGACTCTTTTTTCTATTGGCGTTACTGGATCTTTCACTTTTTTCTCCTTGCCCTATTCAATGGGGTGGACCTTTCCTAACAATAACAAAGCCCACCTCAAAATGAAGCGGGCCGTTATATAACATCCTTAAACTAGCGCTTCAATTGCGATACAAGAGGAGGCCTAGAAGAATGTTTTGGTTGATCATGAGACCCAATATAGATTCGATTTTAAAAAAAGACAAGGGTGAATTTTTAGGGGATACAAAAAAAACGCAACCATGGGTCGCGTCTTTTAATTCTACAGTGAATGGTTCTGTATTTAGGTGAAGCACTGCATGGAGAACACGAGCACAAAAAGCGCCACGGTTTCAACAACGCCCAATACCATGAAATAAACAGCCATTCCTTTACCGGTTTCTCCCATGGCATCGCAAGCACAGGCCGCAGCCTTGCCCTGAAACCATGCAGAAAAAGCAAGACCAAAGCCACCAAAAATGCCCGCACCGAGATATGCCGCCCAATTGCCCGGATTGGTTTTAATGGATGTCAAAATAAAATTCATTAAAAGCATTCCATAAATGGTTTGGGAAAGAGGAGCGCCCACGAAGGCCAGCAACGTAAACGAAGCGCCTTTTCCTTGTGCAAAAGCCTTTTTCCAAGCACCAATGGCGGCAGCGCCAGCCGTACCTGTTCCCATAGAAGAGCCAACGGCGGCCAGTCCGAGAGCTGCTGTGGCCCCCATTTTTCCGAGTGTGATCATTGTTTGTTGATCCATTATGTTATTCCTCTTGAGTTTGGTTAATTACTCTTATGCTTGGAAAGCGGTGTGAAGTTGTAGCCACTCCACTGCAATTCCATGTGATTTGAAAATTCTAGGGTATTTAAACGAACGGCGTGCACGGCGACACCCATAACGCCGAGAGCGATGTTCAAAGCATGTACAAAGAATAAAATTAAAGCCGCCGCAAGAATCCCCCAGAATGACCCAAAGAGGGGGGAAAGCATTCCATTAAAGGCTGCCGCAATGGCCGCACCTGACATTCCCACGGCAAAAAGACGAATGTAACTCACGACATCCACAAAATTACTCACCAAGTCCAGTACAAGCATCGGAATGGAAATCCAATCCTCTTTAAGTCTGCTGGGTGGTACCCGAAACAAAAGAAGGAGGACAGCACCCACCACAAAAAGAGGAATGGTGAAGCTTGGCAATGGACGGTTTAGCACCATAAATCCTGCAAGGAAAAACATCACCCAAGTGGTACAAAGCCAGCCGATCTGAGCAATAGCCGTAGTACTCTTTTGCCGAAGTTTCACGGTGAAGTTCCATAGATGCGCAATGGAAAGGTGAGTGATGGCAATACAGAAGCAGAAAAGCTGAAGGTTCGCCGAAATACGAATCCAAAGCAATGCTTTTTTCAAGAATTCCGGTGTCCACGACATTTGGGCAAAATCCAAAAAAGCGGGGTTGAATCCAAGAAAACTATCGTTGATAAGTCCCCAAGCAATGGTCGCAACACTCATGATTTCCATAAACCAAAACCCCTGCGGTTTTGCTTTGGGAAATTTTTTCCTCGCAAACAGTGTGAGGCCGAGAAAAAGGATGCCATATGCGGTATCCCCCACAATCATCGCAAAGAAAATGCTGAAAAAGAGAAGGAAAACGGCAGACGTATCCACTTCGCGGTATCCAGGAGTAATGCCAATAATATCGTAAAGGAATTGGATTGAACTGACCGATTTTTTTTCTTTAAGAAGAGTCGGCACATCATCGTCGGCCTTAGGATCTTCTATTTTCAGGCCCCAACCAAATTTGGGAGCTGTTTTTTGAAGTTCTTCCAGGCGAGGAGTGGGACAATATCCCTGAATCAAAGAGACTCCAGCTCCTTCAATCATACCAGAAGAGGCCTCTTTTAAATTAAACTCATCTGTAGTGCAAGCGAGCGTCTCCTGCACCTTTGCGCGTTCGGCAGCAATTGTCGAAAGAGCATTTTCACAACGGATAAGTTCTTTTTTCGTTTTTTCAAGCTTTTTCCGAAGATCAACCAAGGAAGCTGAAGGCAAACCCATATCCGTAGCATCTGTTACTGCCACCGGAGTTGTATTGTAATTAATCACTGCGAAAGAATGCCCATTGGCCCCTTTTCCAAAATCTTTGACGATAGCGGCTCCATCAGGATTTGGTGAATGGCCCTTATGAGCTTCGTAGAGTCGAATGCAAACCCCTTTAGCTTCAAGATTTTGAATTTGCACTGGCGACAAATTCTGAAATGCGGAAAACTTTTTGATTTCAAGTGTCATTTGCTGAATCGAATCTTCCGCACTTTTGCGCTTGAGAATCAAAGAATGAATCTGTGTGACAAGCGTCTCGCCATCTTCAGAGAGGGGCTTTGCCTCTTTGGATACCTTTTCAGGCAAAGAATCAAGTGCTTTTCTTACCCTTTGCACTGCAGTTTTTGCTGCCAGATAGTCGTTCCCTTTAGGTGTCTGCAAAGGAAGCACATGCATGATACCCATAGAACGGAGCGCTTCAAGCGATTCGTCTTTGAGGGCATCCAAACAAAGTACGGTGACTTTTTTCATTGGAGTAATCATGCGGCTTTACCCCCATTTTCAGCAATGGCTCGAGCGATACTTTTGCCTTTGGCAAGTTTTGAGCGAGCGACGCCTGTTGTTTGTTGATCCCCTAAGAAAATATTGATCGCACGAATATTCTCTTTAGCTTCGGGAATTTTGACTTTTTCAAAAAGATTAACGCGTTGGCTTGTGGTACGAAGCTCTTCGGAAAGAAGGGCGTATTGCTTTTCTAAGACGCGGCGTTCCAGACGAAGCGAAATTAAATTTTCCAAAGCATGAATCCCATCATCCAGCCAAACAGGCGTGGTAAAAAAATCAGGGACCGTGATACGGAAATCAACGCCATCAAAAAGAGGGATATCCACACCAGCAATATTACCTTCGCCTTCGCGGACTTCCGTAACTGATACATAGTTGGACCAATCAACAGGCTCCGCATAAAGCTTAATCCACCCCGCCATTTTTCTGCGGAGTGCCTCTTCTTCTTCGCGCTTTGCTAACACCTTCGTTTGCAAAGTCCGCATCTCCAATTGGAGTTGCTGCTTTTTCAGGAGAAGCGTTGGCAAATAACGCTTAAAGCGCTTGAGCGAATCTCGCTCCGCTTTCAATGCGTTTTTTGTGAGTTTAACTTTTGCCATCTTACCCCTTCTTGGGCCAATATTCGTTAATCAACTTTGAAGGAATACCTGTTTCTTCTGGATTGAAACAATCCGCTAAAATAATCCAACACAAATCCAACGCGCGTTCCAGAGGTATGTTGACAGAAAGATCCATCATCTCTTTTTCAAAACGTTCGCCATATTTGAGCACTTTTTGATCCCAACCGCTCATACGGAAACCCATGGATTGCTTTTCAAGCGTCTCACGGAAACTCGCATAGAGTTGAATCATTGTGTTGGCGATGGTGCGGTGATCGGAACGAGTTTTGCCGTTCACTTGCTGTTTTAGACGTGACAAAGAACCAAATGGTTCGATGCGACCTTTGCGTAGATAGAACTGGCCTTCGGTGATGTAACCTGTGTTATCGGGAACTGGGTGGGTGACGTCATCGCCCGGCATGGTTGTCACAGCGAGAATGGTAATAGAACCGGAACCTTCAAAATCCACCGCTTTTTCATAACGGGACGCAAGCTGCGAATAAAGATCGCCTGGATAACCACGGTTGGAGGGAATCTGTTCCATAGTGATTGCAATTTCTTTCAAAGCATCTGCAAAATTCGTCATATCGGTGAGAAGAACCAATACGTTCTTGCCCTTGGTGGCAAATTGTTCCGCAACAGCGAGCGCCACATCTGGAACGAGCATGCATTCCACAATTGGGTCGGAGGCGGTATGGACGAACATCACCGAGCGCGAAAGAGCGCCATTTTTTTCGAGGAAGTCTTTGAGATAAAGATAATCATCAAATTTCAATCCCATGCCACCTAAAACGATCACATCCACTTCTGCTTGCAAGGCGATGCGCGCGAGCAGTTGGTTGTACGGTTCACCAGCAACGGAGAAAATAGGCAATTTTTGAGAGACAACGAGGGTATTGAATACGTCAATCATCGGAATACCGGTACGCACCATGCGCGTGGGCACAATACGTTTTGACGGATTCACGGAAGGACCACCAATTGGTACCGAATTTTCTTCGATGAGAGGACCGTTATCGCGAGGAACCCCGGCACCTGTAAAAACACGTCCGAGAAGGGAATCACCAAAAGGGGTATCCATTGGCTTTCCAAAAAATCGCACTTGAGATTCTGTTGAAATACCACGAGAACCTGCAAATACTTGTAAGTCGACCATATCGCCGTCAATACGATTGACGCGGGCAAGAGAAATTCCCTGTCCACTGGTCACCTGAGCAAGTTCCTGATAGGCCACACCCTCGGCTTTCACGGTGATCACGCTACCGGCAATACGTTCAATGCGATGATAAACCTTATACATGGATTTCGGCCTCCGCAACAGACTTGAAGATTTGAACTTCAAGGTTCTTGAATTCCTGTGACTGGAATTCTATGCGGTTCCAGTCTTTGGTAATTTGAGTAAGCTTTAGGAAGAAACTGCGGGCAACATCCTTTTCCTTAAACGTCATCGGCGTTTTGAGAATCTGGAAAACTTTCCCGAAGAGATATTTTTGGCGTTCTGCAGAGCAGGCCGAATCAATGTCATTATAAGCGTCTTGCTGGAGATAAACGGCATCCAGGTATTCGGACTTGAGGTAAACTACAAAATCTTCCATGGAGGTGCCTTCTTCGCCCACCACCTTCATCATCTGGTTAACTTCACCGCCTTCAACAAGAATATGGCGAGCGGCACTCACTTTAGCCACATCGATGATTCCTTCATATTTTGACCAGGAATCCAACGGATGAATGGCAGGAAAACGCCTTTGGTCGGAACGTTCACGGGAAAGTCCGTGGAAAGCCCCCACCACTTTTAATGTCGCTTGGGTCACGGGCTCTTCAAAGTTACCACCCGCAGGGGAAACGGTACCACCGATGGTGACAGAACCCTTAGTGCCATCCTTGAGGCGAACAACACCACCGCGTTCATAGAAGCTCGCGATCACAGATTCCAAATAAGCCGGGAAGGCTTCTTCACCGGGAATTTCTTCAAGGCGTCCGCTCATTTCACGGAGCGCTTGAGCCCAGCGAGATGTGGAATCCGCGAGAAGGAGCACGTTGAGTCCCATTTGACGATAATATTCAGCGAGAGTAACTCCTGTGTAAACGGAAGCTTCACGCGCGGCCACGGGCATGGAACTCGTGTTACAAATAATCAGAGTCCGCTCCATGAGGCTTTTTCCGGTACGCGGATCCAGAAGATCTGGAAATTCGCGAAGGGTTTCCACCACTTCACCGGCACGTTCTCCGCAAGCAGCAAAAATCACAATATCCACATCGGCGTAACGGCTGGTCAGTTGCTGGAGTACGGTTTTACCTGCACCAAAAGGCCCAGGAATACAGTAGGTTCCGCCGCGAGCGACTGGGAAAAACGTATCAATGATTCTCTGTTGAGTCACCATTGGTTCATCGGGCCGGAGGCGTTCCGCATATTGCTTGATCGGAATTTTAATTGGCCAGAACTGTGACATTTTGGCTTCGATAATCTTGCCTTCGCTGTCTTTGAGGGTCGCAATCACATCATCAATAACATAATCCCCTTCGGCAAGAATGGACTCGACTGTTACGGAGCCTTGAATTTTGAACGGCACCATAATACGATGCTTGAAAATGCCTTCGGGGACGGTTCCCAGCGTTTCGCCAGCGGTAAGCTTGTCACCCACTTTGGCTACTGGGGTAAATGTCCATTTTTTACGACGAGGAAGGGCGTGGAGATATTTTCCGCGTTGTAAGAAAAAGCCACATTCAGTCGCAAGGCGAGGCAAAGGATTCTGAAGGCCATCAAAAATCTGAGTCAACAGTCCGGGGCCAAGCTCCACAGAGAGAAGTTCACCCGTAAATTCAACGTCATCACCCGTTTTGAGTCCAGTAGTATCTTCAAAAACTTGGAGTTCCGCATAATCACCGCGAATACGAATCACTTCACTTTTGAGTTTAACGCCCGAGGCAAGCTTCGCATACGCAACTTCGTTCTGTACAACAGCATCCGTGAATGCAACACGGATAAGGTTTCCGTTGACGCCAATGATTTTTCCGTTAGTAGCCATTGAAGATGAATCCTCCGATCACCCCTGCGCCATGGCAGGGTCGTTGTCATTAATTGCTTTCAGGACAGCTGCATCGCCCGCTTCTTCTGTCATGCGGGCCCAGCGTTCACAAATCATGAGTTTAACCGCAAAAGCGTAAACATGTGCCATCGTCGTTTCGCCAACACCCGCAAGTTCATCCACCACCCAAAAACGAGCGCGGTCAATGTCCTGTTCTTTTTCGAGAGGGTTGGTTTTGGAAAATGCATCGGCGATCATTTTGGCAAAAGTGGCATCGTAGCCGGGGAAAGAACGCTCTGAAAAACGAGCATCAGGGCCCCAGGCGTTTGCACGCGAGCGCCCTGAAACGTTTTTCATTTGGATTTCGTGAGCTTGAAAAGCCGCAACAAAAGGATCGTCACAGTCCCGCCCTTCAATAAGAGCATCCAGATTTTCCAGTTCCTTTTCGGTCAACATTCCTTCGCATTTTTTACGAAGATCCGCCACGGTAAACGGAGGAACGTCCCCGAAGCGAAGCATGGGGAAAGAAGAAACAAGATATACCGCGTGACTCATTTATTTGCCTTGGGCCGCTGAAGTCACTACCTTCGCAAGTTCCGGGCGCAGATGAGCCGAAAGGGCTTCACCCAAAGCTTCGTTGGTAAATTCGTGACTTATCTTACCGTCGTCTAATTTGACACGGAAACCGAAATGGATACCGGAATCACTTTCCACGGTGACGCCCGAAGTCAACTTCTGTTTAAATTCATTCAAAATAAAAGAATTCAACTTTTTCGTATCCGTTTCAGAAAGGCAGACACTAATGTCTGACGTATAATTAGAAGCAAGGGAGAGAAGCATTTGCTTGATTGTGTCTTCTGAAAGATTTTTCTCCACTTGGAGCGCGAGGATATCCATCAGCATCGTTTCTATACGCTTCCCCACAGTGATAATAAGGTCACGGGCGGATTGTTCTAACGTGCGGGTGCTACGTTCCACGTAGGCTAAGGCATCCTGATCCGCTTTTTCAAGCTTCGCCTTGGCCTCTGCTTCTGCCTCACGAATGATTGTAGCTGCTTTGGTTTTGGCGCCTGAAATAAGGGATGTCGCTTCGTTATCAGCCTTATCAATGCCTTCCTTCTGGATGCGATCGATAAGATACTGCAAATCTTCTGCCATAAAAATCTCCGAATTTTCGAGAGCATTCTTAAAAAATACTGGAAAGAATATACAAGAAAAAAAGTAAGAAGGGTCTCTTAAAAATCGTTTTTTGAGACTTATTAGTCAAAAAATCTGATGAATGGACTCTTTTTAACTTTGTAAACATTTGTCTCTAAAGGCGACTAAAATCGTGATATTAATAGAGTGTCCCTATAATGGTGATTTAAGATACGATGAAGTCCTTGTGGTTCCCTTTTTTTTATATCACTCTCATTGTTTGTTTTAGCAACCTTCGCTTCTGTTTGGATTTGTTGAAGTTTACGCCATTATGCCCAAGAATAAGCTGATTTGTTTACGGATCATTTCTATATTTTGCGACGAAAAATTCCCTATTTCAAGGATGTTTATTTTATGAAACGTACACATAGTTGCGGCGCACTCCGCTTAGAAGATGTGGGTAAAACCGTTTCCCTCGCGGGCTGGGTGGATCGTCGACGCGATTTGGGCGGTGTAATTTTTGTCGACTTGCGCGATAAATATGGTAAAACTCAGGTTGTTTTTAACCCGGATCGTAATCCAGAAGTACACAAAATTGCAGACCAGTTGCGTAATGAGTTTGTTATTTACATCACAGGCGAAGTCCAAGCGCGCCCAGAAGGGATGGGGAATGATAAGCTCGCCACGGGTACGATTGATGTGAAAGTAGACAAACTCGAAATTTTGAATGCATCGGACACTCCCCCGCTTGCGATCAACGACCCTAAAGAAGAATCCAAAGAAAATGACGACTTGCGTCTCCGCTACCGTTATCTGGATTTGCGTCGCCCTTGGATTCAAAAGAATTTAATCCTTAAAAGCCAGTTTTTGAAAGCCGTTAATGACTTCTTTTATGCGAACGGATTTGAAAACATTGAAACACCAGTCCTTTGCAAAAGTACCCCCGAAGGCGCGCGCGATTATCTGGTACCTTCCCGTGTAAATGCAGGGAAATTTTATGCCCTTCCTCAGAGTCCTCAGCAGTACAAGCAGTTGCTGATGATCGCTGGCATGGACCGCTATTTTCAGATTGCAAAGTGTTTCCGAGATGAGGATTTGCGCGCTGACCGCCAACCGGAGTTCACGCAGATTGATGTGGAAATGTCCTTTGTGGATCAAGATGACGTGATGGAAGTTTTTGACCGCTTTGTGACTGAAGTGATTGGCAAAGTATGGGCGTTTACGCCACCGTCCAAAATTCGTCGCATGAAGTATGCGGAGGCGATGCTCAAGTACGGCTCTGACAAGCCGGATCTCCGCTTTGATCTCGAAATTCATGACGTTTCTGACATTGCTGTAGAGAGCAATTTCGGTGTGTTCAAGAATGTCGTTGCTGCCAATGGTAAAATTCGCGGTCTCGCCGCCAAGGGTTGTGTGGATTTCACCCGCAAGCAGATTGACGATCTCACTACTCATGTGGGGCGCTATGGGGCAAAGGGCCTCGTGTGGATGCGTGTTAAGGCGAATGATGAAGTGGAAACTCAAGTCGGTAAGTTTTTTACCACGGAACAGTTGAATGCGTTGCGCGATGCGGTGGGTGCGAAAGAGGGCGACATGATGTTCT
>DBTP01000015.1 GCA_002307115.1 Fibrobacter sp. UBA1313 | reverse complement strand
CTTGTCCCTTGGTACCAAATATTTTTCCCTTCATCGAAGTGCTGTTATCCCCAAAGGCCACAGGATACCAATTGACGTTCAAGCTGTCCTCGTAATTTTCAAAAACGGAAATAGTCCTATAAGCACCGCGCACACGGAACGGCACGCGCAACGATCCTACTTTATTCCCCAAGCCAAGCACTTCTAAATAGATCGAGGCATCACCAATTTGCGCATTCTTGGGCACAGGAATCTTAATATGCACGGCTTCCAAGGAAGACCCCCAAGCACCATCTGCGGGTGTTATTTTCTCCGAAAAGCCAAATTTCTTTACTGTCGCCTTCCCGTAAGTCAACATTCCTTCCTTTTGGTAAATCGTCATCGTCAAATCAAGAGTATCCCCTGCAAGCACCAAATCTTGCGCTAAAGAAGCCTGCAAAAATCCTGGATTTTCTGTTTTCTTTTGGGGAGGTGAGAATTGCACCAAAGCGAGACCAAACGCAGGAATTTTGACCGTTGCATTCGTTCCATCCGTAAGCCGTGTCCCCGAAGGCCCCATACCCGGATTTGCAAAAGCCTTTGTATCGGTCCCTTGCCAGTGATATTGTGCTTCACCAAAGAACGTCGCCTGTACCATTCCCTTCGCCCCTGAAACGCGAGAGACTTGGATTTCTTTTTCCTCTCCGTTCAAATTCAAAAGAAGGATGTTACTGGAATCGCCTTTGCCAAGCGCGTATGCGGCAACCGTAGTATCCGAAATTTTCACAGGAAGTACAGAAAAGCCCTCACGCACCCAATGATTAAAGGCCAAATAAATACCGAAATATTCCGCAGTAGGTGTCATCACCCCCCACAGATCCCAAGAACCCTCGCGTTTCAATGTGGTCAGAGTAATAGAACCATAAGTGTCATCGGGACCTTTGTTCAAACCACCATAAACATCCCAAGGAAGCGCATGACCTTTATCCCCAAAGTGAACCAAAAATTGGGCAAAGACATTCATAATCGCCGTTGCCTGCACCGATTCCATCGTAAGGCTTGTGGGAACCGTCGTCGTAGAGAATTCAGACAAATGAACGTAGCGATCTCCTCTCAGATACAAACTCATCCAAGCCTGTAGTGAATCCAGATTGGAACTCACCTCCATGGAAGCCTTCAGCATCCCTAACGCATTCAGATTGTTGGGTGCCCAGTACGGATACATGTGAATATCCACCGCATCCAAATAATGCAAACCCTCTTTAGCCTCCGCCTCACCCACGATGCGGAGGAATTCAGGCATCCAATTTTTCCCATCTAAAAGTCCAGCCCCTTTCTCTTTGTATTTGTGGGTGCTATAGAGAGGACCATGGATCAAGAGCGTAGAATCCTCAGCCTTCATCGCCCGCGCAAATTCTAAGAAGCGCGCCGCGTACTGCCTTGCAGAAAGGGGGCCAGTCTCTTCCCATTCGCCGTCAAGTTCATTTCCAATCTGCCAATTTTTAATCTTATAGCCTTTCTTTTTCGCATAGCGCACCCACGCAACAGCTTCCCGAACGGTGCCCGTGCCCGCATTCACACAGATGACGGGCTCCCCTTCTGGAAAATTTTTGAGGTAATCCATAAAGGATTCAAACTGCCACTTAATCCCCGTCCAATCCGTGCGCGCAAGATCCCCATAACGCGTGGACAAAGCAAAAACTTTCGTCGAATCTTGGCGAGTCACGTCCATAGATTTCTGAAAAAGAGAAATCTCTTTGACCTGCACTCCGTTCTTGGGAAGATCGGTAGTTTTGAAACGAACCGCAAAATAACGGGATTGCACAGGCTTGAATTTATGAGAAGAAACGGTTCCCTTCACCGGGAAAACAGAAATGGTGGCTAAGTGGTTATCAATCGCCTGCTGTACACCAGGATAAGGCGCGTAAGGGGTTGTCCAATAAGCAAGTTCAAACTGTTTCGGGGCAAGTGAACCCCACATAATAGAGAGCGAATCCACATTGAAGGCGGAACCCAAATCAAAAACAAACCAAGGTGGATCGGCTTCATCATAAATATTTCCCCACCAAAATGAACTCGTATCCCCATCGGTCAAATAAGAGCGCCGCGCGAAGCCCCAATTATCCTTACTGGTGCCACGATAAGCGGTCTCCCCTAAAAATCCAGGAGCCCACGAAGTATCACTGGGAACCCATACATGCGTACTATCGTAATAACCAGCACCATTCCAATGGTAATCGTTAGAAAGAGACCCATTAGGGAATCTGAAAAAGTTAAAGCCCCCATCCGCAATAGCCTGTTTCACATTCTCGAACCGCGTGGGCGAATTCCAAATAGCGAGATCCGCAGCAAATAGCCCCTTGGTGTGAACACTAATCCCCGGCGTGGTGTCGGTAACCATCACAGAGATGGGACCCGCCAATGCGAAATCACACAAACCGATTAAGGCTATGGAAAAAAGAAATATTTTTTTCATAAGGCTTTTCCTTTTTATATCAAACTACATTCTCTAACAAAAAAGTAAACAAAAGAATCTAGACCTTTGGTTACCAGAGAAAACAAAGAAGACGAGGGCAATATTTTTTCTTATTTTTTGACCTATGATAAAATTTTTCACTTCTTTTTTATTGGTTCTGTTCATTACAGGAACCTCTTTTGCTCAAGAACCTGACAATAATATAGGTACTAAACCTCAAGTCCCTTCTGGAATTCAATTCCGGGCAGGAATCGGCTATACAGGATATGTTGGATATATGAGCACTGGTGGCCTTGCTCTCAATGCGGGTATTCTATGGCCATTTCACGGCTCCCGTTTTTTCAAATTCTACCCAGAAGCAACACTCGCCATCAGACACGAATCTGATAGTGGAAATAACTTAACACAAGTGAATGTTGATATTCCTCTCCCCATGCGCTTAAAATTCGGTCACTTTTTCTTTTCGTTTGGCCCCTTCCTCTCCATCAATCTTTACGATAGTGCCGATCGAATTATCCCGGAAGTTGGGGCTCTTCTGGGCATGGGCATTACCTCATCCTCTTTTGATATTGAAGCCCGAATGACCGAAGGAATCACCGATGTGTATGCAACTTCTGGGTACGATGATGATGATACCTTTTCCAAAACGCTTCAATTTCAAATTTTATTCTCACGCTGGCTCTAGACCCCACTTGCCAATGACAAGGACTTAAAATATATTTGGGGGGCGAATTTTGGGGATATAGCTCAGTTGGTAGAGCGACGCGTTCGCAATGCGTAGGTCAGGAGTTCGACTCTCCTTATCTCCACTGAAAATAAAAAGACTCGTCTTCTGGCGAGTCTTTTTATCTATTCCACCCAAACAAACACCAAAATTCATTTTGACCCATTCAACAACATTTCCCTCATAAGTCGCTTTCTTTATAAATAATCTACTTTGGTGCCATGATGAGAAGAAACATCCATTTTTATAGTGATTCCACGGAATGGGGCGGACAAGAAGTGCTCGCCGCAAGAATAGCGTCAGCCCTGGCAGACAGCAATCTTTGGAATGTCACCTTTTTATATTCCTGCAGCCAGTTTAACTCCGCGTTATCACCTGAAGTCATCAGGGGGCATCTCCCTTATGCAGCGAGCACACCGTTCCCTATCCTGCGAGACCGGATTCCGGTGAAGAAAGCAAAGGCAAAACAAATTCTGCTTGAACAAAAAATTCAAATACTGGTTGTGTGTCCCGGAAACATTGAACGTTGTCTCCCTGCCATTTATGCAGCAAAAGAATTAGGCATACACTTAGTGTCATACATTCCCATGTGTTATACGCAAGTTGAAACTGGAGCAAAATTAGGGCATTTGCGAGATTGGATGGCCCTTTCCATTTATCCATTAATAGATGAATGGATTGTGAATTCAAATACCCAGGAATATTTGCTCCGCCGTTTTATTGCTAAAGAGACCCCGGTCTACCAAATTCCCAATCCACTGGCTTTTGAAACATCTCAGCCAGCAAAAGTGCCCAATAGAAAGATGCATGTGGCAACAATCGGCCGCATTTATTTCGCGCAAAAGGGGCAGGACATCATTCCCCCACTCGCGCGGGAAATAAAGAAAACGGGCACTCCGATCCAGTTTTCGATTATTGGAAAGGGACCACACCAAAACAAACTAGAGCGACTCATTGAGCATTTTCAGGTAAGTGAACAGGTGGATATAAGATCCTGGATTCCGTCCGAAGAAATCCAACATTTGCTTCAAGAAGAACTCACCGCTCTTTTCATTCCGTCCCATTTTGAAAGTGGTCCCATTGTACTTTTTGAAGCCCTGCAATGCGGAATTCCGGCCATCATTGCTGATGCGGATTATGTAAAAGATTATCAGCTTCCTCATTGGATGGTCTACAAAAAAAATAATTTAGCAGATGCTGTGGACAAATTATGCCATTTACCGGAAAATTGGATTGAGGCGGAATTCAATGAAATGCGGAATCGACTTTTTTCAAACCGTACTGATACCGCTTTTCGAGACATTGTGGCAACTGTATTCAAAAGTTTAACCCCGCCTAAGCGCCGATTTTTTCCGTCATAGGAGCAAAAGCTCCTTTTTTCACAAGAAGCAAGCGTCCTCATCAATCATGCCCCCAAATGGGGAGATTAACCTCCCCCTTACCACCCTGGTATTTGCCAAACCATACCCGATTGAGTAGATTCTTAATTTTACCACGAGGCACTGTTTATGCAATCATTATCTCGAAAACAGTATTCTGCATTTCTATTACTCGCCGTTCTTTCTTTATTTTTGCTCAAGGGAGAAAGCATCAGCAGTTGGCCCCGAGAAGTGACCACCGAAAGCGGGAAAATCACCCTGTTCCAACCGGAGATTGAATCCCTATCCAACGATACTATCGAGTGCCGGTCTGCCGTAATCTTCGAAATGAAAAACGATACGACACAACTATTCGGAGCGATTTGGTATAAAAGTCTCATCTCCACGGATCGTGATGAACGCACAGTAACGTTACTCGACATCCAAGTCCTCGCCAATAAATTTCCCAATGTAGAAGAAGCCGAGGTACAAAAAATCAACGCCTACATTGTAAAAGAACTCCCTCAATGGGAACTCACATTATCCTTAGACGATATATTAACATCCCTGAAACTGGGAGAACAAGCGGACAAAAATTCTGAGAAATTAAAAAACGACCCTCCAGAAATTATTTTTACAACAGCTCCAACAGCACTCATCCTTGTCAACGGCGAACCCATTTACCAGAAAATAGACAATACCGATTTAGAATATGTGATCAATTCCCCCTTCTTTATTCTGAGAGATTCTAAGGCCAATCTTTTCTATTTAAAAGGAGGAGAAACTTGGTATAGTTCTTCTGGATTTTACGTCGGCTGGGAAATCGTCAAAAATGTTCCTCAGAAATTATTAGCATTAGAAAGCTCCTCTGACAGCAAAGCAATCGTCACCGAAGGTCACAGCGAAACGCTCCCCACTCAAATCTTCGTCCGAACACACCCCACCGAATTACTGGTATCCAACGGAACGCCACAGTATGCATCGGTAGAGAACACATCACTCTTGTACATGACCAACACTGACGACGATATTTTAATGGACATCAATGCGCAAGAGTATTACACCCTCATTTCTGGGCGCTGGTACAAATCCAAAAATTTATCTTCGAATAGATGGCGTTTTGTCTCCCCCGATAGCTTACCTGCCGACTTCTCCAAAATTCCAGAAAAATCTCCGGTAAGCGATGTCCGCGCAAGCGTTGCTGGCACTCAAGAATCCAAAGAAGCCGTTTTAGAAACAAAGATTCCCCAAACCGCAACCATTGACCGCACTTCCGCCACAGTCGATGTAGTCTATGATGGAGATCCCTCCTTTAGAAGAATTAAAGGCACCCAAATGCTTTACGCCATCAATACCGAAAAAGCCGTTCTTTGGATTGATGGTGTCTATTACTGTTGTGATAACGGAGTATGGTTCAAAAGTAATCAAGCCACAGGCCCTTGGATGGTGGCGACCTCAGTACCCCCAGAAGTCATGACAATTCCCCCAGAATACCCCATCTATAACGTCAAATACGTGATCATTTTTGATTATACGCCCCAAACCGTGCGCGTAGGGTATTTCCCAGGTTATGAGTATAGTTACGTCTACAGAGGTTGCGTTTATTATGGCACTGGCTACTCTTATTATCCTTGGTATGGACACTATTATTATGCACGTCCTATCACTTACGGGTATGGCGTTCATTACAATTCCTATTACGGATGGGGTTTCTCGTTCGGCTCTTATTATGACGGTTATGACTGGATAGATCAAGACAGAAGATATCACAGCGATCATCGGGGTGCATGGGGACCTAGAGGTTATCGACACACTCAGTACCAGCCAGAAACATCAGGTCCTCATCGCGGATTTCAAAAACAGAAACCCCGCATTCCAAGACCTGATCTCATCATAGCGGGTTCAAAAACAGACAAAGTCATAGCCAATAACCTATACTCACGGGGCAATAAAGGCGTTACCCAAAGTGGAAACCGGAAATTTGATCCGCGCACAGGCAAACAAAAACAAGATCGTATTTTCACAAAAAAGCAAATACAACCCTCCAAGCGTTCTAATGATTTATTCTTAGACCATTCTGGCTCGGTATATAAACACCAAAACAATGGCACATGGGAACCTCAAGAGAACCAAAACTCTAGGATGCAATTAGACCTTCCGCCAAAAGACCGATATGAGAAGGACAAAAAAAATCAGAGCGAAACGTGGAAACGAGAAAACTTTCGAACCAATGAGAATAACAATAATCCGCAAGAGAAAGAACGGCGCTCCCAAATAGGTAAAGATTTGAACGTCCAACTAAATTCACGGGAAAGAAGTAAAGAGCGGTCCCAAACCTTCGAAACAAAGAAGGAGCAATATCAGTATTCTCCTCCCCAAAAAGGTTCCATCGGAAAAAAATCTGGGAAGGATGATAAGGACCGATAAATGTGATCAAACACACATTTAGTTTGAAAACTCATTTTGGAGGCGTTCCATCATCATTTTGGGTGTGCCTTAACGCTATATTTAGATAGCTTGAGCAGAAAGAAAAAAGTTCATTCAAATTTTGGAGGGAGCACCATTGTGAAGAATAGTCCTTTTTGTTCAGATAGTTCAGATGATATCTTTTTTAACGCGAAAGATAATGACTTCAAAGAACCTTTCGCCATTTTCGAAAAAAAAGCAATTAAAAATCTATGGCGAATAGGAATCCTAATTTTTTCGATTATCATGATTCCCGTTTTTTGGATGCTCTTCAGAGATCAAGGACTGGCCATTGGACTCGGTCTTCTCGTTTGCTTTAGTTTATACAAATGTTCTGATTGCGTCGCCAATTTTTGCATACAACGAGCTCATAAAAACAAATGAGACCTAGCGTTCTTAAATCGTTTAAGGTCTACTATTATCACACACCTAATTAGCGCGTGCCCCGGATTCGCGGAATGTGCCAACATTTGCACCTGCTACAGTCCACGACCTTCACCACCGACCGTTCTCTGGGCGTGCCCCGGATGAGTCACATCTCATAAAATCATCACGCCGGGTCGGCGAGCTGCGGGCTACCCTCCGGTCGGTGCTACGCACTGGCGCTAACGCGCCACCCTCCGCATACCTCACGCAAAGCGGAATGTGCCAGGGTAAATG
>DBTP01000164.1:30691-31270 GCA_002307115.1 Fibrobacter sp. UBA1313 | reverse complement strand
ATAGGTATGCCCCGTTGTGGATACTGATAATCCCCCAAATTCTGCAAAAGCATCGTACGGAAATGTATTTCTCCCAATACGGACATCAGCCAATCTGTTCGTTGTTAAAGCTTGAATCGTAAATACGACTCGATATGAATGTCCTGACTCTAAACGAATGCCAGTATGTGTCAATTGAATATGCCAGAACTCTGTCCCCGGATCTGTAATAAAAATTAACCCTTGATTATTATAAGATGCCGATACATTCCCATACAACCCCAAAGTCCATTCTGTAGTGGGAAAATCTTTAGCTTCCACTAAACTTATAATAAAAAAACATAAAAAAGATACAAGCTTATGCACGAACGCTCCTGGCTGAATCTTTCAAAAACTTAGTAATACAGATTAGACGTATCAATTTTAATTTTTTCTAACAACGTTCTTAGAGTTTCAAGTGCAACGACAGTCGGCGTATTTACGAATCTCCTCCTATTCCACAATAGCCTTAATTTCAAGAATGCGCAAAGACAATTATGGGGGCCATTGGAAAACAGCACAGCACCGCCCATAAGATAGAAGCGCACAATCTCCATGGAG
>DBTP01000164.1:0-30349 GCA_002307115.1 Fibrobacter sp. UBA1313 | reverse complement strand
ATCAGTATGTGGAATCCTCTGGTTAATTTATGATAACGGTTTATTTTGAGGACGAACAATGCAGAACAAGAATACACCCAAATTTATAGTATGTGCGACAATCCTTTCCATCCAAGCATTCGCAGGCACTGGGCCTTGTGATATTTATGCTTCGGCAAAAACCCCTTGCGTCGCAGCCCACAGCACAGTCCGAGCCCTGTTCGAAAACTATGCAGGGAACCTCTACCAAGTTCGCCGCGCAGACGGATCAACGAAAGATATTCCTGTCAGTACTGCGGGTGGATATGCAGATATTTCCGTTCAGGATGATTTCTGCAACGGAACCACCTGCACGATTTCCATACTCTACGACCAAACCTCCTACAAGAATGATTTGGTCAAATCACCAAAGGTTTACTGGCTTGATAATGGTGGCAAAGAGGCCTCCGCAAGTGCTGCAGAAATTAAGGTGAACGGGCATAAAGTTCACGGAATTTACCGAACGGCGTGGTCCACCATCGCCTACCGCAACAATTCCACAACAGGGATTGCCACTGGAAACGACGCGGAATCAATGTATATGGTGGTAGATGGCAAGCACTACAACGACCAATGCTGTTTTGATTATGGGAATGCGGAAACATCGGGGAATGATGACGGAAATGGTACAATGGAAGCCGTATACTGGGGAAATGATGTGCAATGGGGCGGCTACGGCATGGGGAATGGTCCATGGGTCGCCGCTGACTTGGAAAACGGGGTTTTCAAAGGGAACGAAGGCGGTTATTTATGGGGAACCTCCCACACCACGCCATGGTCAACGGCACTCTCTGTGGTAGCCGATTTCGCAACGGTAATGCTCAAAGGGCCTTCTGATGCCACATTCAAGCTTAAGGCGGGTGATGCACAGACCGATTCGCTCACCACGATGTGGGACGGAGCCCGTCCTTCAAATGGTTACAGCCCTAAAAAACTCCAAGGTGCCATCATTCTTGGTTCAGGCGGAGATGGTAGCGATGGCGCCGCTGGAACTTTTTTTGAAGGAGCGATGACTATCGGAAATCCACCCGATTCCATTGATAAAAAAATACAGGCAAACATTGCCGCTGCAGGTTATGGCAGTTCCATTGAAAAGGAAGACACCGTTCCCCAGGCTCCCTACGCGGACACACTGGTGATCCCCGGTACGATCCAGGCTGAGAACTACGATGTGGGCGGGCAGGGGAGTTCCTACTCCGACGATGAATCCACGAACCAGGGCAGCGTCTACCGCGAGGACGGTGTGGACATCGTGGGCGATGCAACGGACGGCTACAAGGTCGGTTACACTGTCGCGGGCGAGTGGCTTGAGTACACGGTAAACGTTCAGAAAAGTGATTTCTATACCTTCGAGGCACGCTTGTCCTCTGGCTCAGACAACTCCTCCTTCCGATTCTTCCTCGACAATGTAGCGATCACCGATACTGTGGCGGTCTCAAACGGTGACAGCTGGGACATCTACAGTACTGTCACGGGCAAGACATCATCACTCACGGCCGGGACTCACGTTCTGAAACTTGCCATTACCGGAAGCTATGTGAACATAGACTGGGTCCAGTTCACCGAAGGAACAATGGGGATGTTCAGCTCCCCCGCAGCGAATTCCCTTCAAGGTTCAGAGGACTTCCGCATCTACAACCTCGGTGGCACATACCTGGGGACGTTCCGTGCGACGGGAATTTCTTCTCTCCACACCGAAATGCGAAAATCGGATCTGAATTCCGGCGTATACCTCGTACGTACACAGGGCGGAAAATTCAACCAGTTCATCGGACTCAGGAAATAGAAATAAGGGCACGAAATTTTTCTACCAGTAAAGACCTCGCAACCATGCGAGGTCTTTTTTGTATCTGGGGTATCGACAAAGGGACATGCGTTGATGACTGGATCGTAGAACCATCATACAAACAAATGAAAAAGGGGTCTCAAAAAGATCTACATCAACCCAGCGAAGATAGAGCCAAGGGAAAAAGTTACAAAAATGAAAGGCTTAATCTCGTCTAGAACGCAATAATCCTTGGAAATGGCTACATTTCTCCTATAATTCATTGTGGAGGTTCAGATGTTTTACTTACTCAAGCCAACCATGATTCTTCTTGTGGGTGCTCTATGGGTCTCATCCCTCGCAGCTCCTGTACTCTACGAAGATTTTGCAAATGGGTTACCTTCTAACTGGACATACCTGAACCTTGAGCAAGGCGCTAAGGGCATATGGTATGTTGATCAAGGTATTTTGTCCCACTCTGGAACACCCTATCCTATTGCAACACCAAGCATGAACCTTGGATCCCAAACCAGTGCGAGTATTTCCATCACGGCAAAATCTTATGATTTTCTTACGGGTTCAATACAAGTGTATTACCAGAACGAGGCTGGTGGCGTTTGGACCTCGTTGACCTCTGAATCCACAACCAGTAGTTGGTCCAGTCTCCATGTAACCCTTCCCAATCCTTCCACTACATACAAAGTTGCTATTAATTCTGATGCAGCCTATATTAATGACATAACGGTGGGGACCGCCAATGCTCCCTTTATTTCTAATGTCAGTTTTGGCGTGGATGGGGAGGTTTTGAAATCAATTACTCATCCAGAGGGAACCACAAACGGCGCTATTGAAGTCGCGGTTCCATACAGTCAATCTCTTACGGCGTTAACGCCCAACATTACTGGTGTATTTACATCTTTCACGCCCACGGGGGCTACCAATTTTACGAATCCAGTGCTTTATACCTTATCTGGAACGGGTGGCCCATCAAAATATTCGCTTACAGTCACTCATTTGCCCAAAAGTTCCGCTGCCACATTGACTGAGTTTCAAATGGCCACCTACGGGATCGACTATATCACCGATGGAACCATCACACAGCCAACCGTTGCTGGAGGCAGTGGACGTGTTGATGTGGCGATGCCCACTAGCGTCATATTGGAGGGACTCAAGATTGTCGGACAAAGCATATCTAAAGGGGCAACCTATGTGACTTCCCCCAGTCAAAGTGATTTCGATTGTACCACTCCAAATCAACCCTGCTTGACGTTCTCTGTTGTCTCTGAAGACGGAAATAAAACTCAACCCTATGATATTTATGTGACCAATCGGACATTGAACTCCGAGGCGCTATTGAATGCAATTAGCATTTGCTATGATCAGACTGGACTTACCCTATGTAATGCCGGAAAAGTCACCCAGCCAACGGTGGCTGGAGCCCATGGAAGCGTAGTATTTGCAATTCCAGAAGCGATCTCTCGTTCTTCGTTGACAACAGCGAATGTGAACGTTTCAGACTCGGCAACAGTGACTCCCACAGGAACTCTGGATTTAACGCATGCTGTAGAATTATCTGTGGTTTCTGAAAATGGCAAAAATACCAATGTTTATGATCTTTCTGTGGTGAGTGAGCCTATTTCTTCTCTTGTGGAACTTACAGGGATATATTTAAGGGACGTGAATGGACAATTAGCCTATGGATTTCAAGGCGGTGGGTATTCTTTATATTCCGACATCATTCAGCCTGAATCGGCACAGGATACCGGAATTGTTGAAATGGCGATTCCCTTTGGATTCGATGCGGTTCATATTAAGCAGATCATCCCTTCTGGGAATGATGGCGCAACGTTTGTAGCCTCTGAAACCCCTTCTACTAATGAACCTTTTGACCTCACAGGCACAAAAGTGCTCTACGTTACCGCCACTGCGGAAGATGGAGTGACCCAGCGCATTTATCGAGTTCATCCGAATTACCATACGGAAGCAAGCTCTGATGCTGGGATCACAGCAGCTTCTCTTGTGCAAGGAACTGCAAGCTATGCAATCTACAGTAAGAGTTCACCATTGAATTCGGGTACCTTCACAGTAGCTACCGCGAGCGCTCCTGGGAAATTGGTGTTTGATATCCCCAGAGGGCAAGATTTATCGACACTTCAATATGGAGGGATTCAATTGTCTTCTTTTGAGGCTACATCGGCTATTTCCCCCAGCAGTTCTTTATGGGATTTTTCTGACAACTCCCAGGAAAAATTAATCACGGTCACGGCTCAGGACAAAACGGTTCGTGAATATAAAGTCAGCGTGGCGCAGAAATCTAGCCAGTCAGCCCGAGTTCAAAAGTTGACACTTTGCGATTTGAATAGTGTTTGTGGAACGGCAAATTATTACAGCAATATCTATGTCCCAACGAATATTCAAGATACAGGAGTTGTCAATGTGGTCATGGGGCTGTCCGCCAATCTTCAATATTTATCGATTAGCAATATCCAAGTGTCTCCGTATGCAAGTTTTTCTCTGAATCCCAACCAGTACTATTGGGATTATTCCATTTCCAATAATCCGCTTGTAATAACGGTCACCGCTGAAGATGGCATTACCAAGCGAAACTTTGTGGTGAAAGCGACGCCTGAGCCATTGAGTTCCAGCAGTTCGGCGACTTCAAGTTCCAGCAGCTCCAGTGGAACAACTCCTATTATCGCTCATGATAACTCTCAGAATCAAAGCATTAGCATCCAGGTCGCTTCTGGTTGGGTTGAAGTTCAGTTTACGCAAGCAACGCAATCAAAATTGCAATTGTTTAATGTCCTAGGTCATGCTGTAGGAATGACTCAGGGGAACGGACAGAGGGTTCGAATGAATCTATCACACTTACCCAATGGCGTTTACTTGTTGAAAGTGACAAGTCTGAATGGAATTTCCCGAACCCAGATTTTGCAAGTTCAACATAGAGGTGGCACTTTCTAGACCTCTAAAAATTGGTTTGCGGGAATGATCGCACAATCGAGTTCGCTTGGGTTGTGCGACCACGCAAAGCATCTATACTGGTTGTATCCTCACCCCTACAGGGCTGACCTGCGGATCCGTTCTGCGAAGCCTGATGTTCGCTGTACCCAATGCCATTTTTTATATTCGTCTCATGCAAACAGGTTACGTCCATTCTGTGGAAACTGGTGCCGCTTCCGATGGCCCCGGCGTTCGTTTCGCTCTGTTCCTCACCGGGTGCCCCTTCCGTTGCCTTTACTGCCATAACCCGGACACTTGGGAACTCCATGCAGGGAAACGCACAACCACCGATGAAGTCCTCGCAGAAATTGCGAAGTACGCGGGCTTTTTGCGTATCGCAGGGGGCCTCACCATTACAGGTGGCGAACCTCTCACTCAACCCGAATTTGTTCACGAAATTTTCCGCCGCGCCAAAGAGGAACTCCACCTCCACACGGCCCTTGACACCAACGGATTTTTAGCGCACCAATTACCTGATAGGTGGTTTGACCCGATTGATCTCGTTCTTTTAGATATCAAACAAATGAACCCGCTGAAACACAAGGCGCTCACCGGATGTGAACTCCAACCCGTTCTGGATTTTGCAAAGCGTCTCGATCATCTCGGAAAAAAGGTATGGATCCGCTACGTCCTTGTCCCAGGCTACACCGATGCCACCGAAGACATTCAAGCACTTGCCGACGTTCTTCACACCCTCAAAAATGTCGAACGAATCGAGGTTCTCCCCTTCCACAACCTCGCCATACACAAATGGGACGCTCTTGGCATCCCTTATAAACTGAAAAATCTGCGCCCTCCCACCGCCGAAGAACTCGCAAAAGCCAAAACCCTACTGCACCAAACCTAAGCGTTCGCTATTCAATAGCCCGCAAACGGGCTCCATCAAATTCAATATTATCCACCCACAAATCAGTCGAATCTTTCGCATAAAAACCGATGCTTTTACACCTCGTTTTCACCTCATTCCACGAAGACTTATTGTCCAAAAGACTTCCTTCTAGCTTCTTAAAATCATCAACAGCAAGAGAATAGGAGGTCCATTTTTTTTCGTTTAAATCCACCGGATATTCAAATACGGCCCTATAATCTTCACCCTCTGCTTGGCAAATCAACTGAACATAAATAGTACCCGAGCCCAACATATCCAAGTGAATAGAATCTACAGCCGAAAAATCTTTGTAAACCAAACTGGTATCTTTTGTCGATGCGGGCTGCCCTAAATTGAAACCCAGCATCGCCTTCGGGATTTGTGCCGATTCATTCGGATAAAGCCCCACATGAAGCACGTAAGAATCCAAACTATCAACATACTCCCTTGCACTCATCAGATCTAAAGCCGCAGCATCCGGTTCAATATGATCCTCTTCAGTCCCTATAGAATCAAAAGCGGTCCACCAGTTTCCCCCTCCATTCCAGAAATGAAGAAGCGTTACGTTTTCCCCATCTTCAAAATTTTCGATCATCATACGACTTACATTTTTGGGAATCACAAATTCAACGGAATCAGAAGCCTCAATGGTTACATAGCGAATGGCTCGCCAATAGTCATCACTATACACAACAACCCCACGCTCTCCTGGAGGCACCCGAAGCGTCCACACGCCATGATCATCACTCTGAGTATGAACAAGGGAGCCATAAATCGCAATAGTTTGATTAGGAATCGTCACCCCATAAAGAACACCGTACCGTTCTAAGCGAACACTCCCAAAATCTTCAATATCTGAACAACGCAAATTGACCATTTGACCATTCACATCCATGTCAAAATTACTCTTAAGACATTCGGTGCTATCCAAATAAACAGTTCCATATTTGTCCGTAGTATAGCTACTATCCACAAGAGAATACTTGTCTTCTTGCAACCGAGCCCAATGAGAATTATTCACTAAACGAACCGTTGAACTGTGAACCGGCAAATTAGTTTGGTTCACAACATAAGCCTCCAGAACATTTTCGTGATCACTCGAACCGCCACTCAAATCAGGCGTTTTTGTACAACTTCCACACAGCAGAACAAAAGCCACGATCAACCACAAGCGAAGATGAAATTTCATAACTTCCTCCGCTTGCCTTGTAATAATTTATGATCAGGAATTGCCCCTATAGGCACCATTTGCAAACTAAACTGCACCACCTGATCGCTATGGGGATCCCCATGAACCAATTGTAACACCCGATTTCGAAACGCTTCCGTTTCTGCGAGAATCGCATCATAACAAGATTTGGAAACCCCTAAAGTCATGCCAGAGACAAATCGATCATTTTTTTCAAAACGATCCAAAGCTTCGGCACTCAAGCGAAGCATTTCTTTATGATATTGGATAAGCGCTAACCGATCCATCTCTGTCCCGCTAGAAATTGCCGTTTGAAGTTGCTCCCACTGGCCTTTTTTATTTTTTTGAATCATACCGATTCGTTGCAATGTATGCACCGCATTCTTGGCCTCAACGGTACTGATAGAGGGAATAAGGGACATGCCTAATTTCTCAAAGTCCATTCCAAAGGGATAAAGTGTAATTAATTCGCGAATCGCTGGCATATACCAAAAACGATAATAGTCATAAAATCCCTGTTGAATTTTAAATTCCCGAATAGAACCTGTCATCCCCCGAAGAATCAAATAATGTTCTTGTTTTAGATAAGCGGTATTCGCCTGATTAAACAAAACAAGATGATGCCAAAAAACAAGTTCTTTGTCCTTTAATTCCAACGCATCCCCTACCTGATCAATAGATGCCTCTCCTAAATTTCGTTTCCCTTCACTCAACAACTTCAGAAAAACAGGACTTGTGAACCCCGCTTTTTTGGAAAAGACACGCCAAGAAAACCGAGCATTTGCAGCCTTATGCTCTAGGTAAAATTCTAGCAAATAGGTTCGAAAATCAAGCGTTTCAAATATTGATTTCATCTCAGTAGCAATTTAGCTCCTTTCCCTTCAAACTAGAGACCCTTTCAAAAAAAGTGTATCCAAGCTGGATACACCTACAAAATAAAAACAGGCAATTTGTGCTTATTTTGAAGCATTCTCCAGATTCACCACGCCCCAAGTTGTCAACACAATCTACTCTGCAAAGCCTTTCTATTTCTACAGAAACCTAGTTTCTGGTGACTGGAAGTAAATTTTTAGAGGTGTCCTTAACGAACTACAGCCTTTTGAATGCTCAAAACCACTTCTTCCCGAGTTTCTGGGTCCGGAGCATCCCCAAAGTCAAAACTACGACGCACCCATGTGCCCGCCTCTGTCAAAATTCCGCCCCAGGCAATTTCGGCCATTGGATATTCCGTACGTTCTAAAAGTGTTCTATGGCGGGTATATTCGCGGGTAAAAAGGACATGCTTATCCTCAGCCACTAAAAAGGTAATGCCTTCCCGAGTGCGCCCTTTAGAGGGATATTCCCTAGCAACAAAGCGTTTATTTAAGGATTCAGGATTTGCCATATGTGTACCCGTCTTCTATATATAAATAAAAAAGAAAGTACCCGGTAAACCCAGGCACTTTCCCGAAAGGAGTAGTGAAAGATTTATTGAAAAGAACCCCCCAAACCGAACCAATAGGGGAGCACTGATAAAGTTATTAGAGGATTTACCTAATCAAAAAATCATCCACATTGAACTAATCTAATATTGAAAATATATTTTGTTCATTAGCCGCTTGTAAAAAAAATATAACAGTATCAAAGTTTATATAAATTCTAGCATTTCTAGCTATATAAACAAAAAAAAGCGCCCAAAAGCACTTTTAAAATAAAAAAGAAAGAGAGCGACTTGAACCCCGAACTTACCAGGAGGGGAGCAATGATAGAGTTGTTAGAGGATTTACCTTGTCGCCATCTCTTTCTATCACTAATATAGCAAGGTTTAACTAAAGAGAAAAGTTAATTATTTCTTACTTTTTTCTTGTAACCCTTCTTCCCTAAAATCAATGTGACAATGAGGCACTAATCGGAAGCCCCCCCGACGATGACGATCCAAACTCATCACATCTGAAACTTTCTGTAAATGATCAACCACACGATTCAGGCGACTTTCAAAATTCGGGTTCAGGGCATCAATACAGATTTCAGGATCGCGTTTAAACTCACGATTTTCAAATTCTTCACGCCCCGTTTTCGTGTATTCGCGAAGCACATTTCTCAAAATACGAGCAGGAACGTTACGCATCAAGTGTTTGCCATTCACAGCAATAGAGTCATCAGTCTCATAATAAACAACGTCGGCCACATGGTTCATTTTGTGAAGCAAGGCCTCATGTGCTTTTTGAATCGGGCCCCAAACCACAAATTCATCTTTCACCAATGCACTCATTAACTTTGCAAAGGGATCCTTTACTCTTTGGCCCGCTTCATAGGTAAATTCAGAAATACCCACGGGAGCACCATAAAAACAACCCTGACTCAAAAGCATGCAACCTGTTGAGTCATCAATCACATCCACATCAGCACGAATACACTCCCGAGACAAGAATTCCGGGGTGCCAAAATCAATACCGAGAGCATGCACACATTCCTCAAAAGGAACCACCGAACCTACCGCAGATCCATCGACGATGAAAGAATTATTCTCAACATGTCCCTGTTTACGATTAACAAGAGCTTCTTCCGCCGAATACATAGCGGAATGAACTTTCACATTTTCAAACGCAGGCAACCCCATGTACAGAGGGCCATATTTGAGGGATTTAAGCACCCAATGAGAATAAATGGCATCATTTGTGCCAAAATCAGAAAAAATAGCCACGAAATCATGACGTAGGGAGTCGTTTTCTTTACAATGACAAAATACTTGATAACGTTCACCACGGGGACGCCTTTTTTCTAATAATTCGAGGAAAAGGTGACGTTGATCCTGAGCATCATAGAAGAGGGGAACAAAAGGCAAATAAGAACGAATAATAGGACGTTTCGGAATGGAGTACAAATTTTTATACTGCGAAAACATCCGATCGGCAAAGGCATCTGGATTCTCACCTTTGGAAAATAGCCACTGAGTGAGGCCATTAATAATTTTTTTATTTATCCAGAGAGGAATTGAGCCATCTTCCTGCCAAACGCAGTCCAGCACCTTTTTTCCAGATTCAGGGGTAGTCTTAATCAAGGAAACTAATTCGTCCGTCGAATAAGAAAGGAGCAGCTCAGCATGCGCCAATTTCAAAAAAATATTCGAGATTTCTTCCAATTGTTCCCTCATACTCAAAAGTTAACTTTTTCTTACGAAAATAGCTAGTGGGTTTTAGTTTTAGTCACATTTTCATAGGAATTCTTTGTTTTTGCTATTTTTGGCTATATTTTGTGCCAATGAATCTAGGGCAAATCCAAAGTCTCTCCGAAGAGGTAATTAACAAAATTGCTGCAGGGGAAGTTGTGGAAAGACCCTCCTCTGTGGTCAAGGAACTCTTGGAAAATGCATTAGATGCGGACGCGACCTGGATAGAAATTCAGATAGAAGAGGGCGGAAAAAAGAGAATTCGCATTACCGATAATGGAAATGGCATGAGAGAGGAAGACCTCCACCTGTGCTACTTGCGTCATACGACCTCCAAACTTCGCTCCGCAGAGGATCTTTTTCACCTCAAAACGAATGGATTTAGGGGCGAAGCCATTGCTTCCATTGCGGCTATTTCCCAAATGACGATCACCTCCCGGACAGAGAACGACACCGAAGCGAAGTGGATTCGACTTTCTGGCGGAAATTTACAAGAAACCGGCACCAATAATAGCAGAAAAGGGACCGCGTTCTTAGTGGAAGATCTTTTTTTCAATACTCCCGTGCGGAGGAACTTTTTGGGGAGTGACGCTCTGGAAGGGAGTCGTGTTTTGGATACGGTAACGCGAATCGCGATTGCCAATCCCCAAGTTCGCATCGACTATAAGGTCAACGGTCGAGAGGTATTTACAGGCGTAGAAGGTTCTGATTTACGTAGTCGTATCGCCGAAGCGATTGGGGCTGGGGTCGCTCGCAAAATGGTGCCCGTTGACCACACCGAAGCGGGCATTCATGTGACGGGGTTCGTGGCCCCTGCCGATGAAACCCGAGGGAAGCGAAACCACATGTTCTTTTACCTGCAACAGAGGCCTATTTGGAATCCAGTCGCAGGCAAAGCAGTCGTCCGGGCTTATGAACCTTATGGCAAACAAGGCTACCCAGTGACGGTTCTTTTTCTGGACATGCCTGATATGGATTTTGATGTGAATGTCCACCCCACCAAAAAAGAAGTTCGTTTTGTGAACGAGAATGGGGTGTTCCTCGCCATTCATCATGCCGTGAGAAATGCGCTCCAGAATGAAGGCGAATATGGAGCTCCTGTGATTCACCTTTCGGATGCTGTACCCAACTTTGCTCCTGTGGGGACCTCGAATTCTGATTCCCCAGCAACGACATACGCGGCAACGGGATCTTCTTTTTCAAACGATTCAGTTCAAGAACCACGAAGAAGATTTGAAGCGCCTCCAGAACCGATTGCTCAAGATCTGTTCTCTCTCCCGGAATTTGGGAAAGTGATTCCACTCACCGCAAAAACATTTCAAACACCTACCAAAGTGGACTCCTTTGCATCGCCCCAGTTTTTCCATTTGGCGAAGACATACTTGGTGTGCGAAGATGCGGAAGGGTTGCTCTTAATTGATCAAGGAGCCGCTCACCAACGCATTCTTTATGAGCGTGCACTCAAAATCATCGAGGATGGTTCAGGAATTGAAACGCAAGAATTGCTCTTCCCTGAATTGATTGAACTCAGCAAAGTAGAAGCCTCCTTACTCCAATCTGTTTTGGAAAATATGGATCAACTCGGGTTCCATTTGGAGCCTTTTGGTGGTGGGTCCTTCCAACTCAGAGGCATTCCTAGAGAACTTCCGCTTTCAAGAGCGATTGATGCGGTCCATGCACTGGTCGAGTCCCTTTTAGAAGAAGGCTTTGACGCCAACCCCGCTCATGATATTATCGCGAAGGCTTGGGCGAAGGGGAATGCTTACCAAGCGGGAGATTCTTTGTCTTCAGAAGAAATGGCTCAATTGATGGCGCAGTTGATTGCGACCCAAGATCCCATGACCTCGCCTTATGGGCGCCCAACACTGATGCGGATGCCCATCGAAGATATTAATAAACGTTTCAAACGATAGCGTTTAGGGTACCTTTAAAAATTCATTTTCTATGACTAGAAGCCGGTTCCCTCCGGGGAACATCAGGCTTCGCAGAGCTGACCTTCGGGTTGGCCCCGCAGGGGTGAGGATGGAACAACGTGACACCGCAACAAATCGACTGCGGTACTTCGCCATAGTGAACTTCGTTCTGTTGCTACGCCTAAACAGTGCCAAAGCGAGCTTTGCCGTTGTATTCGGCTTTTGCAACAGTCGTCATTCAAAGTGGCAAAGAGCGTTCAAGCCGAGTATCGCGATAGCGAACGTGTTCGCTATCGCGATCGAGGCGCCGAAGCGGATGCCGAAGGCATCAATACAACCAAGCAAGCTCGGTTGTGCAACGCTCACCTTACATGGTTTTCACCACTTTTGTGCTTACGCACTTGTTGATGCAACTCGGCAATGGGCATACAAGCATGCCCATTGCACTCGTTTTGGTCAACAATCATTCCTGCTCTGGCTCGATTTGACGCTAAAGCGTCATTGGCTGCACTCAGTCATATTGACAAGTAAACTTGTCAATGCGGCATTCGTTTTGCACAATACTCGTTCGATTTCATTCGCGCAAACCAATTTTTAGAGGCACCCTTTACTTTTTCTCGCACCCAATTTTCAAGAGTTTCGCCTTCTAATTTCGGAAAAAGATCTTTTGCCGATAATTCAAAAGACTCCACAGAAAGTCGTTGAATTTGTTGTAGGGCGATCATTGCTGTTTTAGTAATAGAGGCCGTGCTGGGAACGATGAGTTCTTCGATCAATGAACGATTCAAAAGAATATTGGGGATCGCGAGAAAAGAGGTTTTAAGGAAGCATTTTCCAGCGAAGTAAGTCAATGGGTCTATGCGTGCGCAGACCAGTACTGGCGTTCCACAAAGAGTGGCTTCGAGAGTCGCGGTGCCTGGAGCAGAAAGAACCGTTTTTGCATTCGCAAAAAATTCAGCCCGAAGATTCGCCTTCTTTGGCGAGAGACGCACTTCATATTGGTGGGCAAACATTTTTTCAAGAACGGGCACAAGAGCGGGCCTTGAGGCAATAATCACAGGCGTTAAAGATTCTTTCTGCTGAAGATTCTTCGCTATGGCTTCGTAGAGAGGCTTATTGCGACGCACTTGGCCCAAGCGACTCCCCGGGAGCAAAAGGATTTCATCTTCTCGTAGATGTTTGTCCTTGAAGGGGAGCTTTTTCGCCGCCTCAAGAAACGGGTGGCGGAGGCGCGTGGCCAACGCTCCGAAACGTTCATAGACTTCGCGTTCCATTTCAAAAAGGACGGCCACGCTGCGGTTCGCAAAATGCGAACCGCGATGGTGTTTCCAAGCCCAGATTTGTGGGGGCGCTATGTAAAAGACGGGTTTGGAAAAACGATCCGCCTCCGCCATGAGACGCATGTTGAATCCAGGGTAATCAATGGCGATGAACGCTTTACAAAGAGGATCGTTCAAAGCCTTGCAAAGAATTTCAAAATATTTGCGGAAACAAAAGTAGCGAGGAAGTACATCCCCAAATCCAGACACGGGCAAATTTTCATAAGGGATCAGAGGCTCAAGGCCCGCATCAAGCATTCGCGCTCCCCCAGCCCCTTTTGCAGAAAATCCCATGGAGCAAACGGTCGCCACGGCTTCGCTCCCCAGAATATCGCCAGAATCTTCTCCTGCACAAAAAAGAATATACGATCGAGGATTCATCGGGGTCTACCCTTTTACCTTACCAGAAACCCAAACTTGGCTTGCACCAAATTCTTTTTGTAACCAAGCAAGCAAATCAGGAGCATAGGTTACTTTATAACCGTGAGCACAAAGTGTATGTTCATGATCCGAGAGCGTTTCCAGATGGAATACAATTTCTGAGCCTCGTTCTCCAGGGAGAATTTTGTAAGGATCCATGTGATCTTCAAAGATTTGTAACCGCTCTGGAGTTAAGCCCACAGACGAAACAGAAATATGAATAAAATTCACCAACTTATCGCGAACTTCATCCATCGTGAAAATTCGTTCGACAATGATCTGTAAATTAGAAGAGTCGCGCTGTTGTTCCAGTTTCCCTTTGAGGAGCACGCGATCATCCACCGCAATACGATCTCGATGGCGTTCCCAACTATCCGAAGGGAAAAACAAAGACATTTCCCCATGAAAGTCTTGCAAAGTACCTGTACCAAAGGTTTTTGTGTCATCTTTTTTGCTCTGCAGCGAACGCAGATTTGTGATAATCCCCCCCACAAAGACCATACTTTTGAGTTGAATCTCTGCAAGTTCACTGTCCGCAAGGCTGCAGGTGGTAAACCCGCGCAATTCGGGGCGATATTCTTCAAGCGGGTGCCCCGAAAGATAAAGACCTAAAACTTCACGTTCCTTATTGAGGCACTCGATATAACTCCACTCCGAAGCGTCTTCCAATTCTTCTGGAGAAGACATAGGAACCTCATTAGCGCCACCCATATCAAAAAGCGAAACTTGGCCCGCATCTTTATCTTGACGGTAACGATTCGCAACTTCCAAGGCTTTATCAATGCTTGCCATGAGCGCGGGGCGACTCCCTGGGAAACAATCAAGAGCACCCGCCATCACTAAGCATTCCAGAGCTTTTCTATTGAGAGGGGGGCGTTTTTCACTGAGCGTTGTTTGATAATCCAAAATTCGTTTACAAAGATCAAAAAGCGTTTTATAAGGGCCGTGGAGATTCCGTTCTGTAACGACATCTTCAATCACGGCAAGGCCCACGTTGCGAATTCCCGCAAGGCCATAGATGATTTCGCCTTCTTTATTCGCAGAGAAAACCCCAAAAGAAGTATTGATATCCGGAGTGCGCACTTTGACATTCATTTTAGCGCATTCTTGAACGAGCGTCACAATGTTATCCGTCTTGGATATTTCGGACGTCATACTCGCGGCCATAAACTCAGGGCCATAATTGGCCTTTAGGTATGCGGTTTGGTAAGCCAAATAGGCGTATGCCGCAGCATGGCTTTTGTTAAAAGCATAACCGCAGAACGGTAAAAGTACGGCCCATACCTTTTTAACCATTTTTGCATCATAACCACAAGCGATACACTTTTCCATAAATTCCGGTTCAAGTTTCGCCATCTCTTCCGGTTTCTTCTTAGCCATAATACGGCGAATAATATCAGCGCCACCCAGCGTATAACCACCGAGTTTTTGAGCCAAAAGCATGACCTGTTCCTGATATACGATCACACCGTACGTTTCACTCAAAATGGGTTCCAAATCGGGGTGGTAGCAATCCACCTTTTCTTCGCCTTGTTTACGCAAAATGAAATGCGGGATCTGATCAATGGGCCCTGGGCGATAAAGGGCGTTCATAGCGATCAAATCTTCAATGCGCGTCGGCTGGAGTTTTTTCAAATACTCCTGCATTCCTATCGATTCAAACTGGAACACACCCACGGTGAGACCTTTACTCAGCAAATTGAAAGTCGTAAGATCATCCAGAGGAATCTTTCCTATTTCCAAATCAAAGCCACGAGTCTGTTTGATAAGCGCCACGGCATCTTGAATAATGGAAAGGTTGCGGAGTCCTAAAAAGTCCATTTTAAGAAGACCGATATCTTCCGCGTAATGTTTATCAAACATGACAACCGGCGTATCCTCTGGCTTCGCACGGAAAAGAGGGGCAAGATTAGACATCGGTGTCGGAGCAATGACCACAGCGGCTGCATGAACCCCTGTTTGTCGTGCTAAATCTTCCAATTCAAGCGCGAGTTTCCAAAGTTCCTGAAAACTTTCACGACTCTTGATGAGTGCTTGAAATTCTTCAGCGTTATAATCAGGAGCAATGGGAGCGCCCTTTTTGTCTTTGCCCGTCCAAGCGTTGGTGAGTGTTGCGCCAAGAGTCTCCGGGAGTTTTTTGGTGATCATGCGAACATCGGCAATGGGGAGTCCCAATACGCGACCCACATCATTGATCACCGCTTTCGCTTTGAGTGCCCCGTAGGTCACAATCTGGCTGACGCAATCGGCACCATATTTTTCCGTCACATACTGAATCACACGGCCTCGGTCTCTATCCGAAATATCCGTATCAATATCGGGCATTGAAACGCGTTCTGGGTTTAAGAATCGTTCAAAAAGGAGTACAAAACGGAGTGGGTCAATATCCGTGATACCGATGATATAGGTCACAATGGAACCTGCGGCAGATCCACGGCCTGGTCCCACGGGAATGCCATTTTCACGCGACCAATTAATAAAATCCCAAACGATGAGTAAATAACCCGCCACATGCATGTCTTTGATGCATTTCAACTCATTATCAAGACGCTCGCGAATTTCGTCCGTAATCACATCATATCGGTCACCGACTTTTTTTTCACAAAGGTACGCCAAGTAAGCATCTGCATCCGCAAATTCTTTCGGGAAGGCATATTTTGGCCAATATTCATCACCACAATTGGTTCGAATCGTCACATCGCAGCGAGCCGCAATCTTACCCGTATTTTCAATAGCTTCAGGGTGATCCAAAAAAAGTTCAGCCATTTCTTCTGAACTGCGAAAATAGTATTTATCGGTGGGGCAATAATTTTCTTTGTAATCCTGAAGTTTTTCAGCAAGAGCAATGCAACGAAGTGCCTTATGAGCAGTAGCTCCATCACGTTTGATATAATGCACGTTATTGGTGGCAACAAGTTCTAGGTTGTATTTTTCGGAGCACTGGATGATAAACTGATTAAGCTGCTTTTCGGAATCCAAGCCATGATCTTGTAGCGTGAGATACAAATGTTCAGAATCAAAAATCTGCCGAAGACTCTCAATATAGGCAATCGCCTGCGCATCACGACCACTCGTAACGTCAGTTCCAAAGCGACTCATCAAATCGCCCGCAAGCGCAATGAGCCCTTTGGATTTGAGCTTAATGAAAGACAAGGGGACTGCGGGAATTTCCGCCCAAGACTCTGGACTTTCGTAGCAATAGCTCACAATCTTCAAAAGATTATAATAGCCATCTTGATTTTCAACAAGCAAAGTCAAACGCTGGTAAGTCGATTCGTCACGCGTTGTATTGGGAGTCGCCACATAAATATGGCAACCGAGCAAAGGCTTAATGGGGTCCAGGCCAGCTTTTTTTCGTTCTTTATTCAGATCCTTGGCTTGCATGAAAAATTCAAGGATGCCAAACATATTCCCGTGATCCGTAAGTGCCACCGCAGGTTGATTTTTCTCAACGGCGGTTTTCAATAGCTCTTTGATACGACAAGAAGCGCGTAAAATCGAAAACTCAGAGTGGGTCTGGAGATGTACAAAACTCATAGTGAAAATATATATAATCGAGGGGGAGTCCAAAGACAGAAAAAGGGTGCAACCTCATTCTAGAGGCACACCCATATGTGACATTTTTTGTCACTTAATTTTTTGAAGCAAAATCGCCATGCAAAAGACGAATTTTTTCAATATGCGTCAATGGTAAATCAAAAACTTTTTGTTGGGGATTTAACAAGACTTCTGCGTGAAATGGATTTTTAGATAGATAAAGTGTTTGCACCGTAAATTGAAATTCTTCAGTAACAGAAGTTTTTTCTTCCGGGTTACGAATACGAGCACCGAGAAGAGTCCCTGTAGAACGCGCATAACGTAGGACTTTAAAGAGATCATACATTTCTAATCTTTGATAATCGCCACTGTATTTCGTAGCTCCCATCGCTTGCGAAAACATATCGTTGTCTAGTTCTGGTTTAAAAGTATAATCAGGTTCTGTGATCGTTGGCCACGGGAGCCAGAATTCTTTATTCCAATCAGTATTACGGAGAATCACCGCAGGCTCTGTAGGAGAATCTAAGGCGGGTTCTAATCCATAATGTTTTAGGATTTCACGAATGTTTGATTCTTTTTCCTGCTTAATGACAAAGCCATAACCAGGAATACTTTCCTCGACCATTTCCATAAATTGAGGAAACTTAAAAAGCGCATATTGAATTTCTTTGTTTTCGATTTTCAGCAAGCGTCCCGTTTTGAACTTGGCCCCGAAATAACAGGTCGCCCATTCGGCCATAGCTCCACTCACATTCGTAGGAGCGGAGATCCAATGGGAAAAATCAGCGATTTCAGATTCATCAAAACCGCTTTTGAGTCCCTCGAGATAAGCATCTCGTTTGATGATAAAACGTAAGTAAGGTTCATCATTTTGAACAGTCGCAAGGCACGAGGTCATAAAAAGCACACGAGGAGCACTTTCTACAGAAATGATCATTTCAAAATTAGGGAGCGTCGAAATCTGGGCTCCTTGCAAAGGATCCATCTGAGACTTAATCCACTGATGCGCCCAATCGCTCATTTTGACAAAAGAAATATTATTTCGATCCACAGCAAAATCAATAAATCCCATGATCCAGAGTTCTCGAAGGGGCTTTGCGAGAGAAGTCCAAGTGAGCGGACGTTCATCATCGGGAAGGCGGCAAGAGGGGTCCAAAATCCAAAATAAACGGGCGATGGCAACAATGTCTTGTGGGGTTTCCATGGCACAAAGCAATTGTTTAAAATGTTCCATATCTCCGTGAAAACGTTCCCCTACCCACCAATGCAAAAATTCGTGACGTAAGCGAAATCCACTCCGTTTTAAAAAAGCGATTCCCGTGGGGGATGCTTGCAATAAATTATTCTGGTGAACCAACCAACCTTTTTCTGAAAGAAATTGCATAATGAGAATCACTTCATCATGCGAAGCTTCCGTAGAAACCGGGCGGGAATAAGTAATCGCCTCTTCGGCGATCTGCAAAGAACGACGATGCAAATTGCCTGTGCCGTTCATGCGCATTTTCCCCAGTTGAGCAAACGAAAGAACCTCACAAATATGCCAATCCAACATCCCTGAATTACTCACATAACGCAAATTCGTAGGCACTGGAGTGGTAACACTCGACTTGGCGAGGCTCTCCATAAATTCTTCAAAGCCCTGATAGATAAAGGAGCCTCGATCATTTTTGCTACGCCATAAATAAAGATCCTTCGCGGCATCTAACAAAAAAGTTTCTAATGCTTGACGATAATCGCTCGAAACAGCAAGACGGAGTTCATTTAATTCAAGACCACGACTTCCACTCAAATAAATCAAAGAAATACAATCTTTTTGCCATTGTTCTAAACTATTGACAAAATCTGCGAAACGCTTTTTTTCTAGAAAAAAAGTGGCCGTTTCAGACAAAATCAGAGAATTATTGAGAAGGCCTTTTTGCCCATAGGCTTTGGCATGCATATCCCTAAGCAGTGGCTTAGACATACCATCCAAAAACGTTTGCAAAGAGAACATACAACCTCCCATTAAGGGAGCCAAAGATAATAAAAAGAACGGTAAACCCCAAGTGTGAGGAATTAATCCTTACACACCCAGTTTCGCTTTCAATTCCTCTAGGCTTTGGACAACCGTGTGATTATTGCCCCAGAGGCGCGTGAAGCTCTTTCCGTAGGCTTCGGTGACCAATCGGTTGTCGAGGAGCAACAAAACGCCGCTATCCCCTTCTCCGCGAATGAGACGACCCATCCCTTGGCGAAGTTCTAAAAGTGCTTCGGGCACAAATAGATTCCGGAATGCATTTTCGCCTTTTTCTTTCATCCGATCCGCTTTACTCGCGATCAGTGGATCGCCTGGATTTGGGAACGGCAATTTGGGAATCACCAAAAGTTCCAAGGCCTCTCCGGGGAGGTCGATCCCTTCCCAAAAGACTTGACAGCCGAGCAAGCAGGATTCGCGTTCTTTGCGGAACATTTCCACGAGGCTATCCATGCCACCATCCACATGTTGACTCAAGAGAAGCTTATTTTTTTCCGCGAACAAAGGCATCAATGCGGAGTGAACCTTGGTCATGCTCACAATACTTGTAAAAAGAGCTAACGTGTTGCGCTTATTCGGTGGTAAAATAGAGCAAAGCACATTTTCCAACGCCGCCTGATATTCAGGGTCATTGGGCTTTGGTAAAAAGTTGGCAATCAATACCGTCCGCTTGGCATTCACATCAAATGGAGCTTCGTAAATACGAGTGAAGGGTCTTTTCGCTGCCGGGAGAGTCTCTGAATTCATTCCCATTTGGGCGATATAATAATCGAGAGTTCCTTGCACCGAAAGGGTCGCAGAGGTGAACGTCGCCGATTTGATCCAAGGATAAAACTTCTCAGCCCATATTTTACCTGGGTCCAGAGGCATTGCGTTCATAATCACAGTATGAGGATTGAATGGTTCTTCCAAATAGAATACCCAATCTTCACGGTTGCCCTTGGAGATAAAATCAAAATCATCGGCAAAATGAACTGTATCGGAAATAATTCCATCGAGATCTCGAGCAAAGCCTTCCAATGTTTTTTCTTCTCGTAACAATGTCACGAGTGAATCAGAAGTCGCTTTTAGACCTACCAAAGCGTCCAATACAGCCTTAGGGTCCGCATCGAATTCAGCAAAAAGGCCTTGCGTAAAACGGAAATTATTGTCTTTGCGTTTGCCCACTTTTTTACCCAATTTAAGGAAAAAGCGATGCAATTGTTTTTCGGTTTCAGAGACGTCGCTGCGGAGACGAGCACACAAAGGTTGCAATTCTGCGGAGGGGTTTTCAAGCGCAACGATTTTGCGTTCAATCTCAGCAATGAGTCCCTTGTCCTCGGCTTTCATGTGCACGAGAGTTTTGAAAATATTCCGCAAACGGAAAAACCGAAGAGAACGACCAAAGGAATGGTGACTCAAGTTCGGTAAACGATGGGCTTCATCAAAAACGATATGATCGTATGCAGGGAGAAGTGCGAAATCCAGAGCCAAATCGGCAAGGAAAAGAGAATGATTGATAAAAACCAAATTTGCCTTGGCCGCGCGACGACGTGCAGAGAGCCCTGGGCATTTGGAGAAAAATGGGCAACGCTCCCCGGTGCAAGTAGAAGCATCGCTCGAAATTTTTGCCCACAAAGCCCGATTGCGATTCAGGTTGAAACCTGAATTTTCATTCCCATCGCCCGTGGAAGTCCGTTCTACCCAAGGGAGAAGAGTCATAAACGTTTCGCGTTCATCACTCGCAAGCAATGTATCCATGAAATCTAAATGTTCTTGGAATTTGCGGTAGCAGATGTAATTACCACGTCCCTTGAGAACGGTGGCGGAAACTTTACCCTCTAACAAAGGAGCGATTGAAGGTAAATCGCGCTGCCAGAGTTGTTCTTGCAAAGCCCGTGTTGCAGTACTGATAACTACCCGTTCACCAGCCGCTGCTTTGAGTGCCGCCGGGAGCAAATAGGCAAGCGTTTTACCTGTGCCCGTGCCCGCTTCCAAAATGGAAAGACCGCCCTTATACATGTTGCGTTCCACAATTTCCGCATAGTCTACTTGAGCTTCACGAGCCACAAAATCGGGAAGTATTTTTGAAAGTTTTCCTTCAGCACCAAAAAATTCACGAATGCGCGGCATGTAAGGGGATTTGTTCCCCATAGGAGCGGGAATATCTTCTGGATCCTCGGCATTCAAAATAATGTGGTCTGGAGTCACGGCATCAAATACGGATTCCCAAACAGTGCCCACGGAAAGATTGTGGAGGTGGTACTTTTCAAAAGAGGAAAATTTTTCAACTTCATTCAGTGCCAAGCAAAAAAGCTTTCCGCAAGCATCGGCATCAGGCAAAGCTCGATGAGCCTTTTCACGTTCTATCCCTAAATGTTTGACGAGCGTTTCCAAACGATGATTGGGCACGTCCTGAAAAGCAATGCGGGAGAGCAAAAGCGTATCAAAAACAGGGTGGGATTCAAAAGCGATTCCCACAGTAGCAAAAGCATTTTTGAGGAATTTGAAATCGAACTGGGAGTTGTGTGCCACTAAAGGAATGTCACCAATAAATTCACGCACCTTGCCCGCAAGGCTTGCAAAGTCTTCTGCGGAAGCGAGTTCTTCGTTGGTAATTCCTGTTAGTGTAGTGATGAAAGAACGAAGTGTCTGTTTGGGTTTTACCAAAAAATCACGGCTATCCACAGAAACGCCGTCTTCAAAGCGTTCCATCGCAATTTCAATGATTTCATCATTTTCAAAATCCAATCCTGTAGTTTCTAAATCTACAGCAATAAAAACATTTGGTTTCATCATCTTATCCTTTTTTCAAATATCTTTTCAAGGCAATGGAGGCAAATTTTGAATTAATGAATCCAAAGTATTCGTTCCATTAGAAAGTCGCAACGTGTCACTGGGAGAACGCCAGGGAGCACCCCAATCCAGAGGGTTCAAGCGGCCTGCATAAGGGGAATCCGTTTCCCCTTTCACACGGTAATAATCTACCACATAGGCGCCTTCCATCAAGCGATCCAATTTAAAGTTTCCATTCATGGTACAAGGGGCGATCACTGTTTGTCCATTTTCCACAGAACGGAGACGAACGCGCGTGTGAATATCGCCTTTAGGAATTTTGCCCTCAAGAGATGCGAGTTTGAGTTTAGCGATCGTTTCAAAACGAACAATGTTTTGCGATTTCATGGTAATGACAGTATCACGGAAGCCCGTACTATCCGCGGGTTTTAATGTGGTATCTGCATACATCTGGAGCAATTCCACTTTAGCATCGGTAAGCCACGGTTTTTCTGCTCGCACTTCAAAGCGCGTAGGATCTAGGCGAGAAACCACAGCAGGAAGAGTATCCTTATTCATAACAATGACAAGCCTTTCGCCCAAAGAATCCCCAATCACAGGCTTGTTAAAGGCGACGTCAATGGGAGTATCAGGGAAAATATTTTTACTACCACCCGTCGGTTCTGTAGCAGAAACTGCCGCCACGAGCGTATCACCCGAAAATTTTTCCCAAGTCAACGAGAACGAGTTTAAACGAGAATCCAAGCCACGTTGTAGTGAATCGCGCGCCTCATTACAGCTGAATACATAAGTGGTATCTGGCAAAGGAGCGGGGTTAAAAAGAAAAATAGGATCGGCATCTTTTGGAGATTTATACACATTGATAGGGAAAAGACGTGAAGAATCCATTTTCGTCAATCGACAATTTTTGAGACTGGTAAAGCTACTATCCAAAATAATGTCGCGAGAAAACTTTGTAGACAAACGATTGCGCCCCAGTTGAGTCGCCGTTTCTAAACTCATCAAACTAGTGTCTTGATCCGCAAGGGCAATCCAAAGGGAATCTTTTGTATCGGTAGAAAGAACAATGTCATTTTCACCAACGCCAGCCCATTCGGCAAGAGGCTCGACACGTTGATTGCCATTCACATCGACAAACGCAACAACGCGGTATCGCCCCGCACGAAGTCCACCCAAACGGAACCAACCATTGCTATCTGCTTGAGTCACAAAAAGAGGCGGTTCAAAATCGAGCCGAGGCAGAGAATCGGGCACTACATTAGTCGTATCCTTATACTTTTTCAAATAACGCCGTGTGGCTCTTTCATTGCCAAGTAAAAAAAGACCGACACTTGGATACTGTTTTTGTTTAATCATCGCCGCGGTCACCATCACGCGGCCCTTTAAGAATAAAGAATCAATGGATGGACCCGTAGAAAAAGCCAGTTGGAAAGGCTTTGCAACCGCATTCCCATGCAAATCTTTAATACCACTTGCCACAGTGACCGTATAAGTGGTATTGGAATCCAGTTGTGCATTGGAGCGAATGGTCAGCAAATCACCATCCACCTCAAATCGTAATTTTTTTTCAATCGGTGGAGAAATAGAAATAGCACTGCGAGGAACAGTGGAACTAATCCACTCATCAAATTGAACTTTCACCAACAATTCTTGGGATTGATTTACGGAATTAGGGTTCGGATAAATACCAGCCACACGAGGGGGCAATTTGTCTTCAGGGCCACCAGAAGGGGCTTCCGTGGTGGCACAGCCAGCAAGGAGGAGCGCCTGAGCGAAAGCCAATGAAAAGAATTTGCGCGTTAGCATCACTCCCCTACGAGATGAACAATCTTACCTAAGCGCGTCCAACGAATTTTAAATGGAATAGTGAACCAAGAAACGGGGTTTCCAAAAGAGAAAGAACTATCGCTATTTTCAAAGGAGAAATAAACAACAAATGCCTTTGCCTTGATGTTTCGCCTAGCAACAAAACCCCAGTAACGACTATCCGCAGAATTATCGCGATTATCACCCATCATGAAATAGACAGGGGCTTTCACCTTATACATATTGATCGGCTTTCCATTAAAAGTCAAATGGTAATGAAGCGCCCAGTGAGCGGTAGAGTCTTCCGTTTTTAATCGCATGACATTGCTCGCCAAATCCTGCAATTGAGCCCCTTCAAAATAATCATAACTCACAGCACGAGTAAATCCTGAAACAGGAGCATTCGGATCCAATCTCGGAAGAAAACCCGTACGTGCCAAATTGCTGAACAAGGCAAAAGGCATAGGCCCTGTGATCGTATCGCCTTGACGTAAGCCCTGACCTACCGCACCACCATTGGCAAGCAATGCATTGATCAAAAGCCCGCGGTCATTTTCCACTGGCACACGAAAGTTTTCAAAAACATAGTTTGGAACCGGAACGCCCTCTTTTTCCAAAGAGAGCTGCAATTCAACACGATCCTCAGGATTTTCCTGAATCATCAAGGAACGTATCCACCACAAGCGCGGCAAAGAAAGCGTATCCAGCAAAATGTTGTCCCCAGGAGAAGGAAGCCGAACAGGAGCCAAAGAATCCCTTGAAGAAAAGGATCGGTACTTTGCAGAATATTTACCGTGGCCAGGAATTTCTGCCCGCACACGCCCATCGACAGTGAGTATCCCCTGATGCACTTCAACCGTTTGTCCACTCATCGCCATACAACGCTTAATAAAATCTTTCGGGCCATCGGCATAATGGACAATGTGGGGGTTCCCAGGAACGGGTGATTTATCCCAGTAGAAATTGCCGAACATCAGTGCATTCGCAATGTGTGTGTAACGCACCCGATCGTAATCTGGATATTCTGGCTCCCCCGGATAACGGAAGATAATCACATCGCCCGGTTTCGGATCTTGGAACCCAGGGAACTTGTTATCAGAAAAAGGAACGGGCGATCCATAAATGAATTTGAGTCCTAAAAGAAAATCTCCCGTAAGGAGAGTGTCTTCCATGGATCCACTCGGAATCTGAAATGCTTGAATCACATATTGAATCACCACTAATGCACAAACAATAGGAATGACAATTTCACGGAGCAACCCGCGAAAATAACGTGATGTACGAGATTGGTGCTTAACGCTAGGGGTTTCTTTTTCTTGAGCCATAGGGACATAAAATAGAAAAAGCCCGGCTTCGGGCTTTTAATTTTAGTGAAAAAGAAAGCGTTCACTAGAGCGAACGAACGCGATTCACAAAATTACGACTCACCGGAATGACCGTATTTGTCTTGTCCTTGAGTTTCACACAGAATCGACCGCCAATAGTCCTCTGATATTCCTCAATGGCATCAATGGCCACCAAATGAGCGCGGTGAACACGCACAAACTGGTTGGGGTCTAAACGCGTTTCCAATTCAATCAGGGGTGTATCAATAATGTATTTGCCTTGCGCCGTATAAATGGTCGTATACTTATCTTCGCTCTGAAAACGATACACGGTATCCACAGGAATAAACAAAGTACGATCCCCTATTTTCACTTGGAGGCGCAAGAGATACTGTTCTTTTTTATCCATCAACCGGCGAAAGCTATTCATGATTTCATCACGAGACTCGACTTCACCAGAGAAAGCTCCTGCCAATTTGCGAAGCTTCTCAATAGTCGCATGCAAGCGATCCTCTTCGATCGGCTTGAGCAAATAATCCACCGTGTATTCTTCGTACGCACGCAACGCAAACTCATCAAAAGCCGTTGTAAAAACAACCACCGGAGCCATTTCATCACCAACCGCATTCAACACATCAAAGCCACTCATATCCGGCATTTGAATGTCAAGAAAAACCAAGTCTGGCTGTAATTCTTGAATTTTGGTAATCGCCTGTTCCCCACATGAGGCTTCACCCACAACAGAAATAAGATCTGTGTAGGGTTCTAATAGTTTCGCCATCCGCAAACGAGCGAGGGGTTCATCATCCACAATAAGAGTTTTGTATTGCATTTGAGGAATATACAAAAACAGAGAATCGTAAAACTATTTTAGCATGTCTATAGCGAGGGAATGCAGAATTCCGTTGCTGAAGAGCACTTGTTCTCCATCCACAAACTTCAACTCGCGACCCGAAAGTTCGGAAGCCTGACCTCCTGCTTCCATAATAAGCAAAGCGATGCCTGCAATATCCCAAGGATAACTCATCGTCATCACAAAAATATCCAAGCGACCAGCGGCTACAAAAGTACCCTCAATAACGGCACTCCCAAGACATTTTACGCGTGTGCAAAATTCAGCTTCACGCCCAAAATTATGGAGATTCTGCGTATTGATTTTGCTCCAATCGCCCACATTAAAATCGCCATTACTCACAATCGCCTTTTCCAAAGAATCCGTCGCACTCACATGAATTGGGTTGCCATTCATGAAAGTCCCTTGCCCCTTCACTGCCGTGTACATTTCCCCCAAAGCAGGCAAAAACACAACCGCGACAACGGGCTTCCCCTCTTCCATCAGTGCGATGGAAATGCCCCACAGAGGCATCCCACGGCTAAAATTCACAGTGCCATCCACAGGGTCAATAATCCACACATAACGAGATTCATCGCCACCCAGCCTACCCGCTTCTTCGGTGCGAATCCGGTGCGTGGGAAAGGCCTTTTTAAGCCCTTCGACTATAATGCGTTCGCTTTCTAAATCTGCAATCGTCACCACATCCCGAGGGGTCTTATACTTTACCTTTCCGAGGCTACTCTGTAATTCGAGACAACGTAATCCAGCTTCACGAGCCAAATTCTGAGCAACATCTAGGGCAATATCAAAACGAAGGGCAGAGAAATTTTTCATGAACTCAAATTTAATTCTAAATTTGGACTTATGAACAAATTGAAATGCATCATCCTTGGTATGGGGCTTTTCGCCTCTACTCTTTTTTCTGCCGATTGGTCCAGTAATTATGAGTCTATGGCTGCGTTTGACCCTACTCTCGGTAACCGCCCCGGCTATATTAAGCCTCTCGCGACCTACATAGGATCCATACTGAATGCCAACTGGCTCACCAGTGTCTCCATTCCCCAAAATTTTTCTTTTGAATCGGGATTTCCTTTTAACATCGTCTTTATCGCTGATCAAGACCGCACTTATTCTAATAGCGACGTCTCCACCATTTTTGGTGGGCAAGAAGAATATGTCTGGGATGCTGAACTTCAACGCAATGTCATCGGTGGTAATGAAAACCTCAATGGATTAAGCATTTTCACGCTCCCTTACCTGCAATTGGGATTCAGCTATTACCATGCAAAAATTCTCTTGCGCGGTATGTATTTCCCGAGTGTGAGTGAACTCCAAGGTTATAATCTTTTGGGTTTTGGATTGCAGTACAGTTTTGGTCACCTTTTTATCGACAAACTCCCTCCTCTCCTTCGGGGCTTTGATGTGAGCCTTCTCTTTGGTTACAACTCTGCTTTTATCGGTTACACACCAGAAGATTTCACAGGAGAACTTGATTTAGATTTCACCACTACCCACACCATGTTCGTTATCGGATACAAACCGATCGAGGCTGTGGAAATTATGCTGAGCATGGGTTACGAAACCTCTGAAATGGCCTCTTCGGGGCATCTCGTGGCCCCTTCCGATGCGGGTGAAGTCGGTGCCGGTGGCGAGATCAATCCAGGACTCACTGTGAATGGTCGTAGCGGGTTCCGCATGGAAATTGAATTTGCCTTCAGCTTTGGAACCTCTTTCCACCCTGTTATCGGGGGAGACTTTGGTGCCACAAACGCGATCAACACAAACGTTCTCTATTTCAGCCAAACCTTTGGCACAAAAGAAAAAGTTGAAAAGACCGCCACAGAAGAACCCACACCTAAAGTCAAGAAGAGTAAGAAACGCCACCAGAAAAAGAAAGTCTCTGACGAAGAAATCACTGGAAATTCGGCAGAAGAAACCGTTCTAGAAACTCCGGCTGAAGATACGACCGCTACGGAATCTCCTACCACCGACGAAAACGATGTAGGAACGGATGAGGACGTCGCTGAGTAGGCCTGTTCAAAAATTCATTTCTCAGTACACATTTCACATTCACTTTTGCCAAAAATTTTCCGTATCCATCAATAAAGACAAGTCTTGGCGAATTTGGAAGGCAAGAGAAACCAACGGGCATTTCTGTACTGTTGCAACAAACTTGGTTCTGAAAATTTGACGGAGAATGGTGGCGGCTGGCGGAAACGCGACTACAGAGTGAGTCGAGCAAAGCGAGGTCGCAAGACCGAACGGAATAACGCGATTTCGTCAGCCGCCGTTATACTATAGAGCCCTTTAGTGAATGAACAGGTTACAAAAAAATATTTCGGAATTTTCAGACAACGAACGGGTACGATAATCCCTCGTGGCATTCTCGCTCAAAAAGCGGTCAGAATCGAATTTTTGAGTAGGCCGTTAACGATCATACACAACGTCTTCTAAAACGAGACCCTGCGGAGGAGCCCAAGTGCGCTCCCCTTGAAACGTTTCCGCAAAAATTGAAGCGATTGTCCCTTCTGGATACCGTCCCAGACCCACGTCGAAAAGGGTGCCCACCATGGCCCGCACTTGGCGATGCAAAAAGCGATTCCCGCGAATATGCCATACAACGGTATAAGAATTGGGGCGCTCCAAACGAAACTCTGAAAGCGTACACAAGGTACTTTTTCCATCATTCCGGGGAATACAAAAACGAATAAAATCATGTTCGCCTAAAAACGATTTTGCTTCCCGTTCCATCTTATCCAAATCCATACTCAGCGTTCCACATTCCCAACCAAACTCTCGGTAAAGAGCCACAGGGCGCGTGAACAGGGTATACTGATAATAACGACTCACCGCATCATGCCTCGCATGAAAATCAGGGGCACACGGTTCTAAATCGCGAATACGAATCACCCTTTTCGTAAGCCCATTAATGGAGCGAACCGTCTTTTCACAATCAAAAAGAACGCCCTCCCAATCAAAATGAACACATTGCCCGCGAGCATGCACCCCTGTATCTGTGCGGCCAGAAGCCACTAAATGCACAGGAGCCCGGAGCGCAATAGCAAAGGCTTCTTGTAAAGCAGATTGAACGGAAACAAATTTCGTCTGTCCGTGTTCATTCTGTTCTTGCCACCCAAAAAAGGCGCTCCCCAGATATTCGCAACGAAAACGAAAACGCATTATTCCCCTGTATCGCGCTTCACGCGGATCACGGTTTCTACCTGATCCTGAGGGAGTTGCGTACGGCGTGCAATTTCTGACGAGGTATAACCGCGACGCATCAACTGAAGTACTTTCTCTTTGTCATCGCGTTCCTTGTCAAAACGCGTTACATCCATCGGATTTGGTTTTTGCGATTGACCGATAGTAGAGGAAGACAAGGTATTCCGACTTTGCGCACGCACCTTCATGGTGTTTTCACGAGGAACCCCCTTCGGGGCCTTTAACGTGAGTGCATCCGAAAGAGATTGCATGGCAGAAGTAATACGATTGCGCGCTGTAGGACGGAGCGTAGGAGAGCCATCCTGGGGATTCACCGGATAAATACGGTTCTCTGGAATTCCATTTTCATCTTCAAAGGCAAAATCTTTGGGTAACGTTGCCTTGGAAGCTTCTGAAGCAGAGGCCTCGGCATCTTCAATAATGGAGCGCCTTACGCGCGTACGAGTTACGAAAGTGGGGTCTTCTTGGAATCCCCCCTTAGGAGATTTAAAACGCTGTTCGGAGCGAATCTGTTCCATTTGTCTGGTGATCGCCTCTTGACGCTTGCGAAGCAGTAGAAAGATGAGAATCAACCCGACAATAACGCCCCCTAACACACCCAAAATCCAGAGCGGGAAAGGCTCCGTAGATTTCGTGACCGAATTTGCATCCGATGCTGGAGTGAGTTCATTTTGAGGAGTAGTTACAGACTCCTGAGTAGGAGCGGCGACTGATTTTTCAGAAGTGACGAGAGGAGACGCTGTCCGCAAGGCAACGAGCAATCCCCAAAGTGAATCTTGTTTTGCAACCAGAACGGCGCAAGTTTCAGCATTATCCTTCGCTTCAAAAAGTTCCATGTTCGTTGCATCAATTTGTTTGCGAACTTCCAAATACCGAGCCCCATCAAAACTCGATGTCGAAAAGTCCATACCGAGGTACAGAAAAACCGAACCAACGAGCACGAGCAAAACGATAGGAATAATGAATTTCTTCATATTACAAATGTATAAATTTTGACTAAGCCTTATAGTACCTTGATTGGAGAAAGTTGTATATTGACCCTATGCGGCCTTTGCCGAAGTTCTGAGCCTCTATCAGCAAACCTTAGCACCACAAGTTTCACAGACACCGCCGACGGTTAACTGAATTTGTGCAAAAAAAATCATCCCGTTCCAAAGGAGATGGAGGCAACAACGTCTTTGCGTGCCGTTCC
>DBTP01000140.1:3542-12522 GCA_002307115.1 Fibrobacter sp. UBA1313 | reverse complement strand
TGCTTCTATAGAGAAATGTACTACAGATGCTATGGACAATCAGTCCATAAAAAAATATTTACAAAACCCTAGTTTTTTATAAACTGGGGTTAAGTTGAGTGTAGCCAATGACGCTTTAGCGTCAATTCGAGCCAGAAACACGAACACTTGTGCTTCAGCACTTGGTGAGAACGATTTCGGATGCAGAAAATAAATTTTTTAAATTTATGCGCTTTTTACGTTTTCGACCCATTTCCCGAGATCCACATTTTCCATGGTGTTGCGGACTTTGTTCGCTACAGAGTGCATTACTACGGCGTCTTCTGGATTCCAGTAGAGATACCACTGCGTTCCTGTGGGGGGGAGTGGCGTTCCCGAGAGTCTGGAAATTTTAAAATTTTCTCCGTTGGGAAGCTCTATGAGAACTTTGGTGACAGGACCACAAAAGAGCTGATCTTGGACGATTCCACACAACATAAATCCTGGGACGGGTGTTTCAGACCAACGAATTTTATCAGGCCGTATGGAAACGTGAACTAATTCTCCGGCGGAAAATGAGATACCCTTTGCGAGACTTTCCCCGGATTCTGAAGAAAGGTTGAGAGTGGTTTCTGAAACCTCTTTCACCATGGCTTCAAAAAGATTGGTTTCTCCGATGAATTCGGAGACAAATTTGGATTTTGGCTGAAAATAGATTTCGCTGGGGGTCCCTACTTGTTCCAGATTGCCGGCACGCATGACGACGACGCGGTCGCTCATGACGAGGGCTTCTTCTTGATCGTGGGTGACGTAGACAAAGGTGATGCCGAGCGTTTGTTGTAAATGGCGCAGTTCAAAGCGCATTTCTGCACGTAGCTTTTGATCGAGCGCGGTGAGGGGTTCATCTAAAAGAAGGAGTGGAGGGCGATTGATGACTGCCCTAGCAAGGGCGACACGCTGGCGCTGGCCTCCGGACATTTGAGCGGGAAATCGATTTTCGAAACCGGTGAGGCGCACCATTTCAAGCGCTTCTGCGACAGAGTTGCGGATGGTTGCTTTGGACGCGAAATGCATGCGAAGGCCATAAGCAACGTTATCAAAAACGTTCATGTGCGGAAAGAGGGCGTAATTCTGAAAAAGCGTGTGAAGATTGCGCCGATGGGAGGGAATCTGATTGATGCGTTTGCCGAGGAGTAAAATGTCGCCACCATCGGGGTGTTCAAAGCCCGCGACCATGCGCAATAGGGTTGTTTTGCCGCAGCCCGAGGGTCCTAAAAGCGAAACGAATTCCCCGGACTCCACGTTTAGACTGAAGTTTTGGACAACATGATTGTCGCCGAAATATTTGTCTATGTTTTTGAGTTCCAACATAAGGGTACCTTTAAAATGCTTTGCGGTAATGGGAGAAAACGAGGCTGAACTAGAAAAGAAAGGAGAAAATACAAATGGGTTCTATAACTATAAAGCCTTTTTGCCGCGTTCTCCGGTTCGCATGCGCATAATATCGTCCACGGGAGAGACAAAAACTTTACCGTCGCCGACTTTGCCTGAGGATATGGATTCATGAAGAAGCGAGAGCAATTCTTCTACATCCCCATCATCGACAACAACTGTCGCTTGTATTTTGGGAATGAGATTCATGCTGAGCACTTTGAGCCCTTTCAAGTCAATGTCCGCGGCTCCTTTTTGATTTCCGCAACCCATGACACTCATGACTGTCATGCCGCCGACTTTGCAACAGTTGAGAATCACTTTAAGATTTTCGAGTTTCTCTGGTCGAATAATAATTTCAAGTTTTTTCATAAAAGATTCCTTTTGTTAAATGTTATCCATTCCAATCAGGTGTGCTTGCGCGGGGTCCCAAGTGGCAAAAATATTGTCTCCCACGGTGTAGGGGGACTTTGCGGAAGAGGGGATGAGAACAAAGAGATGTTCTCCTGAAGCGAGCGATACGGTAATTCTCGAAAACAGGCCGAGAAAATTCTCTTCGATGATTTTGCCCTGTAAAGCAAAGTCGGTGGGCTTTTCGTGGTGAAGAGAGATGTATTCTGGACGGATGGAAAGGCTCTGATATTTTTCTTTCAATAGTTCCACGTTGGTGGGGAGCGGTATTTCCGAGGTGGCGGTGATAAAACGGTTCATGGTCCCATCCGCTGCCCTCTGGAGAGTCCCAGAAAGAAAATTGGTGTCGCCAAGAAACCTCGCTGCAAAAGGAGTGGCTGGTGTTCCATAAATTTCTGCCGGCGTTCCGAGTTGCTCGATGCGCCCTGCGTTCATGATGGCAATGCGGTCGGATAAGGTCATGGCTTCTTCTTGATCATGGGTCACATAGACACAAGTCATGCCGAGACGACGTTGGAGTCTACGGAGGCTGATCTGCATTTGACGGCGAAGCTGTAAATCCAAGGCTCCGAGGGGTTCATCCAAAAGAAGGACCTTGGGTTCGTTGACGAGACTTCGGGCGATGGCGACTCGCTGTTGTTGCCCACCGGAGAGTTTTGCTGGTTTTCTTAGGGCAAGAGATTCGAGTTGTGTGAGCTCAATGGCTGCATCGACACGGCGGTCCATTGCTTCGCGGGGCACTTTTTTCATCTTAAGGCCGAAGGCGATATTTTCGCGCACGGTAAGGTGGGGGAAGAGTGCGTAGCTTTGAAAAACGGTGTTAACTTCTCGCCGGTTGGGGGGAATCGAGAGAATACTTTTCCCTTGAATTAGAATATCGCCTTTATCTGGGTATTCAAAGCCTGCGATCATGCGGAGTAGAGTTGTCTTGCCGCAACCGGAGGGACCGAGCAACGTGAGAAACTCTCCTGAATGCACAGAAAGATTCAGATCGTTGACGACGGAGGTCTTTCCGAAGCTTTTGCTGACATTGCGAATTTCGACCATGATGTCATTCATATTATTCTCCTTTACGCCCGAGCCAGGCAGAGATGAGAATGGCTGTCAGGGAGAATGCGAATATTAATGTGGAAATAGCATTGACCTGTGGAGTGATGCCGTTGCGGGTCATGCCCCAGATCTGAATGGGGAGTGTGGAAAAGACGCCATTAAGAAAGTACGTTACCGGAATTTCATCCAGCGATAACGTAAAGGAGAGAAGCGCGGCACCAAAAATGGCCGTTCGGATGTTCGGAAAAATCACGTAGAAAAAGGCTTGAATCCCCGAAGCTCCGAGGTCAAGAGCCGCTTCCTGAATGGAGGAATCTAGTCTTTTTAACTGCGCATATACTTGAGGCATCATGATCGCCATAAGAAACGTAGAGTGTCCGATGACGACGGCGAGCATGGATTGGGGAATCCCCAGCATCTGAAAAAAGGTGAGCATGGCGATACCCGTGAGAATCCCCGGAAGAATGAGCGGTAAAAGGACAACACGCTCCAAAAGTCTTTTGCCCGGAAAAGCATAACGGTTCATGGCAAAAGCGAGAGGAACTCCAAGCAGCGTGGCGATGCTTGTACTAATCAGGGCAACTGCTACGGAATGGCCAAGAGAGGCAATTAACGCTTCGTTTTCGAACATCACCTGGTACCACTTTAGGGAGAACCCATTCATGGGAAAACTGTTGACGGTGTCCGGGTTGAATGAATAAAGTACCACCACGATAATCGGAAGGTACAGAAATGCAAGCACCGAAAAGGCGATAAAGGCAAGGATCCAGTTACTGAAGGAAATCCGGGAAAACATAGACTATCTTCCTTAACGCAACGTGCGCGGAGAGGTGGATTCCAATTTCGAGAAGTGCCGTTCTAAGCGGCCCGTCACTTCTAAAAGACCGAGTACGAGCACAAGAATAACGATACCTATCGCGGCACCATAAGGCCAGTTGTTTGACGTTCCAAACTGTTGCTGAACGATATTCGCAATCTTTGTGGAAGAGGTCGGCCCTCCCAAAAGCGATGGCGCAAGAAAGTCTCCCATGGAAAGCACAAACGCGTAGGTGCCACCCGTGATGATTCCAGGGAGTGCTAACGGAAACACTACATGCAAAAAGGTCCGCAACCGGTTTCCTCCGAGATCATTGGAGGCTTCGATGAGATTCTGAGGAATCTGTTCGAGAGCCGTATACACGGGCATAAGCACAAAAGGCGTATAGATGTGAGTCATTCCGATGATCACCGAAACATCGCTGTACAAAAAGAAACTCACCGGAGTGTCCACAATCCCTAACCACAGAAGAAAGGAATTTAAAATGCCATTGGTGCCGAGAATAATTTTCCACGAATAGGCGCGCATAATGTAGCTCACCCACAGGGGAATGATCACCAACATATAAAGCGCTTGCTTGTAGCGGGTGACTTTGAAACGGATAAAATAAGCGAGTGGAAAACTCAGAAGTAATGTACAAACGGTGACCCAACACGCAAGCTTCAACGTATCCAGAAGCACAAGGTAGGGTGCCGCCCCGGTCTGGCTTTCGGTGAAGAACTTTGCGTAGTTGAGCAGATTGAATTCATGGCGAACCGTAAAAACATCGTTCTGCCAGAAGCTGAATGAAAACAAATTAAAATAGGGCAGAATCAGGAACAGAACAAGCCAGATCACCGCGGGAGCGAGAATCCCGAGTAACACAAAGCGAGACCTACCTTGTCTATTTCCTTGACGCATATCCTATTCCTTTTGAATTTTATTTTCCGGTTTTTACTTCGGTCCAGATTTCATTATAACGGGCGCGGTTCGCGACATACTGCCAGAAGTTAAGCTTTACAAAAAGACTATCCATCTCATGCACGTACGTCATCTTTTGCAGTTCCGGACTCATAAACTCTGCAGCTTTGGGATTGACTACAGAGTAATTGGTCACTTTCGCAGTCAACGCCTGACCCTCTGCACCGATGATGAAGTTGATGTACAGAGAGGCCAGTTTCTGATTTTTGGATCCTTTTACAATCATGAAACGATCCACCCAGCCGGTGGTGCCTTCTTCTGGAATTGTCCACTTGAGGTGACGCCCTTTTTCGTTGACGGCCCTGATGGTAAGAGGCCAGCCCATGCTGATCACTATTTCTTTGTTGGCAAAAAGATCATTAACTTCTCCCGCAGAAACCCAGTATTTACGCACGGAGGAATTGAGTTCCATCAGTTTTTTTCGGGCCGTTGCGAGTTGTTCTTCGGTCATGTTGTACAGGGCACCGGGATCTTTTTTGTCGAGCCCCATCATTTCTCCCACGATATAGATATTGCTTATGTCATCCCACATGCCTACTTTTCCCTTATAGGTCGAATCCCAGAGAACACTCCACGACTTTGGAGCTTCTGCGAAAACATCTCCGTCATAGATCAGATAATTCGGGCCCCACATATAGGGAACGCCGTATATCTTTCCATCCTTTTTCATATCGGGCAGAATCAGTCTGGGACTTATATCCTTGAAATTCGGAATCAAGGACGTGTCAATAGGCTCTGTTATGCCGCTCTCCATAAGGAAACCAGCCATGGTTCCATTGGGAGTAACAATATCGTAAGCATCTCCGCCACCGGCTTTGATCTTCGCGAGCAAATCATCATCACTTGTCACATAGGATGCCTTGATTTTTACACCATACTGTTTTTCGAACAGGGCTGTAAAGGAAGGATCCGCATAGCCTTCCCATATCAACATGCTCAGGGTGCTGCCCTGAAACTCGTGGGCGGCATCTTTTTTCTCTTCCTTACCGCTACATCCGGCAAGCAGGGAAATACTCGTTATCATAGCCACTGCGATCACGGACCAAATTTTTTTCGTCATCATGGAACTCCTTGAAGGGATGAATGAATTACCCTGGGTAATTCGACGTTTTCATTGAGCAAAGAATGTGCCACAGAAAAAGCAACAAAATTTCTGATTTTTCGCCACTTTTTTTCTTTCGCGAAATACAATAGTGTATTTTATTTACAATAATGTATTTCAGAGTTTGTGCGATACGGTACTGGTTACCCAGATTCAGAATGGGTCGGCGAAATTTTATTTCCCAGTTTTCACTTCGGTCCAGATTTCATTATAGCGGGCGCGGTTCGCGACATACTGCCAGAAGTTGATCTTTGCGAACAAACTATCCATCTCGTTCACATAGGTGGCTTTCTGGAGATCTTCGCTCATAAAGGCTGCGGCTTTGGCATTTCCTGGAGAATAGTTGGTGACTTCTGCGGTCAATGCCTGACCTTTCGCACCTACGATGTAATTGATGTAGAGAGCAGCGAGCTTCTGATTTTTGGATCCTTTCACAATCATCAGACGGTCAATCCAACCGGTGGTTCCTTCTTTTGGAATTGTCCACTTGAGGTTTCTGCCTTTTTCGTTGACTTCCTTGACCGTAATGGGCCAGCCCACGGAAACGACCACTTCTTTATTGGCAAAGAGATCGTTCAGCTCTCCAGCGGAGACCCAGTATTTGCGCACTGCGGGATTAAGCTCCAGCAGTTTCTTCCTCGCGAAAGCCAACTGTTCTTCTGTCATATTGTAAAGTGCTGCAGGGTCCGTTTTATCCAGTTCCATCATCTGGCCTATGAGATAAATGTTACTGATATCATCGTAGAGACTGACTTTGCCTTTATAGGTTGGATCCCAGAAAACACTCCAAGACGTCGGGGCTTCTTTGATCACGTCTGCATCATAAACGAGGTAATCGGGCCCCCACATGTAAGGAATGCCATAAACTTTCCCATTCTTTTCCACATCGGGGAGAACGAGTTTGGGACTGAGGTCTTTGTAATTCGGCATGAGTGAGACATCAATGGGTTCCACCATGTCACTTTGCACGAGAAATCCGGCCATATCGCCCGAAGGAGAAATGACATCATAGGCATTGCCGCCACCCGCCTTTAATTTGGCGACAAGATCGTCACCGGAATTGAAATAGGTTCCGGCCACTTTAACGCCGTACTGTTTTTCAAATTCGGCGGTGAATTTGGGATCGGCATAACCTTCCCATACAAGCAGACTGAGAGTCTTTCCCTGAAAACTTTCGGATTCGTTCTTCTTTTCTTTCTCTCCGCAACTGACGAGCAGAGACAAACTCACCGCGGCAAGCACTGTAGAAACAGGCCAAATTTTCTTCACCATCAGAAACTCCTTTGAAGGGGATGTAAGGATCTCTTCTGTCGCAGAAACCCTTCTATATCAAGCAACGAACGTGCCACAATGGCAGACAGCGAATTTTTTGAATTTTCATCCCCCGGGAAAACAAAGTTGTAGGTAATCCACAATATTGCATCCCGGGTTGTAGTGATTCTCGGATTAGTGACGGTACCAGCCGATCTTTCCCGGCGCGAGATTGATGTTGATCTGTTTGACTTCCGTGAAGGCTTCGAGGCCAAACGTACCAAGTTCGCGGCCGATGCCACTTTGTTTGTACCCGCCCCAAGGCGCTTCGTTGTAAGTCGGATGATAGCAGTTGATCCAAGTAATTCCTGAACGTAGCTTACGAATCACACGCAACGCTTTCGCGCCATCAGCAGAAAAAACACCGCCGGCAAGTCCGAACACGGAATCGTTCGCGAGCTTTACCGCGTGAGCTTCATCGCTGAACCGCAGCACGGCGAGCACGGGCCCAAAAATTTCTTCACGGACGATGCGCATGTCAGGGGTACAATCTGCGAAGATCGTGGGTTCCACAAAAAAGCCTTCCGAAAGTTTTCCTGCCATGCGTGTGCCACCACACATTAAGCGCGCGCCATCCGCTTTACCAATCTCAATATAGGAGAGAACGCGTTCCATGTGTTCTCGGGTAATGAGCGGGCCCATTTCGGTCAAGGGATCATCGCCGGGGCCTACCACGATTTGTTTCGCGCGCTCCACGAGTCGTGCAAGAAACCGATCGTAAATGCCATCTTGTAATAAAAGTCTGGAACCTGCCGAACAGACTTCGCCTTGGTTGCAGAAAATGGCGAAAAGTGCCCAATCCACAGCAACCTCAATGTCGGCATCATCGAAAACGATGCATGGCGATTTTCCGCCCAGTTCCAAGGAGATTTTTTTGATGTTTCCTGCGGCGGCTTTCATGATCAAGCGACCCGTATCAGTACCGCCCGTGAAAGCGATCTTATCAATATCCATGTGCTCCGAGAGCCGGGCGCCGACAATTTCTCCAGCACCCAGGACGAGGTTCGCTACTCCAGCGGGGAGCCCGAGTTTTTCGATCAGTCCGAAAAGCCTTATCGCCGATAGGGGCGTCGCCTCTGCGGGTTTGAAGATCACGCAGTTTCCGGCACCCAGTGCGGGCGCAAGTTTCCATGCGGCCATAAGAAGGGGGTAATTCCAAGGGATGATGAGACCACAGACGCCTACGGGTTCGCGGACCACCATGGATTGCATCGCATCGGGAACATCATAAGTTTGTCCCAACGGTTTTGTGATGAGCCCTGCGTAATAGCGGAAACAGTTCGCGGCATCGGTGACATCGCCTTCGGCTTCGCGCAAGGGTTTCCCATTGTTTTCAGTTTCAATTTTCGCAAATGCCGCCATATCCGCTTGTAATGCATCCGCGAGTTTCAAAAGGAGAGACGCACGGGCGAGCGCGGGAGTGTCTCTCCAGGGGCCTTCATCGAAAGCGGTTCGCGCCGCCGCAACAGCAGCATCGACATCGGCAGAGGAACCTTCGGCGACCGTTCCTACCACTTTACCACTGGCTGGATTGATAATGTCGCGGACGCTTTTTCCCGAGCCATGAGTCCACACACCATTAATAAATTGCATTCCTATAGAATTCATGATTATCTCCTAAGTAGGGTATTGGCTTTGAGAAGTCAATAAGACTTCCGATAAATTTTCCCGGCATCAGCGCGCGTGATTTCGCGGGGATTCATTGACAGAAGGCGCGTCACGCTCATTACGTCATCCGCCATTTCCTCTACGGCAGTTTCGGGAATGTTGAGATCCCGGAGTTGCTGGGCAATGGGGAGCGTTTTGCGCATCGCTTCCACATCTTCAATAAAATTCCTTCCCGATACCCCCGAAAAGGCGCGGCTGAGTTCTGCAAAACGGGCGGGTTCCGCAGAATAATTGTGGCGCATCACCGCATCAAAGAGAAGACTGTTGGCGAG
>DBTP01000140.1:0-3213 GCA_002307115.1 Fibrobacter sp. UBA1313 | reverse complement strand
GAATTGTTGAAAGAGAGCCCTGCCAAAAGACTTGCGCGGAGCATGGCTTCTCTCGCTTCCAGATTCTGAGGATCACGAATGACTTCGGGAAGATTTTTTGCAATGAGAGCGAGTGCCGCTAAAGCGAGCGCATCACTGTAGTCATTGCGACGCTTAGAGAGATATGCTTCGCTTGCATGGCAAAGCGCGTCCATTCCGGTCGCTGCCGTTATTCCCGGAGGGAGCCCTACCGTGAGTTCTGGGAGGAGACCCGCAAACAGAGGCACTAACCGATTCGAAACGACCGCTTTTTTGATCCCATCACGAACATCGGTAAGAACGGCGACGTTTGTCACTTCGCTACCGGTTCCTGCCGTAGTAGGAAAACAGGCGAGGGGTGCTGTTGCAAAAGGAATATTGTCTGCACCGACCATAGCTTCCACAGCCACATCATTCGTCAAAGAAGCGGCGACGATTTTAGCCGTATCCAAAGGACTTCCGCCGCCCACACCGACAACCGCTTCTGCCCCTGTTTCATGGGCAAATCGGCAAGCTTCCATCGCTCCTTCAAAAGTCGGATCCGCTTTGGTATTGTCATAAACGGAGACAATGCGACCACGCCCTAAAGCGCACGCGAGAATATCGTCAAATCCCGTAATTTGCCGTACTCGTGGCCCTGTAATCACCGCCAAATTTTGCACATCATACCGAAGCAGAAAACGATCAAAAGCCTCCAGCGAAGCCTTGCCAGAAACCACTTCGGGCATAGGAGTAAGAATCATCTTTTAACTCCTTGCCTCAAATGCAGAGAAGCGCGGAATGAAAAGAACATCATAAGATCATACGTCTTCATAGCGCAATCTCTTTGATGGTGTCTTCCAAACGATTGAGCATTTCATCCAAAATGGGGTATGGCGTAATGAGCGCGGGTTCAATGCGAATCACTTGGGCATTGTTAAGAGTGCCACTGGTCAGCACGCGTCTCTTGAACAAACCGGCAGCGACTTTATAACCGATTTCGCCATTTTCAAAAATCATACCGATGAGCATTCCCTTACCGCGCACTTGTTTGAGCACGTTGGGATAACGTTCTTGTATGGCGGAAAGTTTTCCCATAAGGTATTCGCCTTTTTCCTGCGATTGACGCGGAGTGTCTTCTTCCAACATCACCTGTGCCGCCGCCAGTGCCGCTGCGCAAGCGAGAGGATTTCCGCCCGTTGTGGTTGTATGAATGAACGGGTTTGGTTCCATGCATTCCCAAATTTTGGGGGTCGAAAAGAACGCGCTACAAGCGACCACACCGCCGCCAAGGGCCTTTCCGAAAGTCATAATATCGGGGGCCACATCCCAGAGATCCACGCCGAACATCTTTCCGACGCGTCCAAAACCGGTCTGCACCTCATCCGCAATCAATAAAACCCCATAAGCATCGCACATGGCGCGCACCTTGGGCCAGAAATCATCAGGGGGCACAACGGCTCCTGCTTCGCCCTGCACGGGTTCCGCGATCACCGCAGCAATCCCATTTCCTACCGCTTTCGCCTTACGCAAAGCGGCTTCCACGGAATCCGCATCTCCAAAGGTCGCAAAATCCACATTCGGGAGCAGAGGCAGCAACGGTTCACGATAAACGGCCTTGCCCATCAGGGACAACGCGCCGGCAGTTTTTCCATGGAATCCATTGAGCATAGCGATAAAACCGGATTTTCCCGTGTACAGTTTCGCGAGTTTCATCGCGCCTTCCACGGCTTCGGTCCCGCTGTTTGCGAAGAATCCACACCCGATATCACCAGGAGTGAGGGCCGCAAGCACACGCCCGAGCTCGGCGCGAAGAGGATCCAGCATTTCCTGGCTGTACTGGGGGGAACGCTCCAATTGAGCTCTTACTGCCGCCACTACTTTCGGGTGACGGATTCCCAGACTGTACAATCCGAAACCGCCGAGGGCATCGATGAATTCACGCCCGAGAGCATCCGTGATAATGGAACCTTCACCGGACCATTCTGTAACGGCGAATTCTCCGGCGATTGTCGCCGATTTCCGATGTTCCAGGAAGCCTTTGTTAATGTGCTCCCGGAAGTTGTCCACTGTTTTCGAGGCTAGCCCCCTGGCGACTTCATCAGACAAAGGCACAAGGCCCATGACGATTTTGTTAATCCATTCCAGTTCGGTGCGGGCTATCTCGATATCACGTTTCATGATGTATTCCTATTTGAGCGTTTGTTTTATCTTGTCTTGACCATTTTCCAGATTTCGGAATAAAGACGGTTGTCCTTGCCGAGATCCAGAATGCTTTCGAGAGATTTCAATGTTGGGGCATCCGGATACACTGCCGGATTTTTGAGGTCGGCGGCATCAATGAATTGCATCGATGCGGCATTAGGTGTTGCAAAATGGTTAAAGTTGGAAAGTACCGCTCCTACTTTGGGTTCCAGAATGTAATTGATGAATTGGTAGGCGAGAGCGACATTCGGAGCCTTCGCAGGGATTGCCATATTGTCTACCCAAACCACAGCCCCTTCCTTAGGGTTCACAAAACCGAGATTTTTGTCTTCTGCCATGGCGCGGTAAGCATCGCCACTGTACACGAGGGCATACGCAGCACTACCACCAGCAACTTTCGCCTTTCCACCCACACCACCTTCGAATCCAAGAAAGTTCTTGTGCTTCTTCGCTTGAATCAACAAATCGGCAGCGGCCTTCAACTCTGTTTTATCCGTGGTATTCATGGATTTTCCCATATACTTCAGAGCCGTACCGATCATCTCGCGTTCGGAATCAATCAGCACATAAGGGCGTCTTGCGTCTGTAGGCTTAAAAATAACAGACCAGCTCGGTTTGAAATCGGGAGCCATTTTTTTGTTATACATCAGCCCCACGGTTCCCCATTGGTAAGGAACAGTATAATGATTGCCTTTATCGTAGGCGGCCGTGCGGTGTTCCGGTTTTAGATTTTTCAGATTGGGAATCTGTGCAGCGTCAAGGGATTTGAGTAGTCCCAGTTTAATCATGCTGGGGACCACAAAATCAGAAGGAATCACCAGATCATACTGGCTGAGGCCTCCCGCCTGAAGTTTAGCAATCATTTCCTCATTGGATTCGTAAAGATCCTGTACAATTTTACATTGGTACTTGGCTTCAAAATCCTTTAAAATCTGGGGATCGATATATTCCGACCACATGTAGAGATGAAGCTCTTTGGCAACGGAGACTCCGGTAACGCAAAGGGTTATG
>DBTP01000097.1:4390-8186 GCA_002307115.1 Fibrobacter sp. UBA1313 | reverse complement strand
AGGCGGCATTCTTGATTATTGATCAAGTATTCACTGGTACCATTACGGTGCGCACGTCGCGTCACCATCACCTCGGAATACTCCGAAGGTAAATCCCCTTGATCGTTATTAATCATCAAGGAGACTTCCGCCATACTCATCGCCGCGCGTTCTTCGGTTCCAGAGAAAATGACATCCTGCATTTTCCCCATGCGAAGCACGGCTGCCCGTTGCTCGCCCAAAACCCAACGAATCGCATCCACAATATTGGACTTACCACACCCGTTCGGACCGACAACAGCCGTTAAGCCATTCCCCGGGAACGTGACTTCGGTCTTTTGAGCAAAAGACTTAAATCCAAATATTTTGAGTTTAGTTATCCGCACTGCGACGCAAAATTAAAATTTTCGAAAGGGGCTACCTTATTTTGAAGGCCCATTCTCCGTCTTTTTCTGAAATTCCCGCAAAAACACTCCCCCCATCCAATGAAATGGAAGGGAAACGCACTTTACTCCAGGTTCTCCCCAAAGAGTCTTCAACAGACAGCCCCAAATCAAAAGACCCTACCCACGAACCAGAAATCACTTTTGAGGTTGCCCCTGGAGCGATCGTATCAGAAATCCATACATCTTCATCACCATTCGCACTTAAGACCACCAGACGAGCAATCGATACATCAGATTCATTCTTAATTTGAAGACGCACTTCCCCGTCCACAAAGACATGAGTAATACAACCGGATAAAGCCAAAATAAAAAGGAAAATGAAAAATAATTTTATTTTCATTTGGATTTCTCCCGACGAATACCCTTTGCTGTAATTTCCTTTTTGTCTGCTTCAGTAGCCTTTTTCGAAGAATTATCCCAAAGTTTCTTTGGAACCCGTTCTGAATCCATCGGCGCCGATTTTGCAGCCCCAAGGCCAAAGAAACCACTCTTAGCGGATGAAAGAGCAAAGCGGAATTCAATCATGAACGTTCCTCGACTTCCAAAAAAGTTTTCAATATCCGAAGCGTGATTGTAGCCGACTCGTAGAAAAGGTAAAGTCAAACCGCCGCCCCAAACCAAATCGTCATTATTCAAACGAAAACAAGTCACATCAAATGATACAATCCTTGACGGATCAGGATAATACTTTAATATGGCTGACCGGAATCCATGTTCAGGGTAATATACGACCACCTCTGCATACAACTGTTGTGTCCAAAGATTTTGTTCAAGAGAAATTCGCAAAGAATCGTCTTCATCACCATTAAAAAGTCCGACATCAAAATTTGGCAAATAGGTGCTCCATCCATGAGAAGCACCACCCAAAATTTCTTTGGATTCCAAATTCATAGAAACACGCACATGACGCCATTCCCCTTCGTGAAACGAGGTTTGTACCGCCGTCGGGCCCCAAGTAGCATGTCCCCACCAAAAAAGGGAATCCGATTCATCGGCGTAAATTTTTGCTGTTTTTTCCACATTTTGGTACTGAATACCACCAGCAACACCCAAATGATACTTAGGAAGCGCAATGGTTGCTCCCGTCGTATGAATGCTCCTTACCAAAGAAAACTCTCCATATCTAGGCAAAACAAAGAAATCTTCCTGATCCCAACCTTGGCGTTCTACCCACCAGAGTATACCAAGATCATATCCGCTCTTCCCAATTGGATTTGCAAAATAGGCGGCCATTTGGTGACGAAAAGCAAAACCATCATGCGTGCCATATTCCGAAGAAAGCTGCGTTTGTGTGGGAAAAGGCAAATAATGCATCCCAATTGCAAAATACCCCGCAGTTCCCGGTTGAAAGGCTTGCTGAAACTCTCGAAGTTCCCGATCTCGTGCAATTTCACCCGCATGATCCAATGAAGACACACTAATGTTATTAGAAAAAGTAGGGGTTACCAAACACAAGAAAAAAAGCAAAAAGGACATCTTTTTAAGAAGCATAAAAGAAATATAAAAAGAGCTTAACCCTCCTGTAAAAAAAATATTCATTCTTCACAGTTATTGGGAAGAATGGCCGATTTCAAAATAGGCACAAGTTTCGTAGATTTTATTTTTTGGTGGCTTACTTTTCTTCCAAAAGAGTATATTTGAAGTTCTAACAGGAGTTTTTTATGGTTTTAAGATCTATGGGGTTCACATTGGCGCTGCTGACAACACTCACGTTTGCTGCACCCGATACCATCTATGTGCAAGTCCCAGCACAAAAAAGAGATACGGTCTACGTTGTGCAAAGGCCGGCACCCGCGAACACCGTGCAACAAAAATCCGCCCAAGCACCGGTCTACATGACCGTAGGAAACCCCGCACCAACTCCTGCAACTTATCAAAATCAAGAATACATGACCCTCCAAGAGAGGAAAAAAATTAGAAGGGCTTCTCTTATTGATAATCCTCGATTTTTTATGTATTACTACCCCATTACGCTTATAGGTGCCACTTCCGTCGGTCTTGTCTCGATCTACGTTACATTGGAATTTCCGCTCTCCAATGCAGTATCCATTATTGCCACCCCAAGTTTATGGGTATGGGAGAATAATGATTCTTGGGATGATGAAAGCGAAAAAATCAATAGATTTGGCGTAGCCGCAGGCGTTCGCAAGTACCTTAACAATCAGATTCATCGCGGCTTTTTTATACAATCTACCATCGGAATATACCGTGGACACTCGCAACACTCGAGTGATTATGGCTATTACGATGAAGATTCATATGACGAAGAAGGAAACTTTTCAAAAATTGATGTGCTGGGTTACATGGGAACCGTTATCAAATGGTCCCATTTTGCCCTTTCTTTTGAAGCTGGTTTAGGATTGGCATTCTGGAGCACCTCGGGAGATTTTGCCAAAGACGATCACCATTTATCTACAGATTACCTCTATCAAGGTGATGATGCAGCGAACAATCTTGTTTTGGACGCAGGTTTCTCTCTCGGAATAGGACTTTAGGGCACCCTTTAATTATACCATTCGCTCCATTTTTTCCTATATCCACAAATATCTCGCCTCAAAATTCTTGGTAAATGCAACCTATTTATCCTTATGTTTACCTATAAAAAAGGGGCGCATTAGCGTCCCTTTCATTTCATTTGTAGAGATAACTCAAAGTTCAATGTTGTCAATAAGGCGAGTCTTACCAAAATAAGCGGCAACGAGAATTACCGACTTCTCATTTTCATCCACAACTCCCGAAGCAAAGGCACGCAAGTCCTTTTGGCTCACGACTTCAACAAACTGAACCAGTCCTCCGCCGACAAGAATCGCTTTCACGACCATATCGCGCAACGGCACCACTTTCCGCTGTCCCTCTGCATAAGCAGCCTTAGCGGCATTCAAACCCGCCGAAATGCAGACCGCACGCCGATGATCCTCTTCACTGAGAAATTCATTGCGGCTAGAGCGAGCAAGTCCTGAAGACTCGCGGATAATGGGAGAGATTTTAATATCCACATCAAAGTTTAAATCCTTCACCATCTTCTGAATCAAAAAAGCCTGCTGATAATCTTTCGCCCCAAAGTAAGCTTTATTCGCCGCCGTAATGAGGAACAACTTTGCGACCACCGTAAGCACTCCGCGGAAATGTCCCGGACGATACGCCCCGCAGTATAGAGACTCCAATGTTTCATCGCGCACAAGCGTCAGAGGATCTCCATGGGGATACATTTCTTCCACCGAAGGAGCAAAAATAAAATCAGCGCCATGAGATCCGGCAAGTTCCGCATCCGCCTTCAACCGGCGGGGATATTTATCAAGATCTTCTGTTTTTCCAAATTGGATAGGATTTACAAACACACTCACCACGGTCACATCGCAATCTTTGACAGA
>DBTP01000097.1:1455-4056 GCA_002307115.1 Fibrobacter sp. UBA1313 | reverse complement strand
ATTGTCTTTCCCTCTCTTTTTAATGAATATAATGTGCGACGCAATGCAGAAATCGTTTTAAACACTTTCATGAACTCAGCCACCTTCAGGAACTAGATATGTCGTTTGAGAGGGACACGAAGCAATCGCATCGAGAATCTGACTCAAATGTTTTTCATTATGCACAAAATCAATATTATCCGTATTGACGATCAACACAGGACAATCACTATAATGCCAAAAATGATGATTATAGCGTTCCAACAAATCACGCAGATAATTCCCTTCAATTCCTCTCTCCATAGGACGATTTCGACCTTGGATGCGACGCATAAGCGTCTGGACACTCGCTTGAAGGTACACCACAAAATCAGGTTTCGGTAAATCTTTGGAAAGTACCGTCGACACGGTCTCATACATCGCCATTTCGCTATCAGTCAGATTTTGCAAAGCAAAAATGCGATCCTTATCGAACGTATAATCGCTAATAACTAGGTTGCGAAATAAATCATTTTGAACAAAAGTATCTTGAAACTGTCTATGACGAGAGAGTAAAAAGAAAAGCTGCGTCTGGAAAGCATAAGCTTCTGGATTCTCGTAAAATTTGGGGAGAAAAGGATTCTCCGCAAATTCCTCTTCAATAAGCGTCGCTTCTAATTTGTCCGCAAGCACTCGAGCTAAAGAGGTCTTTCCCACACCAATAACGCCTTCAATGGCAAGAAAGCGAATGCCTGCGTCTAATTTCATGGGAATCCTATAGAAGAGAGATTAAAGCTCATTTGCTTCCACCTTACGAAAGTGAAGTGGAGATTCTGTTGTTTGTAATTCCACGAGCAACTCCTGAACAGAACGACCCACCAATGGATCGATCCACTCTGGTGCAACATCACAAAGAGGCACCAATACGAATTGACGCTTGGTAGTCTCTGGATGCGGGAGTGTCGGACGACCTTTACTGATCGTTTCTCCGTGGTAAAGCAAATCCAAATCAATTTCTCGCGACTGCCAATGACCGCGCGGTTTTCGCCCCAGAAATAGCTCCGTCCCCTTAAGGTAGTTCAGCAAATGGTCTTTTCCACGCGTATACCAAAAACTCACCACTTGATTAAAATAAGGACCCTGTCCAACAGGACCCACTGGAGGGGTTTCATAAATAGGGCTTTCTTTCCAACCGCCAACAGCAATACGCTTTAGCATCTCGCGCGCCTCAGCAAGATGTGTCCCCCGCGGGGAAAGATTACTGCCCAAGGCAATGAATACTCTTTCTAATGTTTCCACGCCCCTAATATAGATTTTACGATTCCCCTCTATCTTCCCCACATTAGAGAAAAACAGAGGAAAGATTCCAAAGAAAGCAGAAAATAAGTACTAAAGTCATAAATTTTTCGAGGGAATAGAATGCCAAAAGCATTAAATTTATGTATCTTCCCCACAAGAATTGAGCTAAACGCGCCAAACAATTCTAAAGAACTATCCAAACATTTATTACGGATTATAGCGTTATCAACGATAGCTCAATTTTCAAATTCAAGAATATATACTAGGAGTCTCTGTGCCAAGACCGAGAAAAAATCCCGACGACACTACCGTAAAATTAATTTCCGATTCCATCCCTGTTGACACGCCACTACCCAATCTTGATGCTCTCGGCGACCTCGCAAGGCCCATTGCTTTCCCAGAAGACCAAGAGGAAACCTATCATCCAAGCCGTGGACGCGGACGTCCCCGCAAAATTCATTCACAACCAGAACCCGAAGAACAGCCTGTGTCATACGAAAACCAACCCGTATCTTCAGAAAATTCCCAAAGTTATGAATCGAGAGAAAATACAGAAATGTCGGAAAGAGTCGAGTCGCAAGAGTCCTCTACATCCTCTGAAATGACTTCTGGAATAACGGCACCTACTCAGGAAATACAAGCGACGAACACCATGGGCAACCAGCCCTTGCCCTATAACAACAATCAGGGCAGTAATAATGGGGAACGTCACTATAACAACAATAACAACCCCAAATTTGATAAATACGGCAAACACCCGAAATTCAACAAATTCAATAAGACTGGCAACAATAACAACATCAATAACAACAACAATCGTCGCGGTCGTTATCTCCCCCAAGATGATCTTCCCGATGACTTAATTCAGGCTCCACCGGCAGATCCAGAAAAGGTCGCGCTTGCTGTCCAAAAATGGAAAGAACTCCGCAATGCACCTATGTACGAATTACAGCGCATGGCGATGGAACTTGAAATTCAAGATGTTAAACGCTTGCGTAAACAGGCCATCATTTATCGCATTTTGGGTGCTACTGCAGGGGAAGATACCCCCATTTACACCGAAGGCGTGTTGGAAATTCTGAATGAAGGTTATGGATTCCTCAGAAGTGCGGATCTAAATTACCTTGCAGGTCCAGATGACATTTATATCAGCCCGAACCAAATTCGCCGTTTTGAATTAAAAACGGGGGATTCCATTTCCGGTCAAGTACGCCAGCCGCGTGATAACGAAAAGTATTTTGGTTTGATGCGTATTGATACCATCAATTACGATAGCCCGGAAAAAGCGAAACGTCGCGTAGCGTTTGAATACCTTACCCCAATTCATCCTTTTGAAAAATTCAA
>DBTP01000097.1:605-1120 GCA_002307115.1 Fibrobacter sp. UBA1313 | reverse complement strand
CCGATTGGTAAAGGTCAGCGCGGTATTCTTTTGGCGCCACCTCGTACCGGTAAAACGGTGCTTCTACAAAATATGGCAAACGCCATCGCAAAGAATCACCCAGAAGTAAAACTCTTAGTGCTTCTCATTGATGAACGTCCAGAAGAAGTCACAGACATGCGCCGCCACGTGAAGGGCGAAGTGCTTGCCTCTACATTTGATGAACCACCAGAACGTCATACCCAAGTTGCAGATATTGTGCTTGAAAAGGCGAAGCGTCTTGTGGAATACGGCAACGATGTGGTGATTCTTCTCGATTCCATTACGCGTTTTGCCCGCGCCAACAACGTGGTTATTCCCCATTCCGGTAAGATTCTTTCTGGGGGTGTCGATGCCATGGCTCTGCAACGCCCGAAACGATTCTTTGGTGCGGCTCGTAAAATTGAAAACGGCGGTTCTCTCACCATCATCGGTACAGCGCTTATCGAAACCGGTAGCCGTATGGATGAAGTGATCTTTGAAGAGTTCAAAGGCAC
>DBTP01000097.1:0-278 GCA_002307115.1 Fibrobacter sp. UBA1313 | reverse complement strand
TTTAAATCCGGCACCCGCAAAGAAGAGCTTCTCCTTTCTGAAGAAGTACTTCGTCGCGTCTGGATTCTTCGCCGCTACCTCCAAGATCAAACCTCTACGGAAATCATGGAATTTATGCGCGATAAGATGTTGAAAACAGATAACAATAAAGATTTCCTCTCTTCCATGAATGGATAAAGGAGTTTCAGAATGAGTAAAAAAATTTCCTTTGTCGGCGCAGGCAATATGGGTAGCGCCATTTTGCGGGGTCTTCTCGGTTCGGGATACTCCACAAAGGA
>DBTP01000131.1 GCA_002307115.1 Fibrobacter sp. UBA1313 | reverse complement strand
GCCTGAAACAGCAGCAGTCCACAGCCTCCCGCCACATAAAATAAAAGCAGTGAAAAAAACAAAAATACGGTAAGCCGCACTCCCGTTGCTTTTTCAAGGGTTTGCAGATAATAAAAAAACAACTTCAGCGTCAATAATAAAATCAGACTGGTAACAAGAATTCCATCACTGAAACTGTGAAGATAAAGGAGCGCGGTCACGGGAGCCAACTTCAAAAGCAGTCCGAACCGATTAAAATTAAAGGCCCTCATAATTCTATCGGTAAAAAAGAAAACAAACGCGGCGATTACTGTGATAATCAAAGCCCCCAGCAGCGGGTAAACATAAAATTGTGACAAAAACAGGGAAACATATTGGATAAATCCGCCCGGATATTCCAAATAACCCCAAAGAAAAGCTTTATCAAAAAGAAACAGCGGCTGCTGTATAAAGTAACTCTGTGCCGGATTGACAACCAGAAGTATGGCAAAAAAGAAAAAAAGGAAATACAAAACGGTTACTATGCCGGAAAACCTAGCGGAAATCATTTTATTCATTAGCATGATTCTATACATTTGAGTTTGTTCTTATATATAAATTCAAAATCACGTTTTGTTCTGAACCGTTCATAATTCGCCCCCGCTTTCGTCTATAGAGCCTCACTAAAATAAACGTTTAAATGTTTTTAAGGAGGGGAAAGCCTTCCCCTCGCTACATACTCAAGAGTATTCCGCTACCCCATCTCATCTCGGACCACGACTTGCGTAAAGAACAAAGTTACTTCATTGCAGCCCGTATCGCGGCTTCCAAGGCGGCATCATTGGGAACGCCGCTCCACACCTGTTGAATGTATCCTTCGCTATCCAAAAGTATGAGCATGGGTATTGCAGAGATGCCATAGCGGCGCCACATTCCTTGGTCTCCGTCACGGTAAAGTGGATACGGCGAAGGATGTTCGTTGTAGAAATCGTTGAGAACGTCTGGGGCTTCGCTGGAAATACCGATTACTTCCAAGCCCTCTTTGCCGAGTTTTTCATACAAGTTTTCCAGTTTGGGAATGGTCATGCGGCAAGGCCCACACCACGTTGCCCAAAAATCCAGGAGTGTCACTTTTGGCTTTTTTTGACGTTTCTCTCTGTTGGCATAGAAATTTTTTCCAAAAGCAGCCGCTTTGCTACCGATGGCGGAACCGGTGAGGCTCGATATATCGTCTGGGCGTTCCGTGAGTTTCACATTCAAAGAGATCTCTTTGCCTGCGCGATTTATGCCGAGTTTAAGGATCTCCCCTACTTTGGCTTTGCCTACGCATTTCTGAATAACCGAAACATCGGTCAGCGGCAAACCATCCACGGAAATTATTTTATCTCCAATCGCAATGCCAGCGGATAAGCCTCCAGAACTGGGATGAACGCCTTGAATTTCTAAGGCGATCTGATTTTTGTAAGGAATCTTTTTGAAGGTGAGTCCAAGCCAAGGAGCGGCAAAAGACTGCATACAAAAGAATAAAGAGAAGAAAATGATTCCTCTAAGAGGTTTAGAAAAATAGAATGGTAACTGAGCCATGAATCACCGTCTGTGCTGTTTTAGTAAGGTATTCTTGTTCGCGCCCCAAGCTTTCGCCGATGAGGTAAGAAAGTCGAATGGCTGTGCGAAAAGCAAAATGGGCTTTTTTCCAAGGGAGAATATCCCGCCCGTAGCTAAGAGAAATACGGGGTGCTTTTTCCCAGGAATCTTCCTTTTCAAAAACAAGACCGGAAACCCCCAAACCTAAATAATCGTCATCGCTGAAAAGCCAATGCCAATCCATCCCTAACTCATAAACGTGTTCTGAAAGACCGATGGAGGTAAACGCATTCAGAGCATGATTTTCGAGTAAGCGATAGCGCAATGTACCGTCCAAAGCGATATCCACCGCCCCTAAATAGTAGGCGAATGAAAAGCCACCCCCATAAGAGACAACAGGGGGGACATACTCGGCCTTTTCTTTGACGTCTGGTGGCAAGTCAATAAAAAAGCTTGCAAAGGATGCGTTCCAACAGAAGGCAATGGCAAAAAGAAACAGGGTAATTTTTTTCATTTTTCCCGTTCAAGATAGTCGTTCAGCGAATTGAAACCATCTTCGCGGAGTGCCTGGAGAAGCTCTTTGCGCATCGAGTGGGCCGCCATCCAGCGAAAGGCCACTACGGAGTAGCATTGCACGGCATCAACACCGAGTTTGAGTAAGTCGTAAATTTTGTAACCGTGATCAATACCACCACAAGCCATAACACTCATGTTGGGGTAATTCTTTTTAATGTAGCTCACCATCCAAAACATATTTTCGTATAAAGGGCGTCCTGAGATACCGCCGCGATCCCCATCATTCCGTAACACGGCGAGATCTTCAATACATTTTTGCATGGGAAGCGCGCCAATTTTTGCACTCGGAAAGGTATTTCCGAGCACCACCCCGTTGACTCCATAGCGTACCAAAATATCCATAATATGCATCAGTTGTTTTTCGGACATATCTGGGCTGAGCTTCGCATATACAGCTTTGCGCGGACCTTGAGAACTTCGCTGTTTCATAATTTCGGAAAAAACGAGTTCTGTAAAATGCGAGTCTAAATCAATGCGGTCTTCTCCCGTGTTAGGGCAGCTTACATTAATTTCTATGTAATCCCCAGCTTTGTAGGCAATCGCAAAACTCTCAAGCAGGTCTTTAAGTTTTTCAGCTTCGTGGGTAAGCCCTGGGGTTTCTGCCACGGAGATACCCACGCACATCCCACACTTGTGAGCACGAGTTAGCTGTTCATCCACGCGGGCGGAGATGACTTCGACACCCTCATTATTGAGTCCCATGCTGTTATGCATGGCGCGCTCATCTTCCAGGAATCCGATGCGCGGGCGGTGTGTGTTGCCTTCCCGAAAGCGTCTTGTAGCGGTGCCCACGGTAACGCCCCCAAAGCCCACGTTCGCATAATCAGAGATCCGTTTAGCGGTTTTATTCGCCCCAGCGGCAAGGATTATAGGACAACCTAAATAAAGAGAATTACTGTGATCCGGAAATTTGATAACGCGTTTCAGCTTCGGAGATAAATCCAGACGCCCCCCATAGAGGCGGGCAAACCGGGCAAAGTTTTTAAAACTATCGTGACGGAATTCAGGATACTTGTGAAAAATTTTGCGGATCAGGGCAAGTATTTTATCACCCTTTAACAGATAATATTCGTGGTTGATGCAGTCGAATGCCATAATTAAGGCTAAATTAACAAAAAAAAATTGAGGAAACCATGTTAGCAACACTAGAAAAGAGAATCCATGAGCGATTTCCACGTTATCTGGAAGCTTTGGAAAATCTGATTCGCATTCCTTCGATTAGTTTCGATGGTTTTGATAAAAATGAAGTCATTCGTTCCGCTCAAGCGGTAAAGACCCTTTTTACGAACAATGGGTTCCAGAATGTACAGCTTTTGACTCCTCCTAGCGGTCGTTCTTCTGTCTATGCGGAGCTCCGGACTAAGCCCCATAATCCAACCATTCTTCTCTATGCACACCACGATGTACAGCCAACGATGCGCGAAGCCTTGTGGGAGAGTCCCCCCTTCTCTCCTGAAGTTCGCAATGGACGTCTTTATGGCCGGGGTACTGCCGATGATAAAGCGGGCATTATTCTTCACATCGCAGCGGTCACTCAAGCAGTCGCTGTTTTTGGCGATAAAATCCCCAATATCAAATTTATTATTGAAGGGGAAGAAGAATCTGGTAGCGTAGGACTACAGACTCTCATTAATGACAATAAAGAATTGTTGAAATGTGATGCGGTGATTGTGGCTGATAATTCCAATTTTGCGAAAGGAATTCCTTCGATTACCACATCGCTACGAGGCATGGCCGCTGTAGAAGTGGTGGTAAAATCTCTGAAAGCCCCCCTTCATTCCGGTTCTTGGTCTGGGCCTATTCCCGACCCCGCTCAAGCGCTTTGTCGCATGATTGCAAGCCTCACAGATGCCAAGGGGCAAATTGTCATTCCCCATTTTATGGATGGCATCACAGAACCTACTAAAGAAGAAGAGGACGCTTACGATAGTTTAGGGATGACGGAAGAAATCTTTCGCAAAGATTCAGGTATGGTCAGTACTCTGAGCTTGATGGTAGATAAGAAAGATATTCTCAAATCTTTGTGGCGCAAGCCTTCGATCGTGGTGACCGCGATGGAAGCAGGCTCTCGTACGCAATCAGGAAACGTATTGCAAGATTCCGCTTATGCACGGATTGGGATTCGTTTGGCTCCCGGCATGGATGCCGATGTGGCCATGTTGCAGATGATTGAACATTTAAAGAAACACTGCCCGTTGGGTATGGATCTTTCTTTGTTCTCTGAAGACGGAGCGAATCCATTCACCACGGATATTAGTCACCCTTATTTTGAAATGATGAAAGAGGCCATGACACAAGCGTATGGAGCCCCCGCACGTTATATAGGTTGTGGCGCGTCTATCCCTGGAGCGCAATTTTTCCGTGATGCCTTTGGGCCCATTCCTGTACTTTTGACAGGCTTAGAAGACCCGGAATGCAATGCTCATGGTGAAAATGAAAGTTTGTATTTAAAAGATTTTGAACATGGTATTTTAGCAGAAGCTCTGTTCTTTGGAAGTTTGCACAAATGAAACTGGTGGTTTTGACAGGCGCAGGCATTAGCGCTGAATCCGGACTCCGTACCTTTCGTGGGCATGATGGCTTGTGGGAAAATGAGCCTATTGAAGCGGTCGCCACTCCGGAAGGCTATTATAGAGACAAGAAACGTGTGCGAGACTTTTATAATGGGCTTCGCAAGGGACTTCCCCAGTACGAGCCCAACGCAGCCCACATAGCACTCGCAAAGCTGGGAGATCAATTAGGGGATGACTTTCTTCTGGTGACACAAAATGTCGACGATTTACATGAACGGGCAGGGAGCAAACGAGTTCTCCACATGCATGGAGAGCTGAACCAGTTGCGTTGTGAAAAACACGAAAATCATGTATTCCCTTTTACAGGTGAAGAAGACGAAACAACGCGTTGTC
>DBTP01000170.1 GCA_002307115.1 Fibrobacter sp. UBA1313 | reverse complement strand
TACTCATCCATTCCCATGTAAGTTTTAGCAAGGTAAACCCCCAATCGAGCGGAAGGTTGTTTGTCAAACAGACGTTGTACAACCAAAAGAGACTGAGTTCGTTGACCGAGTCCCCAAAGAGCATCGCTCAGATTAATGACATACTCTGGATTATTGGGTGTGTATTGCAGAGCAAGTTCTGCATACTTGCGCGCTTGTCCATAATCAAAAAGGGATTCGTACATTTCGCCCAAAATGGAAAGTAGGCGTCCACTTTTGCGCACTAAATCCATCTGACTTGTAAAATGACTAACTCCCGGACCATATAATTCTTTGAGTTGATAGACAAAACCACAATTGATAAGATAGAGCGGTTCATTAGGATCCATTTGATTTGCTTTTTCAAAGTAACTCAAAGCCACCAAGGGCTGTTTCTCTTCCAGGCGTAAAAGACCGACCTGACTCACCACAGCGGCATTAAATTTTTGCACCTTCAAGTCATGAGTTCGCTCGGGTACTGATTCAACAGTAAGCCCATCAATGCTACGATCTAATATTTTCTTGTACTTGTTGTAAAGTATTTCTTGAGCCCAACCAGCCACCAAAATGCCTCGACCCTTATCCCAGAAATAACGCCCCACATAATGGAAATCAAAACCACTAATAGTTCGAGTCACTTCAAAATCTTGAGAGAAGCTTCCCATTGAACCTCCTCTCCGACGCTGAACAAGCATCTCTGGATCTTGAGGGTCAAGACCCACGCGCATCAGAAGCACTTTGAATAAATCTTGAGAACTGACTTCTTCTGGATCAATGATTGCCCCATACACAAAAAAGGCTGTTTCTTCAGACTTATTGGAAAGCACTAAATCTGGATCGCTATTTTGAAGCGCAATGCCCGCCCAATAGTGCCAAAGAGTATCGGATGCTTTCCAGCGATAGCCCAAGGATGGGGAAACATGTTCCATGACTCGTTCTTTAGAAATTTCTTTTTCAGTGCTTTGAAGAATGCGGGAATCCACAACAAAACCCTTGAAAAGATGTTCCCATTCCACATTGAGTTCATTTTTGCTCTTAACGGAATCCGATACCGTCAAGGAAAGAAAGAAGACATAATTCCCCACTCCAGCAACAAAACCGCAAGCTTGGTAAGGAGCATTTTCACGCACCCCTTCGACCTCCCAACGAACCCCTGTCATTCCCAATAATTCCATCGGCGTAATTTCAGAATATGTGGCTTTTTTCCCAGCGGTCTCATAACTTTGCATTTCCATTCGGGCGCGATCCATAATTTGCGAATCATCCCCCTTCTCAAGGACGATGAATTGAATGACCGCACGACGGCCATCCTCCGCACGGAAAAACTCCAACGGAGCATTCTCATCATTGGGATCGCTGACTAAACCCCAAGAAGTATCGGGAAGATTAAACGAGAAACCAGGCCGTTTGAACTCTGCAAGTACAGCCACAGGAGCCGATTTCGCATCCCCATCCGTGCGGGTTTCATAAGAAGAAACACCCTCACGTTCAGGCTCTGACGATTTTTCAGAAAGAAGTTGCCCGGAAGGGGTACATGCAGAAAGGAAAAAGCCCCCAAACAGACAAAAAAGGCAAGCTAAAAATATTTTTTTTGGCATCATAGTCCCTAAGTTAGAGAAAAACGCAAGCGAGGACTTCGCAACGACTGCAATTTTACATAAATTTGCATCATCCGCGAGCAACCCTTTTTGGGGAAGCTGCAGTTTCACAATCAACACATAAGGATCCTCAATGGCTCTCAAACTTGGTATCAATGGTTTCGGTCGTATCGGCCGCATGGTTTTTCGCGCCGCTGTTCAAAATTTTTCTAAAGACATTCAGGTTGTTGGTATCAATGACCTTCTCGATGCCGATTATCTCGCCTATATGCTCAAGTACGATTCCGTACATGGCCGTTTCCAGGGTGAAGTTTCCGTTGAAGGCAACTTCCTCGTTGTCAATGGCAACAAAATTCGCTTGACCGCTGAAATGGATCCTCTGAACCTCAAGTGGAACGAAGTGGGTGCTGACGTTGTTGTTGAATCCACTGGTTTCTTCTTGGATGATGCGACTGCTCGCAAGCACATCACCGCTGGTGCTAAGAAAGTGATCATGTCCGCTCCTTCTAAGGATTCTACCCCGATGTTCGTCTACGGTGTAAATGACAAGGAATACAAGGGTCAGGACATTATTTCTAACGCTTCCTGCACCACCAACTGTCTCGCTCCTATCTCCAAGGTTCTCGACGACAATTTCGGCATTGTCCGTGGCCTGATGACCACCGTTCATGCTGCTACCGCTACTCAGAAAACCGTTGATGGTCCTTCCAAGAAAGATTGGCGCGGTGGTCGTGGTATCCTCGAAAACATCATTCCTTCTTCCACTGGCGCAGCTAAAGCGGTGGGCAAGGTGCTTCCTCAGCTCAACGGTAAGCTTACCGGTATGTCCATGCGCGTTCCTACTTCTGACGTTTCCGTGGTCGACCTCACCGTCGAACTTAAGAAGCCTACCAAGTACGAAGATATCTGCGCTGCGATGAAGGCTGCTTCTGAAGGCGAACTCAAGGGTGTTCTCGGTTATACCGAAGAAGCCGTTGTTTCTACCGATTTCCGTGACTGCCCGAAGACCTCCATTTTCGATGCAAAGGCCGGCATTCAGCTTGACCCAACCTTCGTGAAGGTGATCTCTTGGTACGATAACGAATGGGGCTATAGCAACAAGGTTTGCGAAATGGCTCGCGTGATCGCCAAATAATTTGGCTCTAGAATAATTTAAAAGGTGGTTTCTAATTCAGAAATCACCTTTTTTTGTGGGTTGAAAGCATTTAAAGAGCTAAGTGACATTCTAAAAATTCATTTTCTATGACCAGAAGCAATACAATTAACATGAGCGAAATCAGTTCACACTAAGTACTAAAGTAAGCATTCACGTACAAATTTCATGGACGCAAAGCTGTTTTTAGAGGTGGACCCTCAAGTGAAATTTTTCACTTCATGCTTACGAAAACCTGTTGAAAATCTTATTTTTAATTATCTTTTTCCACATCAAATCATTTAATTAACTAGGAGAAAATGATGAATAATTTGATTAAAATTGCAATGATGGCTCTTGCCTTGGCGTCTTTTTCCATGGCGGAAGGAGTTTCTCTAGGTGGCCATGTGTCGGGAGCCTATTCTGCATTCTGGGGTGATAGTGACGTGGAAGATTTTTGGGGCCTTGGTTTCAATGCCGGTGTTGCTTTATACCTTCCTTTTACACCAAGTATTGGCTTTAATCCAGAAGTAACCTTCGGTTATCGTTCTGAATCCGACGAAGAAACTGAAGAAGGACTAAAAATAACAGGTGATCTCAGCCAGATGAATATTGATATTCCTCTTCTTTTCCGTTTTAATGTAGTTAGCGGACTCTTCTTTGAAGCGGGCCCATTTATGTCTCTGGTTCTTAGCGATGATTTTGATTACACCATGGAATATGATGGAGAAGATGTGACTGATGAGTATGAAGCAGAAGGAGGCGAATTCAAATGGCCGGATCAAAAATTCTTTGAAATGGGAATACTCGCTGGCGTAGGATATTCCATTACCCAGAAAATTGACATTGATGCTCGTTTTGGTTTAGGTCTTACCAAACTTTATGACGATGGTGATGAAAAATCCTTTATGTTCCACCTGGGTGGTACTTTCTGGTTTATGTAATAGTTTAAGTTCAATTTAACGAAAGATCCCGATCCCCTGTGACCGGGATTTTTTATTTGTTGAGTATTTCAACTACTTTTGATTTACTTTGTTTGTTTTCTTATATTTGCACCTAATTATGTTTCACTTGGAGATGGATTCATGAAAATAGGCTTCAAAGCAACTCTCATCGCCTGTCTATTCGCGTCCTATG
>DBTP01000096.1 GCA_002307115.1 Fibrobacter sp. UBA1313 | reverse complement strand
AAGACTTAAATTCTATATCATGGCTAAAAGAGGTACGAAACTATGCTAACACTACAAGACATCAAACTGAAAAAACAGAATCATAGCAAAGTCGCAATGCTGACGATCTATGATTTCGCCTTTGCCCAAATGGCAGAAAAGGCAGGCATAGACCAAATTCTCGTGGGCGATTCTCTCGCTAACGTGGTTTTGGGCTATAAGAGTACCCGAGAGATTGGCATGACGGAGATGTGCATCTTCGTTGCAGCGGTAAGTCGGGGCGCTCCCAATACTCACATCGTCGCAGATATGCCTTACCTAAGTGACAAAGATCCTAAAACAGCTCTCGAAAATGCAAAACGTCTCTTAGATTGTGGTGCTACCTCTGTAAAAATTGAAGGTCGCCCTCTTGGCGTCCTTGAGAACTTGCGCAAGAATGACATCCCCATTTGCGCTCATCTGGGTCTTTTACCACAGACCGCGTCGGACTTTAAACAGAAAGGAAAGACCGAAGAAGAAGCACAAAAAATTCTTGAGGATGCCCTCTTTTGTGATCAACTCGGATGCTTCGAAATCGTTTTGGAACACATTCCAGAATCATTGGGAGAGCTTGTTACTCAAAGGGTTACAGCAACAACGATCGGCATTGGTGCGGGTCAAAAAACAGATGGACAAGTGCTTGTAATGCACGATGCTTTGGGAATGCACCAGAAAAAACTACCTCCGTTTGCAACAAAGTTTGCGAACCTTTTTGATGCGGGTGTGAACGGTATTGAAGAGTATATTCGTTCCGTGCATTAACTTTTTTTTAGACGAAGAGAAAATAAAAAAAAATATTTTTTTCATTTAGGTGTTGATATTTTGTGAAAATCAAGTTATTTTAGTTACATCGTTTAACATTCACTAAAAAAAAGGAATACAATCATGGCAACAACAAAGAAACCCGCTGCAAAAAAGGTGCTCGTCAAGAAGGCTGCTGCTCCTAAGAAAGCTGCTGCCCCTAAGAAAGTGCTTGCTAAGAAAGCTGCTGCTCCTAAGAAAGCTGCTGCTCCTAAGAAAGTGCTTGCTAAGAAAGCTGCTCCTAAAAAGGTGCTCGCTAAGAAAGCTGCTCCTAAAAAGGTGCTCGCCAAGAAAGCGGTTCTTAAGAAGTAATCTTCTTAATTCTTTACAAAAGAGGATCGGTTTTTACCGGTCCTCTTTTGTTTTGCCCTCAACAAAAAAATAGACAGCCGCCGATCCTGAATGGAACCGCCGCCAGGAATAGAGATAAAAAACCTTGGCATATAGTGGGGCTATTCATCATATCATTATCCCTGTATTCTAGGAATAGCTAAAATCGAGCCCTACTTTTGACTTTCATACGCATATTCACCCTATTGTAATGGTTTTTTGTTTCATCCAAGAATTTTTAAAACATCGCTCCCCTGATAAAAAGCGGAACACTTAATGGGCATCGGGGAGCTTCCCGCGACTTTGAGTGTCTGAAGATTACCCGCCAAAGTCAAAGAAACAGTCCAATGATTCCACTCTCAAGAGGCTGATTTTCTAATTTCACTACATGATTTCCGAACAAGACCTTAAAGAAATGGAATCCCTGGATTTGACAGGGAAAATAAGTCGCATCTCCTCTCTACTGGAAGGACGTGAACAGCCACGCTCTTTTGAGTTGGGTATTTTTTTGGCCCTTAAAATGGCGAATGAAATCCGAGAAGGCAAAGCACTAGGCGAAGACACAGCGGCAATCGTTGCCGAGTGGACTCAAAAATACCCAGACTCCGTCGTCGAAGATGCAATCACCCACGCGAAGGAATTTTTGCTTCATTCCGAAACCTTGAGAGAAAAACTCCGCAATGGTATTTTGAAAGAAGACGTTTCCGCAGCAGACAAAACCGATGCTTAATTTATTGCCAGCAACCATTGATATTGGTAGCCACAGCACCATTCTCCTGATCGCCGATTGGGATATTGGAGCCGATGGGAAAAAAATATTGCAGCCCAAAGTGCAGAAAATAGAAGTCTGCCGTCTTGGGGAAGATATTTATGACAGCGGAGAAATTTCGCAACCGCGATTGGAAGAATTGGTGAAGATTCTCACCCGCTTCCGTATGATCGCTCACGGTTTAGGTGCAAATATTGAAGCGATTGCCATGACAGAAGCCATGCGCAAAGCAAAGAATCCTGACATGGTGATTGATGCCGTGGAAAAAGCAGTGTGGGTGCGCCCTCGAATCATTACTGGTGAAGAAGAAGCTGTCTATACGTTCCGCGCCGTCACCGAATGGCATGGTAATGATATCGTGACGCTTGATATTGGCGGTGGTTCCACAGAACTTTGCTCTGGAAAAAATGCGATTTCGATCCCTGTCGGTGCACTTTACCTTTTCAAAAAGATGGGGGCTATCCCTGGACCTGAGTATAAATCGTGGGCCAAAGAAATTCTCAGAGATAATCCTCTCAAGATATTTGCCAAAAAACCTGTTTACCTTATCGGGGGTACGGGAACCGCACTGGCGATGAATTATCTGAATACATTCACTTTTGATTTTAAGACGATTGAAGATTTGGAGATTAATACAGCCACTTTGGAACAAATTATTACGCGGATATCCAACCAATCCAGAGAACTCCGCGCGGTAATGCCCGGTTTGGACAATGGAAGACATGAAGTCATCATTTGTGGCCTTTTCTGGCTCCGCAGTGTTCTCGAAAAGCTCCATGTGGACTCGTTCAAAATTAGTACCGCGGGGTTACGCTTCGGGCTTTTGTACCCACCCCTTCCGCCAGAACCCGTAAAAGAAAAAACAAAAAGGATTCCCCCTTGGATGAAAAAAACCGAAGCGGAAAATGCGGAGGCTTCCGATGATGCGGATTAATAAGTTTCTTTCCTTATGCGGCATCGCAAGCAGGCGCGCTGCGGATGATCTCATCCGCGAAGGCCGGGTCACGGTCAACGAAAATCCGGTGGAAGGCCCCGGCCTCCAAGTCGGCGAAAACGATGTGGTAAAAGTCGATGGCCGACTCGCGCGCCCTCCAGAGAAAACCACGGTGCTTCTCTTTCATAAGCCCCCTGGATGTCTCTGTTCCAACGGAGACCCCCAAGGACGCCGCACCGTTTACGAGTATTTGCCCCCTGGGTACCGTTCCCTGAAATATATCGGACGATTAGATTTACAAAGTCGCGGGCTGTTGTTGTTTACTGACGATGGGAAACTCGCCCACGCTCTCACCCACCCTAGTTTTCAGATTCCGAGAAGCTACTTCGTATGGACAGATCGCCCCCTGAATCGTCACGATGCGCAACGCCTTGTAGACGGCGTCGACATCACCGATGAGGAAACGGGGGTTGAAGAAACGGGCCATGCCGAAGCCATCCACTTTGAAAATGGCTTTGTCGAAATGGTGCTCACTGAAGGTAAAAACCGGGAAATCCGGCGGATGATGGAAGCCATCAACCATACCATTCGCGACCTTAAAAGAGTCACTTATTGTGGAATATCTTTGGGCGATCTCGAAGCGGGCGATTTCCGGGAACTCTCGGAACAAGAGGTGCAAAAACTGAAAAAGGCATGCGCGCAATGAATAGAACCCTTTTTATTGGGGATGTTCATGGATGCTTGAATGAACTTCAGGAAATTGTAAATCTTTTTGGTTATGTTCCCCACAAGGATACGATTTATCAAACCGGTGATACGATTAATAAAGGCCCTGATTCTGTAGGGGTGATCCAGTTTATTCTCAAAAACGACATTCATTGTGTCCGCGGCAATCATGAAGCGCGATTACTGCGACTTGTCGATACGCCTAAAGAAATTTGGACGGATAAAGAAAAGAAAATGGCGGCGATCATTCAAGAGCCGGAATGGGTGGCGTCCATCGTTTCCCAATGGCCACTTTGGATAGATACTCCCCAAGCGTTGCTGGTTCATGCAGGGATTGAACCCGGTAAAACCAATCTGAGTTCCATGGATCCCAACTTGCTTCTCACCATTCGGACATGGGATGGTTGTGGCAAAGATTTGGATAATAAAAATAATCCTGCATGGTATGATTGTGTTCAGTGGCCAAAACCTATTGTTTTCGGACACTGGGCGATGAAAGGATTACTGAATGTTCCCCTATTCAAAGGCCTAGATTCAGGTTGTGTATACGGGAGAAGTCTTTCCGCTTGGTGCCCAGAAGAAGACCGCCTCTATAGTGTGCCCGCCAAAGAAGTCTATTCCGAAGTCAATAAAAAGAAACACCCTTATTTTGCTACTTTAAAAACATGACAGCACAAGAACTTTACGACCGCCTTAAAGTGATTCAGCCAGGAAGCGTCCTCTGCAATTATAGCTATGAGACTTGCGAACGCATGATTCCCGTGATCAACGAAATTCAAGAGTTAAAAAAGCAACACAATGCGGTGATTCTTGCGCACAGTTACGTGGCTCCAGAAATTATCATGAGTGTTGCCGATTATGAGGGCGATAGTTTTAAACTTAGTCAGGACGCCACCAAAGTCAATGCCGACATGATCGTCTTTGCTGCGGTACGTTTCATGGGCGAAACCGCAAAGATTTTGAATCCTTCTAAGGAAGTCTTGATTCCAGGATCTCTCATCGGGTGTAGCCTTGCGGATAGTATCACAGGCGATGAAGTCCGTGCCCTTCGTCAAAAATACCCCGATCATACGTTCGTTTGCTACATAAATACGACGGCGGACGTCAAATCAGAATGTGATGTGTGCGTCACCAGTTCCAATGTGATGCACATTGTTTCCCGATTGGATAACGATAAAATCGTTTTCTTACCCGATCGCCTTATGGGGCAAAATCTCCAGGCAGAGCTCATCAAAAATGGCATTCAGAAAAAAATAATCCTACACAGTGGCACTTGTTACGTCCACGAACAATACGATCCCGAAATGATCCGCTTTTTTCGTGAGCAAAATTCAGGCCTCCGCGTGGTGAGCCACCCCGAATGTCACCCAGGGGTCGCCTTACTGAGCGATTTCGTCGGAAGTACAGGGCAGATGATCAAATACATCAAAGAAGCCCCCGCACACACCCCATTCCTACTCCTCACCGAATGCGGTCTCAGCGCCCGTTTACAAACGGAACTACCAAATAAAACGTTTATTGGAAGTTGTAGCATGTGCAGATACATGAAATCGAACTCCCTTGACAACATTCTGAAAACGCTACGTCATCCAGAAAAGGCAATGAAAATTGAAATGGATGAATCGCTTCGAAAAAAAGCGAAGAAATGCATTGATGCCATGTTCCATTATGCCGCTCTCTAATAGTCAAGGAAAAGTTTCATGAAAAAAATACACATTTTGGTTCTCGTACTCGCATCCCTCTCTTTTGCCGGTGGACTTCACATTGTGCGATCCCATTACATTGCCTTAGGATTGGATGCCACTTTTACTCAAGGCGACATGGATGGTAAAGGCTACGTTGAAACCAACGATGACGAAGATGCCAAAGAAAGAGTCTACATCCCCAATCTGAGTAGCTTTTTTATTCCCAATATTGAAATTGGCGCCAACATGAATCAGCACACGATTGCCGTTTCCTTTGGTATGTGGAATCCCTCTGTGGGTTATGCGGAAGACGATTCCTCCCTCGCCACAGAAAAAGAGGCCAATTATTGGAGAGCCTCCGTAGAATACCGCTATAATTTCTTCTGGCCAGAAAAGTTCCAACTCGCTCTCGGTCTCGCTTATTCATTCGCCCGCTTAGAGGTTAATGGATCCGTTATTGGCCATGACGAGTATGGCAGCGAAAAAATAGGCAACGCCGTCCACAGTGGAAACGGCATCGCTCCTTCTTTCACCATGCATTATCTGATAACAGATAATATTGGCATAGACATAGCTTTACGTTATCGGCTCCTTTCTTTTGGAAGTGTCTCGACTCCCGATAATGGATTTTGTGCACTGGATAAATCCTTGTACCAACATTTTGGTGAACTAGGAATGAAACTTTTTTACCAGTTCTAAGCGTCAAAATCATTTTCGACAAACGAACAATGCCCCAAGGCTTCTGAACAACAGAAGCTTTTTTATTTGACCCGCACGTATCTAATTGAATTCTCGACTTCAAATAACAACAAATAGAAAAAGACCCCTCATGGAGACGTCTATTCAAAAATGACGTCACTATTGGTACGATCACAGCGAAGTTGAAAATACAACTCTCGGGATTTTAACTCTCGTAGATGAACGTTCTAAAAATTGGTTTGCGGGAATGAAAAATAGTGTAGTATCTCGGCGTGTCGTCACCTCAAAATTCCATAAGGCCAATCTGAGGAAAAGTTCATTACAAAACCGATGACCTTGCCTAACAGGTATCGGCTTCTTTGCATCGAAAACGAACTTTAAAGACGCTCTAAATTCATAGACAACTTTACCAGTCTTTTTCAGGACGCACAGTCCCACGCACTGGTTTCCAAGGCTTCCGCTCTCCATTCTGCTCATCAAAGTCCTTGAGCAACTGAGAGGCTTGTTCAGGGTTCAACGCCCCTGGAGGCAATTGCTGAGGCGGCTCATTTTGGGCCCCACTATCAGAAGACTGAGGAGAACCTTGGCTGGAACTAGAACCTTGTTGTTGATTCGGATCTTGTTTCTGGTCCTGCTTTTTGTCTTGATCCTTCTTCTGATCCTGATCCTTATTTTGATCCTTATCTTTATTCTGGTCTTGGTTCTGATCTTGATTTTGTTGCTGATCTTTATTTTGATCTTGCTTCTGATCCTTATTCTTGTCTTTATTTTGGTCTTGATTATCTTTCTTATTCTGATTCTTCTGCTCGTCTTTCGCTTCTTGGATTCTATCAAGAAGCATTTGCAACTTGGAATCACTCGGATAATAAGAGAGGCCCTCTTTGCAGGTGATCTCTGCGGTAGGCAATCGACTCTCAATATACTGGAACGCCGCATCACTATAATAGGCATTGGGAGATTTCGGTGCCGCAAAAGAAACAGAGACAAACAAAGCTAAAACTACTACGAAAGATTTGGTAAATGTGCTCATTAAATTACCCCCAAGTCGTTATCCGTATTGGAAGCATCTACTTTAGATTTTGGCTTACGTCCTGCTTTAATTTCAATGACATCGTCAATACGTTGCACATAAGGACTCAACTGTCCCGCCGTGGAATCTTCAGCAATGGTGTTTTCCAAAAGAGCCTTTGCCGGATTGTATTTGCCTTCTTTCGCCATCTGCAACGCCCGCGCTAATATTTGCTCCGCTTTTTCGCTTAACTTCGGTTGTTTCTGATCCTTATTTTTTTCCGGATCTTTTTTCTTTTCTTCTTTCTGTTTGTCCAATTCCTCTTTCAACTTACGCTGGACAATCTCCACATTGCGTTTCGCATTTTCAAAGTTCGAATTAAGATCAATCGCTTTTTTGAGATATCCCACGGATTCGCGCCAGGCCGCAATGCGCTCAGAAGGTTCGGACGCTTTTTCTCCCAGACGAAAGTAAGTATTTGCCAAATTATAGGCTGCCTTGGAAGCCAATGCAGAATCGGGCATCCGCACCGCACTTTCTAACTCTGCCTTCGCCTCCGCAAAATTTCCCAGCTTGTACTGACAGGTACCAATGTTGTAAAATAACAAGGGGTTGGCAGGCTCATCTTTCCGCGCATCCATATACTTTTTGAGCGCGTCTGCATAGTCGCCCTTCGCAAAAAGTTTATTCCCATCATTGATGGGACGGGCCGCCACAGTGAGCGCAAGCACCAAAATAAGTCCTAATAATCGATAACACTTTTTCATATTGACACTCAGCTAAATCTTCCGTTTTCTTTTTTGTGCAAACGACCACGTTCCGAAATCATCGCTTCAGCAAGCAAAAGAATCATTGCAATCGCTAAAAATACCTGATAATGATCCTGATAGTTTTCCAACTGATTTGAAGAATTATCCTTCTTCTCCAACGTCGCTATTTCTGAAAGCACTTTCTGTAACTGGAACTCTCCCGGGTTCGCGTAATAGTAACGTCCTCCCGTGATAGAGGCAATTTCCTGCAATGTCGATTCTTCTAGACGCGTAGTCACAATATTCCCAAAACGATCCTTATGGTAAGTGACTTCCCCATTTTCTGAAGGCATGGGAATCGGCACTCCTTCTCGGGATCCTATGCCCACGGTATAAATGCGCACGCCCTGTTCCGCAGCCACCTTCGCCGCTTCTATTGCTTTTGCATCTTGTTCTTCACCATCGGTCATGAGAATCATCACCGAATATTGGCTCGGTACTTTAGAACGTTTGAATATTTGCAAACCCTTATTGATTGCTGCTGACAAATCCGTCCCAGGCATCAACCAACCCGGACTCAATTCCTTCAACATCATCTGCACCGTGCCGTAATCAAGAGTCAAAGGCACCATCGTCTGCGCCTCTCCTGAAAAGGCCACCAGGCCTACTCGGTCTCCCGTGAGCGTTTCTAAAAACGCCGAAATTTCATGCCGGGAACGCACCAATCGATTCGGTTTTATATCCTCTGCGAGCATCGAAAGCGAAATATCCTGGGCAAGCACCAGATCGAGACCGCGACGCTCGATATGCTCCATTTTGCGTCCCCACTGAGGGCGCGCCAAAGCCACAAACAAGAACGCTATCGCCAACAACAAAAGGCACATCTTGGTTCTACGGCGCCAAGGCGAAAGCGATGTCGCAATCTTCGGAAGCATGGGAAGAGAAGCAAACCTTGCCGCTAACTTCTTACGACGATAACCCGCATACACAAAAAGCATCGCGAACAAAGGCAGGGTAAACAAACCCCATAAAAATTGAATCTCAGCAAATCTCATGGAATCCTCACAAAGCGCGTATTGGCCAAAATAAGTTCCAAAAGCAAAAGTAACGCTCCCGCCAAAAGCCATGGATAAAACTTTTCTGCATAGCGAGCATAAGCAATCGTCTGAATCTCCGTTTTTTCCAGTTTATCAATATTCGCGTAAATATCTTCCAGGTCCTCTTTATTCTCAGCGCGGTAGAACTTTCCTCCCGTCATCGTCGAAATTTGTTTCAGCACACTTTCATCAATGCCTTCTTCCGGAGTAATCTCACGTTCACCCCATGAAATCTCGCCCGTCCACGGATTTTGCTGAAAAGCGAGAACAGAGCCATTCTTTTTTCCCACGCCCACCGTATACACTTTAACCCCAAGAGCCTTCGCCACTTCCGCAGCATGGAGCGGTGGCACGAGAGATGCATTATCGCGACCATCGGTCAACAAAATCACAATCCGCGACTTCGCCTCTGATTTTTCCAATCGAGCAAGGGATGTCATCAACCCATCGCCAATAGCGGTGCCATTCCCAGGAGCCGTCGAATCATTCACCGCACCGAGGATTTCCAAAAGGGATCCGTAGTCCAGCGTTAAAGGGCACTGCGTAAAAGAACGCCCCGCAAATACAGAAAGCCCAATACGGTCGCTCTTGCGCTTCTGAATAAAATCAGAAATCACAATTTTAGCATAACCCAAACGACTGTAATTCCAAAACTCACCCGTTTTCAAAACACGTTCCGCATTCATCACGCCGAGCTTTACTCGCTCCGAAGGCGTCAGCATATCCAAAATGCCCATGGAACCAGACACATCCAACGCCAGCATAATATCCACACCATCCGTTGACGTATATTCCACTTCTGTTGCGTTCTGCGGTCGGGAAAGTGCCACTACAAAACAACAGAGTGCAGCGATGCGAAGCCCGGGAACCATATGACGCAAGCGCATCGTCCAACTTGGCTTCGCTTTACGTGCAAGGGCAAGTGCTGGGAACTTAATCGTACTCTTACGTTTCCGCTGGCTCCACCAATAATCAAAGATCAGGAAAGGAACCAAAAACAATAAGAAAAAAGCTTCTGGATTTTGAAAATGAAAGCCTAAAAAATCCATCACAGGCCTCCTTTAGACGAAGCCTTATCCGAATCAACTATCACGGCATCGATAATCTTTGCACTCTCTTTTTTTCGGAGACCTCCACCATCATCAGCTTCCATACGAGGGCTCTCAGGATCAATATGATTTTTGTAGGGCTCTTTCTTTTCTGATGGCTCGGAATCTTGGTTTTCTTTCTTTTTTTGTTTATCCTCTGGAGCGGCTTTTCCTTCTTTGGAATTCTTAGCGTCCTTATTCTTCTCCTCTTCAGGGAGAGGGCGCGTATCGTCCAGCAATCGATCAATCCAAACATTCCAGAAATCACACCGATCACTATTTAATTTCATCTTTGCAAATTTTACGGGCTCTGTCTCTTCTTCGAGCGACACCACCGATTCCTTATAAGCCTGTTGCAAACCGACCACATGGGCCATGCGTTTTTTCAACTGAGAAAGCGTCGCATCCAAAATATCCACATCAAATCTTCGTTGCACATAACGCCTCGCAATAAAACTAATGCTCGCAAAAAATTCCGCCTGGTCACCCACGGCAAGCAGATTTCGATCCCGCATTTTCTTAAGCGCGAGTTTTGCTTCGTCATACGGGGGCAATTGAAGTTCTTCAATCCCCTTGCGCAACTTCTTATGCAAATACCAACCGAGGAACACCAGCAAAGCGGCGCCCAGAATTCCCATCAGCCACCATAACCATACAGGTAAACGAGGGTCCTTGAGTGGGGCTTCCACATCCAGAATATCGGTTTCTTCCCCCGTTGTGCGCGAAGCGACCTTCACCGCCACGGGATCCGTACGGGTCTTCACCGTATCCTTCCCCACCACCACTTCCACTTCCTGCGGGGCAATTAAAAAATCACCACCCACCAGCGTATTCAAAGTCGCATTCCAGACAACCTTCACCGTGCCCTTCGGCATTCCCTCCGTCACACGATCATTCTGCATCTCTTTTACTTCAAAGCTACCCAGGTTCCCCACAAAACTCGGCAAATCCACCTTCGCCGCCGAAGGAACCTCCACCTCTATCTTATAAGAAAAGATATCGCCAATAAAGACTTGCGATGAACTCACGAAAGACTTCACTTTCACGTCAAAAGCAAAAGCCGAGCCGCAGCCCAAAAGCGTCAAAGCCAATAACCAAAAAATCGATTTATTACACTTCAACATTCAAAACTCCTAAAACAACTCAAAAAAATCACACGCCACAATATCTCAAACCATCAGCACTACTAATTTCATACAAAGTAACACAAACCAAAATTCAAATCAACAGTTCGCCGCACACATTCAATTTTCTGCAAGGTGTTATCAAACGAGGCCAGACGCGCACCAAAGCGGAGCTTCATGTAAAACAAACAGCCCGGCAACACAGTTTTCATCAAATTACCTATTTACCGCTTTGGCTCTTCGCCGAAAATGTTCAATCAAAGGGGACACAGAATCTTTAAATTCATCACGAATCATAAGTCTCACGTAATCCACCGACATTCTTTCGAATAATTCTTTAGTCTGACGGCCCTGCTTTTTAGCCTCCCGCATAAACGCTTCACGAAACGCCGCATCGCCCGTATCCACCAGCAAAGTTTCCCCCGTCTCCGGGTCCTCAAACTCTACAAGACCCACCGAAGGGAGTTCCGTTTCCCTCGGATCCACTACAGAAACGGCGAGCACATCATGACGTTTCCGCAAAACTTTAAACGCGCGATCATACCCTGTATCCAAAAAATCGGAAAGCACCACCACCATGGAACGCCGATTCAGAATGCCTCCCACATATTCCAACGCAATTTCCAAATTCGTCTTCACATGGGTCGGCTTAAAATAAAGCACTTCGCGGATCAAACGCAATACATGTTTGCGTCCCTTTCCAGGCGGAATAAAGAGTTCTACTTGATCGGTAAAAATCAAGAGCCCTACTTTATCGTTATTTCTAATCGCAGCAAATGCGAGGAGAGCGGTCAGGTTCGCCATCAATTCGCCCTTCATTTGACTCCCAGAGCCAAACTCAGAACTGGAACTTGCATCCACCATGAGCATCAAAGTCAACTCGCGTTCTTCCACAAACTTTTTGATGTACGGAGTGCCCATACGCGCCGTCACATTCCAATCAATGGAACGCACATCGTCACCGGGCACGTATTCACGCACCTCACTGAACTCCATGCCATTTCCCTTAAAGGAACTGTGATAGACGCCGGCCATCACAGCATCCAAAGAACCCCGCACGGAAAGTTCAATGCGACTGACTGTCTTAAGAACTTCCTTATCCATCATAGCAACGCCTACGGGACTTCCACAGAATCCAGAATCTTCTGCACCACCGTTTCGGAAGAAATCTCTTCCGCTTCCGCCTCATAACTCAGAATAATACGATGACGCATCACTTCCATTGCGACCGCTTTCACGTCTTCCGGTGTCACATAAGCGCGACCCTGAATAAACGCATGGGCCTTTGAAGCCTGCGCAAGGCCAATGGAAGCACGGGGAGAAGCCCCCACCGAAATAAAGTTCACGAGATCATTGCGTTTAATGCTCGCGGGGTCACGAGTCGCTGCCACCAAATTCACAATATACTCGCGAATCCGTTCATCCACATAAACTGACTTCACCAACTGACGGGAAGCAAGAATATCCTGTTTCGAAGCCACCGCCGTCGGTTGCTTCAACCCATTACCGCTTACCGCTTCCAGAATGCGCATCTCATCCACTTTACTCGGATAGCCCACCTTCACCTTCAGCAAAAAGCGATCCACCTGAGCTTCCGGCAAAGGATAGGTTCCTTCCTGTTCAATCGGATTCTGCGTCGCAAGCACCAAAAACGGCTCATCCAAACGATAAGTGTTATCCCCAATCGTAATGCAGCGTTCCTGCATCGCTTCCAGAAGCGCACTCTGCACTTTTGAAGGAGCTCGGTTAATTTCATCCGCGAGCACTAAGTTTGTGAACAAGGGACCGCGCCTGGTCTCAAAGCAAGATTCCTTCGCATTATAAATCGTCGTACCCACCAAATCGGCAGGGAGCAAATCCGGCGTAAACTGAATCCGCTTGAAATCCAAGGAGACCGCGTCCGAAAAAGCTTTCACCGCCGTCGTCTTTGCAAGACCGGGAAGCCCTTCCAAAAGCACATGGCCATCCGCAAGAATGCCTATCAAAATGCTTTCCATCATGTCCTTCTGCCCAATCACCGTGTCTTCTACTTCACGAAGCAAGGCGGAGCAAAAGCCACTCTGTTCCTTGATTTTTTCTGAGAGTTCTTGAATATTAGTCATTGTATCCTCTTATTCGTCTTCTGTCATTTGCATCAAACGGGAAGCTATTTTCCACGTCTCACGATTCATAAATGCATCCCGTTGCCCGCCACCATAACGGGCATGGGTAAATTCCTCAAGCAAAGGGGCCCACCCTTCAAGCTTTTCCGCATTCGCCAAAGCATCAAGATCATCTTCACCAAAGCGACTCATGGCCCATGATTTACAAACTTTTTCAAGCGCAAGCAACCATTCCCGACTATCCGCGTTTGCCAGGCGCTTTTTGAGAAGCAAAAAGTCTTTGGCAATGCGGTCATCTTCTGTAGAAAGTTCCTTCTTTGCCATTTCCTTTTGCTTTTTTTTGCGCAAAAAGCACACAAAGCCTGCGAGCACGCCGATCAGCAATATGGCTATTCCGCCGGCGACGGTAAAAGCCACGTGAGAAGGTCCATCGACTCGCACAGGAACACTTTCGGATGCGAATTCGATAGGCCCGTTTTGTGTTGGAATCTGAAACTTGAGCGCGGGGATTTGCAGACTGCCAGTATCATCAGCAGAAAGTGTGTAGATAAAAGTGCTGCTCGAGACTTCCTTCCCGCTTTTGATTTCGCGGAAATGACTTTCTTTTACATTAAGTTGGGTGATACCTTTGGTATTCGCGGAACTAGCTGGCACAATCAGAAGAACACTGCCTTGGGCTTCCCAGGAAACATCAACCGAAAGTTCGAATGTATCGCCTTTCACCAGAGATGGAATTGGAACCGTCTTGACGTGTATTCCCAGTTCCGCTGCTGTCGGAAGGCGAACAGGGCTAGATCCGGATTGCCTAGACGAATCTTGTGCGGCATTAGAAGTATTTAAACTATCGGCTTGCATCGCAGGGAAATATACAAAAAAGCCCCCGCAAAGAATGCGGAGGCCCTTTAGCAATAAAAAGCTCTATTTAATTTGAATCCGATAAACGTTGTTACCCAAGGCCGACCGGATTGAAATCATATAAAATCCTTTAGAAATACCATTGAGAGGAAGCGCCAAAGATCCTGCTTTAGCCGTAAAATTACGGATAACACGCCCCTGTACATCTAACAAAGAAACGTTAGAGTAAGCTTGTAGAACCAAATGAGCGTAGCCGTCAGTAAGAAAAATTTCAGGACTACTTGCAAATTTCGTCAAAGAATTTATTCCAGAAATAAGAGTGTCTCCTTGGTTAGAATACGCCAGCAACTTCGAAATAGTAAAGACTCCACCCCAATCCCAAAGCCATAAATTTAAAGTGTCTGATTGTGTGTTAGTGGAAGTATAAGTACAAGAAGCTTGAGCACATGTACCCCCAGAAAGATCATATTTATAATCGCAAATTTCTCCACTGTTATTGATTAGGAAGTGTGCATCTTGAGCTTCCCCACCAGCATCTTCGCAAAGCTCGAAGGAAACCGTATAAGTAACCCCTGCAGACACAGTACCTAAAACCTTGGTCACCCAACGACGGCTAGCACTGCCAATCAAATTACCAATTTTCACACCATCTGCGGATTCTTCAGAAAGTTCCACCGTTTCAGAATTCCACCCATAAGCACCAGAATTCACATAAGTGCTAGAGCTAGAGACTTGGCATTCTTCAGGCAAAGAGGAAGAGGACGATGTTGCTGTAACAGGAGTCGCCGTTGCAAAATTTTGGAAGTTTCCCGTCACTAGCAAACCAGTAAGCAAGCGCAAAGAAGAATGGTAATATCCGGGATTTTGTAGCAACAGCGATTGAAAGTTGCTATTCAATTTGTCTTGATAGCTGGAATTATAAATCAAAGTAGAAGATAAAGAGCCTATAGACGTTCCATCAGATTCAATGCTGTTACTGCCACAATTCGTTGAACCATCAACGCACATATTGATCTTCAATTGTGTTACCAATTGAGAATTGACCCAAGTAGAAAGTTTGTTCAACAAAGAACTCGCTTGAGAATGTCCGTACCAAGCATAAGACCAAGCCCAGCGCCAAGGAGCGCGAGATGCATCATAATCAAAAGCAATAAACGAATTGTTTCCGTTTGTAGGCTGACCAGAAGAAGTGCACCATCCAGACGGAAGGCCCGTGGAAGAATTTTGGTTCGATTGAAGCAATGAATAGTTCTTTGAAACAGCAGAAGACCAGAAAGAACTATTGCTCGTATCAAAGAACTTAAATATTTCATAAGCAGCTGGGCTTACATAGCTCGGATTCTTGACATTATCCCACTGGTCTCCCGGCTTATGCATTCCATCCGAATTAAAATCATTCGACCGGATCTTAGCAATTAAAGAAGCCGCAGCAGTCTGGTATTTAGAATCGCCCCACTGATAATACGCCATTGCCAAAGCAAAAGCAACATCTTCATCCGCATCAGTCGCACTACCAGATTGATTCACAGAATTAAAGCCCTGTATTTTCCAATGCATTAACCCGTTTCCATCAGTATAGTTTTGATAATAAGCCCAAAGCCTATCAAACTGGGACTGATAACTCGTCGTATTGTCGCTAAAATAGACCATGAAAATCATACCATAACCGATACCTTCCGATACCGTGTAATTTACATCATCAAACTTAATGCGAGCATAATTACCACTTTCCGTATAATAATTGGACAAGTAACTCAAAAACTGATTTTTCAATTGTGCCGAAGGTGATACACTAGTGCATACACTAACCGGCTTGGCAATAATCGTATTATTGCCATATGTATGTGCTTGCGGATACGGGAACTTCACAGAAGCTCCGGCAACGGCAAAAAGACCTAAAACAGCAACATAGTGAAGAAATTTCATCGATTACTCCAAGTGAAGGTTTTAGAAAAACCACCCTGTTGAACTCGTACAAAATAACGACCCAGTGCCAATCCAGCCAAACTAATATGCTGTTCACCTGTAGGGAAATAACGCTGCGTAGAAACATCCATCCTTTTGCCTGTAGCATTTGTCACTTGAATAGAAACAAATGCAGACTGTTTCAAGGTCAAGACAAGATCTTGAGAATTCACCTTAGCAAGGAAAGGCACAGCAGGAGTCAGACGTTTTTCAATAGAAACATTAATAACTCCGGTTCCAATTACAACTGTAGCCGTCATCGTCTGACCTTCATAATTTGTAGTTTCTGCAACAGTAGCGGTCAGTAAAATTGTGCCGTCATTAGCCCCAGCCACCAAATACTCACCACTCTTCGTCGCAAAACCTTCTGGAGAGAATGCATACGTAATCGCAGCTCGTTCATAACGGGCAGTATCAAGGAGCATCAATGTAGATGAATTTACAGTAACCGCCGTATCACGGAAATAAGTTCCATTATACCGCTGTTGTTTTTTCAAATAGTAGAAATAAACCGTCGTATCCAAAGCGCGATATCCAGTCACTGCAGAAGCCTTTGCGTGAATCGTCGCGGTTCCCCGAGAATTAAACCTAGCAATCCATATCTTAGTATTCTTCTGTGCAGTAAGACAACTGGATCCCGTGCAAGTAATCTGCTGAACAGATATAACATCAGGATTATCCGAAGAATATGTAATCGTTGCGCCCTGATCCGTCACAGTGCGGTCGATCGGTTTTTCGAAAGAAGAGGAACCGGAATAATTACCCGCTTTCGTTCCTGAGCAGCTTGTATCTATACGGCAAGTGTAAGAAGGGATATTCACAGTCTGTGCTGGCATTAGCGTTGCCGTAACAACGCTCTTTGTTCCATCATTTCCAGTCATCACGGCATATCCCGCCTTGTACAGAGTAATCACACCACCTGAAATCGTCGCAACACTTTCATTACTGGAGGTATATGTGCAACTGGAATTAGCAACGCCAGTGATCGTACCTTGCGTTTCTGGAGCGCTCTGGTGGGCAAAAGCGCAAGAACCGCTACGGGCCCCGCTCGTGAGTGTATCTTCCCACACAGCTGTTTTGCTATAACTTGTGAGATAAGTTTTAACAATCGATCCCGAAGTGGAATATGCCGCGTTACTGAGGGCCTCCTGGGTTGTCAAATTCGTGGAACCTGTAAACATGGCCGAAGCTTCCGTCGTATTGTTCAACGTAGAAGAAGCCTGGCGCAGCGACCAGTTACAATTGCTGATCTTGTTGGATTCCATAAAGGAAATCCAATTTGCCGTTTCAGAAGAGCTAACGCTACCACTACCATTAGCATCCGTCGTGCCCCATTCCGAAATAAACACGGCGTGCCCCGCTCCCATAGCACTAGTAATGTTGGAACCAAAAGAACTTACGGAATGAGAACCTGCATAAAAATGGAATACATACGCTACGTTAGTAGCATTTACCGGACTACTGTTCGCTTCCTGCGGATTTTGCGACCAGTTGGAAGTTCCAACGATGGCCAAATTCTGAGAATAATTCCGGATACCCCCAACCACGGTATTTGCATAACTTTGAATAGAGCCCCAGCTAGTATTTACCGGTTCATTGTACACTTCCCAAATGATGTTCGGGATACCAGCGTAGCGCTGAGCCACTTTTTTGAAAAAGGCCTCGGCAGAAGAGGTTTCATTATGAGCGCGATGGCTGTGCCAGTCCACAATGATATAAACATCATTTTCAATAGCCGCTTTTACCGTCAAATCCAAAAGGGAAATGTCACCGTCTGGGTTCCCGATGTAGGAATAGTTAGCATCCAAAGCATTACTCGTTCCTCCATCACTATCATAATACTGAATGCCCATAGCAAAGCGGAACACAGTCATGCCCAAGTTTTTTACAGCCCAAGAAATCACATCAGAATTATAATAGGGGACGCCCGTCGCATCGGACCAGAAAAGGCTCATTCCGCGAAGCATTACTTGCTTTCCTGAAGAAAGGCTCACCACCTTACTTCCGCTTGTTCCCAGCGCTCCATAATTAGAAACCGGACCAACACGCAAAGGAACAGCATTTGCGTATGTAGTTGCTCCAAATGAACACGCAACAGCAAGCAAAACTCCGGCAAGAATTAATTTCATAAAAAACCTCTATTACTTTTACCCGTAATCTAAATTTTTCTTTTTGATATTTATGCACTAAAAGCTTTAATTTTCGTTTACATTTGTTCACATCAGAAACCTTTTCCCTAAGAATGGAACCAACGTTCACGAAAAACATAAAGAAACTAGGTTCAATAGCAAAAGGTTGGTTTCAAAAGTATACGGAAAGTCTTTTACCCCCTCTTGACAAAAGCAATGTTCTAGCACAAGTAGGGGATTTTCCTATGCGGGCCAAGCCCTAGGATAGTAGCCACGCGTCATGTTGTGTGGCACAATCTGCCACTTGCGATTATTCTTACCAGCCGCCCGTAAATGGGCTAGAATTGACCAAGCATTGTCAGTTGGTCTCCGTACTTGCTCTCTTTCAGTTGATTTCGAATGTACGGGGCCATCTTTGCTGCATTTTTACCTCTCGTATCTACAAAATATCCTCGGCACCAAAACTCACTATTTCGGTATTTGAATTGGAGGAAAAGAAACAGTTCACACAACATCAAACTGCTTTTACCCTTTAAATACCCAACGAAACTTGAAATAACAATATTTGGCGGGATTTCGACCAACATACGAACATGATCCGAGCAAACCCCAGCCTCAATTATATTTATCGACTTCCATTCGCAGAATTTTTAGAAATTGGTTCCTATTTCAAGGCGTTTTTTCTCATAAAAAATTTTTCTACAAATTTTAGGCGCAAATTCCATATGATACTTGCAGTTCCAAGTGTCTGTGCCAACGTGTTATTATTTTTTTACACTTTAAGTTCTTTGCTTTTTTGCTATGCCTTTAGCAAGCCACAGTCCAAATATAAACAAAGAACTTTGCTTTTCTAATCTTCATCACCAGAAGGCTCTACTAGACTACTGGCCCAGCGGGTGTTTTTAGATATAAAAAAAGCACTTTTAAAAAGTGCTTTTTAATTTATACATAATCAGAAAGGTTTTACAAAGCGACCATTCATTAATTGACTGAACAAAAATTGCAAATTATCTGGATAATAATTTGTATAAGTAGTGGTCATTGAAAAAGCGTTAAAAGAGGCTGCACAATTATTAAACCAATCCGTCGCCCCAGCAAAGCCCATCAAGCAATAAGATCCTTTGTGTTCTATAGACGACGCATCCTTAGTAGAAACAGACCCGTCTTTGAACACATAGGCATACGTAGGGATCGCATCAACAGAACCCGCCGTTTTAGTTACAATAAAATCAGCCATCTTATTTAGCACTTGAGCCGCATCAGCCGATTGAAACCAGTAATAGTCCCACGCAATTCGCCAAGGAATACGTTCCGCTTCATCATTGAACAAGAAGTAGGTATTTTCATCTCCCGATTTAGCTAATGCAGCTTCATAGCTTTCATTGGACCAATCCGGGAACAATCCAGCACCATTCGCCTGCACAGCCTTCATATAGGCATAACCGGCAATCAGTATATTATTCCAAGAGGCGGAATTCGCCGCATCCACCATAGTCAAGAGCCTCAATGCAACAGGTGAGAAATAGCTCAAGTTATGAATGCCATAACCGGATTTTCCAGCCATAGTCCACATAGGGTCATCACCCGGATAAACAAACCAATTAGCCGTATTAACGCCATATTTCAAAATAGCGTTTCCAATGTTCAATGCGTCCGCCAAATAGGCATTGGCTCGAGTTGCATCAACAGAGGCATACTTATAATAGGCGAGGATCAGCGCAGTCACAATGTCAAAGTCAGCGTCCAAAGCAGCACTAAAACTAGAAGATGTAGCAATATCAGCAAACCCTCTCACGCCCCAAGGCATCAGCGCAATTGGGTAATTCTCGTAATAATTAGCTTGTCGAAAACCCTTATTGTAAACCCAAAGAGCGTCAAAAGCATCCATATCGCCATAGAACTGCGTTATCAGCATTCCATAGCCAATGCCTTCCGAGACTGTGCAGCCCATTTTATAAGAATTCCAAATTGCCGGGCTCGAATAATTCAACCCGCTAATTGTGCAAGGAGTCGTTCCAAAAGCCGTTCCGTACCAGCGAATTCTCGCAGGATTCATCCCACTAAAATAAGATAAGGGGCTATCCGTAGACCCTGCAGCAATTTCCTCCGCCATAGTCACGTAATATTTAGACTTCCAAAGAGCGTACATATTATCTGGATACGCAATGTTTGCCCCCGCAGGGAGAGAAACGGATGCGGCACTTGTTTCTGTTACCGAAGACGACGAAGAAATGTCAACGACAGCACTAGAAATATCGGAAGATGATGATGTAGATGATTCCGAGCAAGCAAAAAACATTGCCGAAATAGGCAAAACAAAAACAAATTTACAATTCATACAAGCCTCGAGTGATGCTTTGTAATATATATCCTTTTAAAAAAGGACCCCCATAAAGGAGTCCTTTTTTTAGCAAATATATAAAAATTTTACTTGAGAAGAATCTTCTGATTCATATTAACAGAACGACCAGCAACACGAACCATATAGACTCCCGCGTTGAGAGAGGAGAGATTCAAGCTGTTCGTAGGAAGAGCAGAGCGAAGCATAACCTGACCCTGGAGGCTGATGATTTCAACAGATGCACCAGCGACAGAACCGGAGAAGGAAAGCGTGCGACCAACGAGGTTTGCACTCACGCGAGAAGCAGACTTTGTAACCGGAATTGCACTGATGCAAGCAGAAGCGATAAAGCTTCCGTCTCCATCACTCTTGCAGAACGGAGTAGCTTCACTCTTAAGCGTTGCGGTTGCGGAGCAAGCACCTGCAGTTCCAACTTGGAAGACGCGGAGTTCGTTTTCAACAATCTTGCCTTTTCCTTCAATTTTAATCTTGATAGCCTGTGTAGCAGCTGTAACCTGATCAATTGTATATGTCTTAGCCTTGCAAGATCCCCAAGTGGCATCGCAAGCAAAATCAGCCCAAGTAGCATTCTTAACCGTCGGAGTTGTAGCGGCATCAAGCTTAACACGGAAAGCGTTATAGTCATCGATAAGAGCGTCAGCGCCCAATTCAAGGTATACCGGCTTATCAGAAGTGTAAGTAACGCAGATACCAGTCCATGGAGCAATATTAGCTGGAGTCTGGTCTTCGTCGACAATGTTAAAGCCAAGGCCAACAAAAGAATATTCGTATGCAGTTCCCGTTACTTGCTTGAGGTAGAGATAGTTCACATCGTCAAGCATCGGCTGGATGAAGGACTTATACTCGTTCTGTTCGTAAGGATAAAGCGTATAGGAGTCACCCTTATTAGCCTTGCGGTCATCATAGTCATACCAATAACCCATGGTAGAGGCTTCGCCACAAGCGTCTTCATATTCATACATGCAACTCTCACCAGTGTTCACCTGCTGATTGGTGCCGTCAAACATCAAAACGCCTGCACCTGGAGTACCAGTAGCGGCAGCAGCCATAGCCATGGTAGCGGAAGCTAACACAGCGGAAAAAAGAAGTTTCTTTTTCATTTTTTTTTCTCTCTCTTGTTATTTTTCCGATTGCTCGGAAAATGGTTTAACTGAAATATATCTTATTTTATAAATTTATCAATGATTCGCTCGTTTTTTTTGTTTACGTTGAAATCATTTGATAAAAATTACATTATTTTCTTCTAGCTGGAGCATAATTAACACCTGGGCGCAATACTTGTCCGGCCGTCACAAACAGCGAAATAATAGTTTCTGGATGATCTTCGCTCATATCATATAAGGCAACCCCGCCAAATCCATTATCCTTGATCCAAGAACTGATAGCTTTAACTGACGGAATACCCGAAAAAATAACCGTTTCTCCATTTCCTACAGCCACTTCAGAAGAGGAGGCCCCGTCAAAAGAAACCTTATAGTCTGGAGTATCAAAACGAGTCATCAAATCCTTATAGCTCAAAAAGCCCTCGTTTCCGCTGCCCGCACCTTGATGGGAAGAACCCAACCCGGACGCGCCAGAAAAAGACATCCCGGAAAGAGAAACCACTACGGATAATTTTGCCTTGTTGGCACCTTTGTCCGCAAACAAATTCATTGCAGCAGAAACATCGGAAAGACTCAAATTAGGACGGACGGTCGCCGAATCCACAGACATTTGATTGCCGATGAAAACAGTTACAAAATCCGCAGACTTAAGCGTCGCTCCATACGCATCCGCAGAGGCTGAATAAACAGCAACCCCGACTGATTTCCCAGAAAGGGTATTCTTTATTTCAGAGAACAATGCGGAAAATTTTTCAGCATTGTCAGAAGTCAAGCCTTGCCAATCCAGTTCAACGCCGGCCAAATTATAGCGGTTCACCCATTCCGCGACAGTCTTGGCAAAGGTAGAACGCAAAGATTCATCAGCAGCGATAGCGACGAAAGCGTCTCTAGCCTCCATACCACCGATAACGGCAACAAGAGGAACATTGTGTTTAACGGCTTCTTGGGAAAGAGAATCAAAATTTGCAGCGTCCATTTCATCGGCCCAAGTAATGGAACCATCAGAGACAGGTACCAGGGATGCATAACGAAGCTCAGAGACTCGTTCAAAATGAATATCGGCTGGTCTATATTGAGAATACTGCGCCCAATATGGAAAATAACCTATGACCTGGTTTTGAGCAAAGGTCAAGCTTGTTAAGCAAAGTGCTACGAAAAGAAATGACAAGCATTTAAGTTTCATAAGATCCTCATTCCTCAATCAAATATTTCTGCTGATCTGCTTTATTCAAACAATAATAAGAATCGGAATAATCATATTCGCCCTTAGCCTCATTAATGACCACTCCCTGCGAAGGATTCTGCAAGACCTTGGCCTCCCCTTCTAGGCAATAGCGATAAGCTCGCCCTTCAGTAGCACCAATCAAAAGATATTCCATAGATATCAAACTAGAGTCTACAGGCATAGAAACCAAATAAGCTACATCCTCACTTGCAGTATTACCACAAACGTGGAAGCTCGTAAACAAGACTTGAATAAAATCTGCATAAAGCGTATTCGTTGTAAAAAGTTCATATCCCGGCCAATACGTTGCCGAAAAAGAAGCATAATCCGTGAAAATGGATTTGAGTGCTATAGAATCCGCAAGAAATTTGGCTGTTTCAGAAGTGTCTGAAAACAAAGTATTGATTTTGCAAGATTTCTCAGTATTTGCAGAAGCAACAGACGTTTTCCGCTGTGCATTAGCAATATCGGGATTAAGCTCCGAATATTCTGAGACTACAAAATCCGTAGGCCAGTTGCCGTCCTTTGCAGAATTGGTATCCATTGAGGAACATGCGGAAAAGGAAAGAGCCACGGCAAATCCTACAGCTAAGAATTTGAAAATTTCAACATTTCGCATAAAGTCCTCGCTTAGAACGAGACCGATATATCGGCCATAAAGATAAATTTATCAATGGAGAGCTCTTGAGACACTCTCAACCCAGTTTCCGTTGCCGTAGTAGAATAAGTGACCTTATTCGTCATATATCCGCCTTCAACACTCAAACAAGCGCCTGGAGCAAGCTTGACCTGTGGTCCTGCAAGAATTAACATTTCGTCCACCGTATTGACGAGAAGAGAGGCATCATCATATAGGTCTAACCCATTTCCATATTTCTTTGTCAAGAATTCAACCCCCGCCTGCGCAGCAAAAGGTCCCCAAATACCAGCATTAGCACCCGCAACAATGCGAGAGGTCTTGCGCTTCAAATAATTGTCTTCCGAAGCAACTTCATAGGACATCTGAATCATAAGAGGTTTGTCAAAAGTCATCAACTGAGCAACATCAACGCCGAGGCCCACACCATATTGAGTAAACTGATCGTCAATTTCACTCCATGTGTAATGGCCAAAACGCACATTCAACTCTACAGCATCATCCCAAGTAAAATCGCCCTTGAAAGAAAAGCCTTGGCGATCAGGTGTCGCAAGCCCCATAGGAAGCGGCATATTTACGCTCGGATCAGTAAATTCACTTACCGCAGCATATTCGGTCAACTTATAAGCCGCCGCAGAATAAGCGTTGCGGTAAAAGTGGGCAAGTTTGTAATTGTTGTACAAGCGAGAATAGGTGTAGTTGGACTCACTACCAACAGATAAAACATCGGAGACCTCATTCTTGCTCATTAAATTTTGCTGTTGCAAGACGTTCGTGTTGTAGACGGCAAAGTACATATTTTCCAAACTTCCCGAACGGAAAAGAGAGAGCAGGGAAGAATCTTGTCCTTCAAATAAAGAAGCTGAATTCAAAACGGAAGTGTTTCCCCGATAACTACGAGACGCAGCTTGTTCGGACCAAAAATTTTCCCCGTTATTCATATAAAGCCCGGAAACGTTCACGTCAACCTTGCCAAAAGAGCCCTTTACATATGGCTGAATATTAAAGGCAATGTCACTCTGGCGATCCAAAACGGTATCATACCAATCTCTAATTATTTGAGATTTCTTTGCCACATAATATTCAGAAATCGTATCCAAATTAACGCCGTCAGTAGTCGTAATCGAAGTCTGTTGCTTAAGCGAATAAGAATATGTTGTATCTACAACTTGAACAGAATCCAAAGTGTAAATCCACCGAGAATAAGCCACTTCACCATTCACTCCAAACTGAACAGGCAAATCGCTCAAAAGTTCTTTAGAATCAAAGCCAAAGATTCCAGAACCAACATAATTATCTTCATAATAATAATTTGTGCCAGCACTGCGCGAGCGAGAGCTCAATTCCCTGTCAAACGTAGAAACAAAGTTTCCACCCAAAGTGACGCCATAAGCTGAAGCCCCTGCATTAGCGGCCAACATATAACGATCGCTCCAATCAAAATCAAAGAATACTTGATCGGCTTTTTTAGCAATATTGCGAATGCGCGCAGCGGTGCCCTGAGCGTAAATATCCGAAAGAAGTCCGACTTTACCGCTATGATATTCGGCATTAAATCCCTGCAAAAGACGATTCGTCGAAGTATCCAAATTCCGCATCGCAAGAGCATCTCTACGACGCGATGCAAAAATTTCAGGTTCTTGCAAGACAACATCTTCAGGAACATAAAGAGTGAGCGGAGTATAGCCAACTCTCATATATCCCAAATTAAAAAGAAGGTGCTTGTCCAAGATCAATCCATCATAGGAGAACCAGTGCCCGATAATAGGGTTGACGGATTCTTCATATCCAGATTGCCAATCCTTGTGCAAACGGACTTCTACGCGAGCTTCCGTTTCCGAACTAGGACGCGCTGTCAAGATCAGATTTGCATCCGTATACGCTTGCGTTTCCCGCGATGGAGATTGATCGGATAGTTGATCCGATGAAAGCGTTGAAACAAGAACGCCCGCCTTGGCCGTTCCACCTATGCGGAATCCGAGGACAGCTGTATTTATAGAATCCAATTTATCCAAAAGACTGCGCTGGCGAACAACCACAGAAGAATCCGTTGCAGCGGAAGCTATCGAAATAATCGAAAGGGCCAAGAATAATGATGTTCTAAAAGCCATAGGGAATTTATCCTTATTCAAATTCATCGTGTGCCTCGCTTAAAAGCCCACATTAATCGTGGCTTCAACAATGGTTTGAGTGAAAGAATGCTTATATGAAATTTCATTCGCATCCAAAATCGCATAATTCAAATTAGCACCCGTTCCAGAACTCACATTATAAGTGTTTTCAACAGAAATGATTCCGTAATTCAAAGTGAACCAAGCATCGCTAGTCAAAGAATAGTCAAGGCCAACCATCCATTGCATCTGCTTGCCCTTGACTAGAGGAACTTCATAACCGGCACCACCTTTCGTCAGAGATGCCAAATCATCCAACGTCATATCAATATATTGCCAACCAGCGCTAACACCGAGTCTCGGCAAATATTGCCAATAAAATCCGGCATTGAAAAAATCACACTTGAGTTCGCCAGATCCAAGGGAATCAGCTCCTTCCATGCCCATCTTCCGGCTAGAATGTTTGTAACTACCAGAGATTTCCAAAGGCAACTTAAATCTCAGCATTTTGAGGACATCCCATTTTGCGCCAGCGCCATATTCAAGGTATTTTGCCTTATCAAAGACCGATTCAGCCTTCACCTGCTGGAAGGAGTTGAACAAGAGTTGAACTTCAGCAAAATCGTTGAGGCCTACTGTGATGCCAGTTTGAACACCCGTGCGGTTCGAAGTTGCAAGCCCATTCGGAAGCGAAAGTTGCAAAGCGGGATCGCTCATTGAATTGATCAGAGCCAATTCGCTACGCGTATAGACCAGCGAAGTCCAAGAATTTTTTGAATATGGAGCTATGTCATAACTGCTTGTCTGGCCATTTGCGAAGCCAGCATCATCTGTAGCAAGAGTTGTTGCCGCAGGCGAGAACTTCGGTGTAAAATGATAAAGAGCTCCAAAAGTAGAATACAAGGGGGCATTGACTCCATACTTAGAAACAGTGCCGTCGCGGTCCGTATTCAAAATGCGTTGAGCGAAGAATTGCGGAGATTGAGCCAAGTTGTTGAACCAATTACTGTCATTCATAATATAATTGCCGGAAAATTGGACTTTCCATGTATTGCCACTTTTGTAGCCAGCATTCAAAGTTGCGAGGATTGCATCACCGTCCAAGACTTCCTTTTCCGCAAAATATGTAGTATCCGAGATTGCAACACTGTGATAAACATCGTCTGAAGAACGAGCATATTCGGCAGTCAAATCCAAGATTAAATTAGGATTATTCAAGAAGCTCGCGACATCACCACCCACCCTGACACTCGTAACAAACGTGCGTTGCGGAAGGGAGTCAACCGCATTGATTGATTGCAGAACATATTTAGAATCCAAACCGTCAACCGTCTGGTCCTCATGGCGATAAGTATAAGAATAAGAACTCTTATCATCGAAGATGAACATTTCCGTGACGCCTAAAAGCAAATTCTTATTCATCGGAAGCCATTCAATGTTTCCGCTCAAAAGCCACTTATCCATATTAGCTGACTGGGAGGCTCCCGATACGGAATCATTCGGAAGAATATTGCCGTTTGCACCCGAAAGATCAAGGACTTGCACCCGACGAAGGCGTGCTCCTATAGCTTCAGCTCGGATTTCGCCGGCTTGTTCACCTAAAAAGCGACGAAATTGCAAATTGGCACCTTCCAAATTGCGTTCTTCACCAGTCAATTGGGCGTCAGTACGGGCCATTTGACGTTCACGAGAGAAAATCTGCGGTTCATACATCACTTGCACATCAGGAGCATTCAAAGTCAACGGGCTATAGCGCTGCCTAAAATCACCCACGACCCAATAAAAGTCACTTCCAATGTTTCCTTCGAGGTTCATCCAACCGACACCAATCGTCTTAGAGGCTGCAGAAAAATAATCCTGCATACCCGCTTCTAAGCGAAGCATCACATTGGCACGGACAAAATCCCAAGGGTGGAAATGAAAATCCAAATCGGCAGACACAAACTCATCGCGTTCCACATCAGGCATCGTAGAAGAGGAGTCCACATTTTTTTGATCCGAATCGTAATAAGAGCCCAAATACACTGCACGGATATTACCACTGACTTGAATGCCACGCTTGGATTCAATCGTGTCAATCTTCCCATTGATAAGAGCTTGATTAGTTTTCAACTCAGAGGCCGCAAAAGCCGCAGAACCGATCAAAAGCAAAGAAAAAAGAGTTTTTTGCATCATAAGCGAACCTCTTAAAACCACATCTTTGTTTCAACAGAGACATAATGAGCGTGCCAATCGTTATCAGACACATTCTCATCAGTATGCGTTGCCCATTTATAACGAACATGCAAGCCCGCACGAGCCGTGAAATCCCAATCAAAGCCAACGCCAACAGCAGTCTGTAAATAATCAATTGGAGAGTATTCATAGTAGGAAGACGCGCTGAGAACGTTATAATAGTCAGAGTTCTGGCTAATTCCAGTTGCAGAGCTTGTAACTATATAAGCATTCTTTGCCTGCCAAGTTTCGAGACCGAGGCAGCCGACCATATGGAATGTTGAAGTTACAGCAATGGCAGGTTCGAACTGTCCATAGAAGCTCCAAAGAAGCATATCTTTCTGTGCACCGCTATAGGCAATCGGAGCGAAAGTCTTAGAAATGCCGGAAAGGGACGTATAGACTTGCATCATAACATTGCGATCCGTATTAAACCAATGACCGATGTCATAACCGCCTTCAATAGACAAGTAAGAAGACCATTTCGTATGGACAGGAACAGTCTTATTCCTCAATTGATTTGCATTCTCGTATGGGACGAAGGATTCCCATAATTCCCACGTTCCGCCGTAAAGACCACCTTTCTGACGATACATCTTGCGCTGACTAGTCAAAACACCGGCACGGCTTATGTAACCATTCGACTTGTAATTTCCCGAATCAGCGGTGAACAAAGCGTTGTACTTGGTCCAAGAGTTGGTGCTTTCCCACATATTGCGTCCATTCAAGCGATAATTGAAAACAAGGACATCATCACTTTTTTCAATCTGGCGATGCTGACCATATTGGATGCCAATTCGACCGCGATTAAATTCTGGTTCGAATTTCAAATTAACGCCCGCCATATTCGAGCCATAACGCAAGGAACCTGCATTCAAATACATCTCATCCTTGCGCCAGCTACGGAAACGGGACGGATCTGTTATACCATAAGGAGAATAGAAGTCCTTGCTAAAATAAACGGCTTCAACAACCGTAGGCAAGAAGTCTAGGTGCTTATCCTGGGCCTTTACATAGATGCCAAACGCAGGAGAGGAATATTCATCGGTCGTATTCTCTTCGTCATAGTTGCCAGCAGAATCTGCAATAAATTTTACAGAATCGGACCAGCTCAAACCAGCATCAGCCATCAAATAGAATTTGGAATTTATATTACCCTTAAGATCTAAAGAAACAATATGAGCGTTATCAAGGAAAGGCTGTTCATTCGGCCAAACATTGGCCGCAGAATCCGTAAATTCTTTTTCATAAATGATGCCCTCATCGAAAAACACACCCATATAGTTCGCACCAAGGGTCATCGTTTCAAAAAGCTTGGTTTTTGCAATGCGAGCACCAATTACATCACCGCGCATATCATAATCACCCGTCATTTCCTCTTCACCCGGCTGTCCACCATAGAGGCGAAGACCATCACGGGTTCCAACGTCCATATCCTTGGGCTGAGAGAGCAGAAATTGAGCAGTAAAACCTAAAGGCAATTGATAGGCATTCAAAAAGAGCCCACCGAAAGAACGATTTGTCCAGAAAGCGCGGCCACCTTCTTTTACAGGTTTGAAGTCTTTTTCCTTGTAATAGGTACTGACCGTTTTTTCGTCTTCGAACGTTTCATATTGCCAAGCAAAACGGGGGGCTGTTTCACGTTCCCACATCGTCAGCGGACTTCCATTAGCCCAAATGACACCGCCGGCCGTTGCATAAATGCTGAAGAAACCAGCGCGGATATCAGTACCCACATTCATTTCTTCATCAATCGAAGCACCGACATAGTCCGTATTATGATTAAAGAGAACGCGTTCTTCATTATTCGTCGGATTTTTTGTCGGATTATCCGCCAAATAATTTGTATAAAATCCAGACATATCGAACGGAAAGCAGAGGTTCGTCCACAAAGTCATATAAGAATTCGGCATTGCCACAATAGAAACTTTGAAAAAAGCATCTACGGATGTGCGGGCCTTGTCACTAAAGAATAGCGGAGAAACATTTGAATAATGAAAATTTTTCAACCGGAAATCCATCATACCGGAAACAGACACAGGCACATCATTCTTCCCCATAAGGGTAGATTCCATGTCACTTGCCAAAGTGTCCAGAGATTGATCTACAGAATCCAATTGTGCTTCTGGAGACAAAGCCCAAGAAGCTGATGCTGCGGCGATAAAAAACAATAAAAATATCTTACGCATAAAACCTCTCAAATCTCATTGCGGAAGGGATAATTCGCCGGGCCTTGATAAGGCTGACCATGCTTCTTGATTACGATGTCATCGATCCAAACTTTGAAGGCCGTATTTTCATCTTTTCGGACTTCTAGACGGAATCCCTTGAAATTGGTCCAAGCAAACGGCAAAAGCACTTCCTTTTGGTTTTTCACATCCCAATAGACACCCGTATTTCCAAATAATTTAAGGGGAATGCTAAAGTGATTCCACTCCTTCGTAATCTCACCGAGACTCTTGGAGCGGAGCTTCACTTGAAGAGATTCACCATTGCTCTTGACACCATCATCAACCAACACGAACAAGGCATTTTCACCGCCCTGGTTACCCTTGATCCAGAAATCAAGGACGCCGTCTTCGAGGTAGGGGGTAAGATCTACTGAGCCTGCAATACAAATGGCCACGCCAGAATAATCCGTAGCGACCAATTCTATTTGCATCGAAAGAGCCCCTTCCTTAGCATACTTGTCGGTCATAATGGGCTCTGGATTTTCACGCGGGTATTGATAGGTATAACCACCACCGCGCGGAATGGATTCCCGCATGACCACGGTCACAACGTCTTTGTCAAGACGGAAAGGTTTTGCTTCCTTCATAACAAAACGGGCAGCATCGCGGTCCCTATAATCTTCAAATCCGGCGAAAGTAAACGACACAGCACACAATGCTGGTATCGCTATCCTTATCAACAAAAGGGAAATAGGCTTTTTCATAAAAATTAAAGTCTCCGGAAACCAACAACAGGCTCGAATATAATTTGTTTTCCGCCCAGAAAATAGGATTTTATCTCAAAGAGCGGAGCTTTTATTACAGTAAAAAAGTATTTTCTTTTAAAAACAATCCTTTTTGAGCTAAAAAAGCAGGTTTCCAATGTGTACACTTTCTGCGAACCTGCAAGAAATATTTGAAGAGGATGATGTCTATTTAAAGTAACGCTTAATTTTTAGACTCAAAGTCACCCAAGGACGACTCATGAACATCATCAAGCCCTTTTTTAGTGCTTTTTTTCTTCCCGTACTCGGGCTCATCGCCTGTAGCGGGGATAGTAGCGATTCAAATCCGGTTACTCCGGGAAGCTCCAGTAGCATTGAAATCGTTGATAGTAGTTCTTCTGTTGCTCTATCCAGTTCCGATAGGAGTATTGACTATAGCCCTGCCATTCGAATGAATAAACTTCTTGGCAAAGGCATAAACTTTGGGAACTCCTGGGACGCGGGTCGGAGTACTGCAGATGAGAATACAGTATACGATTATTTGGATGACTATTGGAGTAATCCGATTCAGGACGAATGGTTTACTATTGTCAAAACGGCAGGGTTTAATTCTATTCGCCTACCCGTGCGCTGGAATCAGACCGCCGAAAATGTAGCCCCCTACACATTGCAGGCCGCTCGCGTAGCGGGCGTGAAAGAAGATATCCGCATTGCAAATTCCCTGGGAATGCCCGTAATTATTAACGTCCACCATTATCTGGAACTTTATGCTGATCCCGTGGGGCAGGAAGCAAAATTTTTCGGGATCTGGAGGCAAATTGCAGAAGAATTCAAGGATTTCAGCAATGATTCTCTCGTTTTTGAAATTCTGAACGAATCTAGAGGGGCTTCTGATACATACCTTAATGTGTTTATTGACAGTGTCTACCACATTATTCGAGCCACAAACCCTGATCGGACTATTATGATTAATCCCGGCAACTGGGGTAAATTTGAAGAAATGGCAAATTTGGTTTTACCCGCTGATGGAAATCTGATTATTTCCGGGCATTATTACGATCCATTCAGTTTTACTCACCAGGGTCACGATGACAGAGCCTGTGGGGTTTTATGGGATGTAACTGACCAACAAGCGTTATCCACCCTTGTCAGTGATTTCAAGAGCTACATTACCCTTGCCAAAAAACTCTTTCCCGGAAAAAATGGGACCTATATTCCTCTCAATGTCGGTGAATTTGGAGCGTCTTCCGCTTGTAACGATGTTTCGGATGCAAATCGAGCAAGCTATTTCAAAGACCTCCTAGAAGTTATGAATGGACTTGGTTTAAGCTGGCATTACTGGGCTTTCACTGGAGTTGGCTTTGATGCCTACAATAAGGCAGCGAGTGCTTGGTATCCCGAAATTCTACAGGTGTTGATGTGAGGACAGTCGAAGTGATAGTCTCCGGTTAGAATTTAGCCATATTTTTCCATGGCGACATCATTCTCAAAGAACTGTGCGGACGTATTTCATTGTAGAATGTTCTCCATGTCTCAATCTTGGTTCTGGCGTCCTCAAGATCCATGAACAAATTGGCATTTAAACATTCATCTCTTAAGCGTCCATTGAAGCTCTCAATGTAGGCATTTGGTTATTTCAATATACCTCCTTTACAATAATTTCAACGTACCTTGTTTACACTTTTAAATATTTTGGTCTCTATAAGGAGGCCACCATGCCATGGAGTGAAACAACAATTATGGACGAAAGATATTGCGCAATACGAGAACTCTTGACTGGTAATTTTTCAAAAACGGAACTATGCCAATCATACAACATCAGCAGACCGACTCTTGACAAGTGGATCAATCGATACCATGCCGAGGGTTTTCAGGGACTTTGCGACAGATCCAGCAAACCGATCTCATGCCCACATAAAACGTCGACAGAGATCGAAAACCTGATTCTGGATCTTAATAAAAGAAAAGGTTGGCAAGCACATAAAATTCATTCGCATCTCGGAATCCGCTTCAAAAACATTGAGCGACCTTCGCAGACAACGATTCACAACATTCTCGACCGTGCAGGCCGTACAAATCAATACAACCGAAGGCAAAAGCATCAGCACCCTGGAAAGCCTGCATTCCATCCGTTATACCCAAACCAATTTTGGACAATGGATTATAAAGGTCAGTTCAAAACACGGGACGGCATTTATTGCTACCCGCTGACCGTGCGTTGCGACTTCAGCAGCATGATATTATGCGCCGACGGTCATTATGGACCGAGAACGGAAGATGCCATGCGTTCATTGACAAGGGTTTTCAGAGAATATGGCCTGCCGGAGGTAATTGTTTCCGATAACGGAGGACCTTTCGCCTCATCTGGAATCAATGGGATAACCCATCTCAATGTCTGGTGGACTGAGCTGGGAATAAAGCATCTAAGAATAGAGCCGGCATCACCAGGTCAAAATCCCCGCCATGAAAGAATGCACAGGGAAATGAAGCGTCTGTGCACTCGCCCACCGGAACTTAATCTGAATGCGCAGAACAGAAGATTGAGGGATTTTGTTCATGACTATAACGAAGAACTCGGCACTCCTGACAACGAAGATGTGCCACCAGTGGAACTTTATGAAAAGTCAGACCGAATATTCCCCGAATTAATTAAACTACCCGAATATCCCTCTCACTGGGAAACTCGACTGGTAAGTTCAAATGGCGGATTCAGGTGGGACAGCAAAAGAGTTCCTGTCACAATGTGCCTAGAAAATAAGTTACTCGGGCTGAAGTGGATCCGTTGTTCTGGAC